>JAGAAC010000054.1 GCA_017615475.1 Clostridia bacterium
CCTTTCAGCCCTGCCAGTTCCATGACAAAGATCATCTTCACAACCTGTCCGCCCAGCTTCTCCACCAGCTTTGCCGCGGCTTCCGCGCTTCCGCCCGTGGCAATCAGGTCATCCACAATAACCACTTTCTGACCGGGCTTGATGGCGTCCGTATGAATCTCGATTTCAGCCTGTCCGTATTCCAGGTCATATTTCTGGCTCACGGTTGCCCGGGGCAGTTTTCCCTTTTTGCGAACGGGAATAAATCCTTTGCCCTTCAGGTACGCTACCGGAACACCGAAGATGAAGCCTCGGGACTCCGGCCCCACAATCAGGTCAAAATCCGTATCCTTCAGCAGGTCAGCCAGGCCGTCCACCGCCAGCCGCAGGCCGTCCGGATCCTGGATTACCGAAGTAATATCCCGGAACATAATACCCGGTTCCGGAAAATCAGGGATTGTCACTACATACTCTTCCAGTTTCTTGCTCATTGTCTTTCTCTCCTTCTGCCGTCTCCGCGGCGCTTTGCTGAACCGGCTGCCGGTTCTTATTCTTTATCCATAAACTCCAGGATTCTGCGGAACACATTCTCCCGTCCGGTCTCATTCAAAATCTCATGCCTCATGCCGTCCAGGGTAATAATCTCCAGGTTCCGGAATCCGGCCCTCCGCAGCCTGTTTTCTGAATCCGCGCGGCCTTTTTCACCGCCGGTGCAGGGATCTTCTTTGCCGGAAATCAGCAGGATCGGCAGGTCTTTCCGGACTGTTTCATACTGTTCCGGGCTGTCCATCATCCGGATCAGGTGGAACAGAGCGTTATAGCTTCCCAGCGTAAACCTTACGCCGCACAGCGGATCAGCGATATAGCGCTGTACATTCTCCCGGTTCACCGAAAGCCAGTCCTGCGGGGTAACCGCCTTTGGCACAGCCTTGGCAAACGGTCCCAGCACCATGCCGTCCACCAGCTTGGAATAGCCCTTGCCGCCCTTCACAGAGGCAATCACATCCGTAAGCAGGATGCCCGCGCCGGCAGCACCGTTCGGATTCGGATAGCCGGATAGCGCCACCTTATGGAACTCCCCGCTGTGCTTCTGCAGGAAAGCTCGTGCGATAATGGTTCCCATGGAATGGCCGAAAAGGATCACCGGCATGCCCGGCCAGCGTCCGTGGATCTCGTCCAGGATTGCTTCCTCGTCTTCCAGCAGCCGCAGATGGCCTTCCTTATCCGCGATATGGCTCAGGATCGGCGCGTTTTTGCCATGTCCGCGCAGGTCCGCCGTCACCACAGTGTATCCGGCAGCCTGCAGGTATTCGGCAAAAGGTTCATACCGGTCCTGGTATTCCTCCATACCGTGAATAAACTTAACGATAGCCTTGGGTGCCTCCGTTTCATAAATCCGGAGGGAAAGCTCGTAACCGTCTCTGGATGCCAGTGTCTGTATCCGGTAGCTCACTGGTTTTCCTCCTTGCTTTCGTGAAGTTTCTCCAGCATTTCATTATATTTCCCGGCGAGCCGGCGGAATTCCTTCGCGCCTTTCACGGGAATGGCTTCTCCCGCTTCTGCTTTTTCCCCGGCTTCCAGCAGCGGCACGGTTCCGAGGCGCGCCGTCAGCCAGATCAGCACAAGAATAGCCAGCATCAGCACCGCGATGACTGCCCGTACCACCATCAGCCGGTTGTTCAGTTCGGCCGATGTGTTCTGCCGGGTTGCGCTCATCCGCTTATCCAGCGCTTCCAGGCCTGCCTTCAGCTTTGTGCGGATGACTTCCTTCCGGTTGTAGTACTCTGTGCCCATCACCATTTTCTGGGCCAGGTCCATCTTTTCTTCCGCGGAAAGGAAGGAATCCTCCTCTTTCAGTTCAATGCCCCGGAGCGTATCCGGATAATCCCGGATTTCCTTGGCTTCAATCACCAGCTTCATCGCGTAGTACTCACGGTACATCAGCGAAGTGGATTCGTCCATGGCTTCCCGCAGCTGTGTCACAAGATCCGATTCCGTTTCATCCTCGGACATGCTGGTGATGGACTCTTCCCGCCGGCGGGAAACAAACGCTTCCTCAAAGTAATTGTCCAGGTACTGCGTGTCTCCCTCCAGCGTGAAACGCTGGGCCATTTCCGTCAGGTAATCGGAAGCCTCCATCAGCTCATGGGCGGCCTTCTGCCGGACGATATAATTGCCAGTTGCCTTGGAAAGGGACGAGAAAACACTGGAGGATTCATACGTGGAAAAAATCAGGAGCAGGGAAATAATCACGGCGCATACAATCATGGCAATATGCACATTGCGCAGGGAGATTCCGTCTTTTCGGACCTGTTGGTCTTTATTCATTTTCCCGCCCCCGTTCTGTCTTATTCAGTTTATTCCATCTTTTTTATTATATACAATCTCTCCGGAATGAACAAGGGCCGCCCGGTCATTCCTCCGGGGTAATAATGATCTTGGTATCATGGGGCAGATGGGTCCAGATCCACCAGCTGTTGATGCCGTTGTTGGCTTCCGTAATCCGCGGGTCAACCCGGATACAGCCGTGGCTGGCCTTGCTGCCCAGCAGTGCCAGCTCCTCATCAAACGATCTTTCTCCCTGATGGACAGCGTATCCCAGCTGATGGATCAGATTGCTTCCGTCTATCCGGATTGGATACTGATAGCTGTGCCCGTCCCGCTCGAAGCCGGCCATGCGAGTGCCCAGCAGGTAAACGCCGCTGTGTGTATCTGCCTTCGGATGTTTTTCATCCACCAGTCCGGTGGATACCAGCACGGTTCCGATGGGTTTCCCGTATTCGTAAACCGTCATCATCTGTGCCTTCTTGTCCAGCAGGATCCCGTAACGGGTGTTGGGCCGGATCATCCGCAGCTTGTCTTCCTTTACATACCCTTCAACATAAACGCCGTCCGGCTGGCGCCAGGTGCCAACCTTCACCCATCCGTCCCCGCAGATCTCCAGCACCGCCACACCTACCGTACGGCAGGAACAGGTACCGGCTTTAGGCGCGGATGCGGTTTTTTCACTCACAAGATAAAGCCCGTTCCCTTCCTCCCCTGCTCCGACAGCCACGGGTGCCGTAAGGGCTTCCCATACCGCTGCATCATCAGAAAGGTCTTCCGGGATCAGGCTGCCGGTCACGGTCAGTTCCGGCTCCGGCATTGGTTCGGCAAGCAGTGTAACCTCCGCCTGGGCCACCCGGTCCCTGCACACGCTTGTGTAAGCGGAAATCACGTATTCACCCGGCTCACAGATTCCGTGATGATTGTTCCGTCCGTCCCACCAGAATACTACAGGATGTTTCAGGCCGTTTGCGTCCCTCATGTGCCAGAGTTCTTCCTGCGGATTGGCTTTGGAAGCAATGCTCAGCTCACAGGCCGCCGTTCCCGAAACACCCACCTCAATCCGCAGCGGGGTTCTTCCGTCCAGGTAAACCGATTCCGCTGCCGGCAGGCAGCACACAGCGGCGGAACGCGGCCTTGCGGCAGATGTGGTGATGCTTGCTTCCTCCCGGGTGCCGTCACTGTGTTCCAGAATTGCCCGCAGCGTCAGTTTCCCCTGCTGCAGGGGCTCTCCGCCGTAAGTCAGCCCGTCCCACAGGATCTCCGTTTTTCCTGCCGGAATCGTCAGGCCCGACACTGGATTCTCCAGCGGAACCGTTCCGCTGACCGCTTCAATTGTCAGCGTTCCGCCTGTTTCCGTGTTCACGGTCAGCACGTTGTCATCAAAGGACCGGATTCCCTGTGTTTTCAGGTTCAGGGCGCAGACGGAAAAAGGCACCGCAAGCAGCAAAACAAGGATCAGTAAGACGGCGGCTCTCCTCATCGGCAGGCATCCTCCCGTAGATTGTCTTGGGAACGGTTCTGTGATTGTGCCTTCAGCTTTATTCTGTTTTATATTGTAGCGTTTCAGGTCTTTTTTGTCCACGCCGGCTCTCAGGCTTTCCCGGTATATTCCTTCAGTTCCTCCAGGAACTCCCGGTAGTCCTCATCGGACCAGCGGAATGTCAGTTCTTCTTCTGTAAAATCCTCCGGCCGTTCCCGCATGAACTCTTCCCCGGTATCATAGTCAAATTTCCGGAGGACAGCCTCCGCGAACTCCCGGAAAAACATGCCGATTCCCGTAATGACGTTTCCGTCCTCCACAATTCCCCGATGGACGAAGTTCTCCTTCTCCACAAAGTCGAAGGTTTCCGCCATCTGCATAAAATAGCCCGCCGTAAACTTCCTGCCGCGCAGGATGCCCGCTTTGGACAGCAGGATGGGAGCGGAGGAAATCGCGGCGAATACGGTTTCCGTGCCGGCGCCTTCCCTGAGGAAGCGAATGAGTTCATCGTCATACAGTGCGGGAAGCGGATTGATTGTTCCCGGCAGGATGACGCAGTCATAATCCGCCGCTTTTGCTTCAGCCGTTGTTTTTGTCGGAAGAATCCGCAGGCCTTCCTCGCTGGTAAGCTCCGTTGCGCCGCCCGCGATAAAATCAATCTTTTCTTCGTACCATACGCTCAGCACGGAGGTCAGGCAGGTAATCTCCTGCAGGGAACAATTCGGATAAAGCAGTACCGCAAACTTTGGCATATCAGTTTCTCCTTTCATTTTCCGTTGTTTCAGCAGCGGCCAGCCCTTGCTCCGTCAGCCGGAGCACCCTGCCCGGCCAGTCTCGGATCAGCAGCCGGTCATGCGTCACGCAGATCACCGCACCCGGAAAGTTCCGGATCATATCCCGCATCACCGGTGCGGAGAGCGGGGAAAGGTTCCGGGTTGGTTCATCCATCAGCAGCACGTCCGGATGTGCCATCATCAGCTTCAGCAGGAGAACCTTTGCCTTTTGCCCGCCGGACAGGGACCGGATCGGATGGTCCAGTTCATCCCTGGAAAACTTCATGGCAATCAGGGAAGCCCGGATGGAGGTCTTCTGCTCCTTGCTGCCGTCCGTGTTCAGGAACTCCACAGGCGTCATGGCAAAATCCAGTCCGTCTTCATAGTGCTGGGGCATCAGCGCCGTCTTCAGGCTGCTGTCTTCCCGCAGTTTTTCCTCAATCACCCGCAGCAGGGTTGTTTTTCCCGTGCCGTTGCTGCCGGTAATCAGAACTTTTTCAGAGCCGCGGATCTGCAGCCGCAGTCCGGATGCCAGCTGCCGGTCTCCGGCCCGCAGCTGCTCGAGTTCCAGATTCAGCACCCCTTTCCCGTTAGGCACAGGCTGAATGTCGGAAAACAGCGCGTACATGGAGAATTCCTCCGCCGGCCGCTCCGTAGCGGATTCCTGTTCCCGTTCATAGCGGTGCTCCAGGCTCTTCACTGCCTTCATCTTCTTTTTCAGCAGTCTTCCGCCGTGGGGATCCCGGCGGGAAATATTCTCCTGTGCCCGTGCGACAGCGTCCTCTATCTTCCTGAACTTTTCCTCCTGGATCTGCCGCTCCCGCTGCTCGTTTTTCCAGATCTGTTCCTGCCTGTCCAGCTGGTTTCTCCGGTTCTGGACGTAGGTCGCGTAGGGTTCCTTGTCCCAGGTCCATCTCGGTTCCGCCCGGCCGTGCAGGGATTCCAGGTGCAGCACCTGGGTGGCGGTTGCCTGCAGGAGCCCCTCGTCATGGCTGACGTACAGCACCGGCAGATTGCAGGTAAGCAAAAAGCGTTCCAGGGCAAGAATCGCGTCCAGGTCCAGGTCATTTCCAGGCTCGTCCAGCAGCAGCATGGTCGGCTGCTCACAGAGAATCAGCAGCAGCCGGAGCCGCACCTTCTCTCCGCCGGAAAGCAGGCCGAACCGGGTGTCCGACCAACAGAGTTCCTGATCCATGGACAGCTTGCGGCAGAGTTCCGCCAGGTCTCCCGGATCCATATCCGTAAAGGAAGGATTGCCCATGCACAGCGTATAAGCCGGCACATCATTCCACTCCTGCGGCGCCTCCTGCGACAGATAGCCGAGCTTTTCGCCCGGATAATGAACACTTCCGCTGATTTCCGCCCACTGGCCCAGTTTCTCCGGACACACAATGGCCTGGAGCAGGGCGGACTTGCCGTTGCCTTCCTCGCCGATCACGGCGAGACGCTCATTTCCGGACAGCGTAAAGGACAGGTCCTGAATCAGCGGTCTTAAATCTTTGTTGTGAAGAATGGATAAATTGCGAACTGTTAACATATAGATACACCTCCGGTGAGGCGTCAAACCGGAAACAGATCGGCACGAAAAAAAGCCGGAAGCTGCGCTCCGGTATTTTGACGCCCGAAATAAACC
>JAGAAC010000055.1 GCA_017615475.1 Clostridia bacterium
ATAATGTTCTTCATCCTGACCGACCACGCGGCCGCCGTTTTTGATCATGATCCGCAGGGAAGCGGCGTTATCCCGGAGAACCCGCAGGTATATCTCCTCTTCGGGTACAATGCGGTGCGCTTCTTCCAGCGTCAGGCGCAGTCCTTCCGTTCCGTATCCTTTTCCGCGGAAGGGTTCTGCGATGAACTGGCCGATATGTCCCGCGCCGGTCCGCAGGGATTCACACAGGTGATGCCGGATCCTGAACTGGCCGACGATGGTGCCATTGTCCCAGAGAAAATAGAAGGATTCCGGCACATAGCCTTCCGGAAGCCCGCTGCCGTCCGAGAACGCGATCATCTGAGGCAGCGCCCGCTTTTCGAAATCCTCCCGGGAAACATGATGCCATTCATTGGTTACGCCGTTTTCATCCTCCGGCATATCCCTCACAAACTGCCATTCTTTTTCGATATCTTCAGGACAGGCTTTTTTCAGATAAATCATAAAGACCTCCTCAGTTTTCAGGCTTTCGGGGATCTGCAGATGAACATTCCGTATTCCTTGGGAACCAGCAGGACGCCGTCCTTCATGTGGGATGCCAGGACGGAACGGACCGTGTCCCGCGGAAGGCTCCGCAGGTCTGTCATGCCGGAGAGGGAAAAGATATAGTCCACCAGGTCTTCCACTTCGGTAACTGCAAGGGAATCCTCATAGAGATCCTTTTCCACATCCGTGAAGAAGGGGCTGAGGGCTTCCTTTCCGTTCTGCAGGGTGAAATTGGTATTGATCGATGTTCCGACACCATAATCGGTAAAAAGGCTGCCGATGTACTCCATCATGCCGTTCTCACCAAAGGTGGCGCAGTAGAAGGTCCCGTCCTCTTTCAGGACGCGCCTGACCTCCTGAAGGCCTTTAGCCAGGTCCGGCACATGATAAAGCATCATGTTGGCAATAACGGCGTCAAAGGAGTGATCCGGGAAAGGAATAGCCTGAATATCGGCAGTGCGGTATTCAATGGTGCTTTCAGTGTTCAGGGTTTCCTTTGCCTGATTCACCATACCTTCTGAAAAGTCAGTGAGGATGAGGGCGGAGCAGCGACTGATGAGCCCGTGCTTCCCCTTCCACATGCTGCCGGTGCCGCAGCCCAGTTCCAGGACGGAAGCGCCTTCAGGGAACTGATAATGATCCGTGATCCAGCTGCCGAATCCCTGCTTGTTTGTGGAATACTTGTCGTGTATGGAAATACGGGTATTCAGTTTATCTGAAGTGCCGTACTGACTGGCCAGGATATTTGAATCGGTCAGGCTGCCCACAGGCATTCCCCCTTCGTAAAGGTTGTTAATGGGTATCATACCATAACAGGCCTGACAGGACAAACTCAAAAAGAGCCATCCCTCCGGATGGCTCTTTTCAGCTGCCCGCGCAGCCCGTGTATACGGCGTTCAGTTGACGCCCCTGAATCCTTTTCCGATAATCTCCGTGCTGGAGGTAATGATCATAAACGCTGCCGGATCCTGCTTGTGGATGTAGTTCCGCAGCAGCACCGCTTCATGCCGGGAAACCACGGTCAGCAGAACCGTCTTCCCTTCGTGTGTATAGGATCCTTCCCCGTGCAGCCTTGTCGCGCCGCGGTGAAGTTCCGCGGTAATAAACTGCTCTATGGGTTCCGGATCAGAGGTAATGATCTGGAAGCATTTCTTTGTCTTCAGGTTGTCCGTGACCAGGTCCATGAACAGCGATTTGATAATCAGGCCAAGAATGGAGAAAAGGCCCGTTTCCATCCCGAAGGCAAAGCAGGCGGAAACGGTAATGATAATATCACTGCACAGCAGCGCGATACCGATATTGAGCGCCGTATGCTTCTTCAGGATCATCGCGATGATGTCTGTCCCGCCGGAGGAGGCATCCAGGTTGAACAGGATTGCGGAACCCACAGCCGGCAGGCCGACCGCAAACAGCAGTTCCACCAGGGGCTGGGAGGTCATCGGTGCGCTCATCGGGCAGACAATTTCCAGCAGCTGTAATGTACCGGACATCAGCAGGGAGGCATATACCGTCCTGACCCCGAAGGACTTTCCGAAAACCGCGAATCCCAGGGCCAGCAGGGCGATATTGATAATCGTCACCAGCGTACCGGGAGTGATGGATGGAACATAGTGCCCCAGAACTATGGCAATACCCGTCACGCCGCCGGTGGAGAAATGATTCGGAAATTTGAAGAAATAGATTCCAACCGTCATGATCAGAATACCGATTGTGATATAGATCCATTCCTTCAGGGTTACCTTCTGTTCCTTGGACATGTGACTCCTCTTTCCCTCCGGAAAATGCTTTGTCTCTGCCAGACAGATTATTATACCATGTTTTTCCTTTGTTTTTCATTATTCATTTTTCATTTTTCATTGCAAAAAGAAGCCGTCCCTCCGGACGGCTTCCTTTGCTTACAGTGTCAGGTTCACTTCCTCAAAATTCTTCGTGCTCATTTGCAGGCTCCTCGCGGTTCCCGCCAGGAACAGGGCAAGCCCTGCCAGCGTAAACAACGCCTTGTCGCTCATGTTCCGGGGATCCGGCTGATCCAGCACATCCCGGAAGAACGGTACCGCATAGGTAGCTGCAGTCTCAATGATAATCCACAGGAACACCGCGGCTGCCGCAAAGCCGAATGCCTTCCCCGGCTTATTGATATCCTTGTAATATACCGGGAAAAAGATCATGTTGAAGATCGCAAAGATAATCATTCCGCTGCCGATCAGCGCCAGTCCCGCATCCAGTCCGGCCGGGTTCGGTGTAGTCCCGATGGCGTATTTGATCAGGACAAACAGGCTCATGACCACAAGATCGATCACTTCCAGCAGGGTGCAGAAAAGAATTCTTCCCTTTACTGCATTCCCGCGGGAGACCGGCAGCATCAGCGTATAAGTCGCGTCATGGTTTTCCCGGGCCGTCAGGCAGATAAAGAAGATCGCCAGTCCCATATAGAAGCAGCTCACGCCGTAGGGATAACCCGGAACCAGGATCAGCGCGGCACACAGAAGCATGATGTAGGCTGTGGGATGTATGCACAGCTTCCATTCCTTCATCAGCAGTTTCATGCCTCTTCCGCCTCCTTTTCCAGGTGAATCATGATTTCTTCCAGGGTTGCCTCACGGGTTTCAAAAGAAGCCGCGTTTTCTTTCCGGATCAGCGCAGTATATCCATCCCGGCTCCGGCAGCGTCCGCAGGCCGCTTCCTGCAGCGCCGAAGGGATTTCATTTCCGCATTCCGCAATCCGCCAGGCGTCCCGGAAGTCTTCCAGCGTATCGTCCGCTTTCAGTTCTCCCTGCTGCAGGAACAAAATCCGGTCCGCGCATTTCTCCAGGTCGGACGTAATATGGGTGGAAAAGAAAACCGTCTTTCCCTCATCCTTCAGTTTCAGGAAAACCTCCACCAGTTCTTCCCTGCTCACCGGATCCAGGCCGCTGGTCGGTTCATCCAGGATCAACAGCTCCGCCCCGTGGCTGAGGGCCAGCGCCAGCGCGTATTTGATCTTCATGCCGTTGGAAAGCTCCGCAGGCGTCTTCTCCTCATCCAGTCCAAAAGCGCTCATCCACTTCCGGTATGCAGTATCATCCCATCCGGGATAGAACATCCTCGTCACCGCGGTAATCGCCTTCAGCTTTTTCCGGGTATAGTAGGTCATTCCGGCGGAAACAAAGCCGATCTTTTCCTTGATCTCCCGGTCATTTTCCGGATAATCCAGTCCGAAAAAGGAGATCTCTCCGGCATCCGGGCGGATAAACGACAGCATGGAATTGATCGTGGTCGTTTTACCGGCGCCGTTCCGGCCGATAAAGCCGGTGATGGTTCCCGGCACCAGACTGAATGACACATCCTTCAGCTGAAAAGCCGGGTAGTTTTTACACAATCCCTGAACCGTCAGGGGCGTTTTCATTTCAGAAGCCATTCTTGATTCCCTCCGCAACACTCATAAAGAATTCGGCATTAACCAGCGCGATGCCGCTGTTCTCATCCCCCAGTACCATCAGCTGATCCCCGGGATTGATATTGAACACACGCCTGGCCCGGACCGGGATCACAATCTGTCCCTTATCCCCGACGGTTACCACGCCGAACATATGTTTTCCCTTCATCCCCGGCCGGTTGTCCAGTTCATCCTCCGGTGCGTTGACCAGGTCATCCAGGGACACTTCCAGCACGGAAGCCAGCCTTCCGGACATTTCCAGGTCCGGTGTGCTCTCCTCCGTTTCCCATTTGGCTATCGTCTGGCGGGCGACACCGACTTTTTCCGCCAGTGCTTCCTGGGTCAGGTTCATCATTTTCCGCAGTTTCTGAAGATTCTTCCCGATCATACATTTCCCACCTTTCGCACCCAATGATAATACAGAAAACATTGTGCATCAACCATCGACAGTTTACTTCCGGATTCATAAATGTTAATCTTCGTTGACATTCTCACAGCAATATTTATCTATTGTTTTCCGGGAAAAGGTGGCATATCATAAAATCATCCTGATCTGTTGAATAAGGAGGCTGTTGTCCATGAAACTGTTCGTGATCTTTCTCCTGCTCCTGAGCCTGGCCGGTTCCTCCGCGGCAGCTGTTGCCGAATCCTCTTCCGCGCTTCCGGAACTGCCGGACAGACTTCCCGTCGAATACAAAAAGACCCTGAAGGAGGGCGGCGGCACCGTTGAAAAAATCACCTATCCTTCCAAAGACTATACCGGTGACGGGGCGGAAGTAACCAAGAAAGCCCTGGTGTACCTGCCTGCCGGCTATTCCCCGGATCAGCAGTATGACCTTCTTGTCCTCTGCCACGGCATCGGCGGCAGTGAAAACGAGTGGGGGTTCCTCAATCCCAACTGCATCGGAAAGAACGCCGTGGACCACCTGATCGCCAACGGGGAAATCAAACCCCTGATCATCGTCATGCCCAACGGCCGTTCCACCGCCAATTTCGGGGATACGAGCTTTGGGAACATGCAGTCCTTCTACACCTTCGGCCAGGAGATCCGCAACGACCTCCTGCCCTGGATGGATGCCCATTATGCCACTTACGGTTCCCTCACCCCGGATGACCTGACCGCATCCCGGGATCATCGCTACATGGCAGGCCTGTCCATGGGCGGTATGCAGACCATCAACATCGGCCTGTGCGAATGCCTTGACCTGTTCTCCGCCTTCGGTGCCTTCTCCGCTGCGCCTACCAGCTATCCGGCTGCCAAAGTGGCTTCGGAGATCAAAAAGTTTGACAACTGTCCCATCCGTTTCTTCTATAACATCTGCGGCCTCCAGGACACCACCGCCTATGCCTCCGCTTCCGGCGCTGCCAAAGACCTGCTGAAGTATACCGATCAGCTGGCAGAAGATAACTGGTACTGGCAGGAATGCACCGGAACCCACAGCTTTGAGATCTGGAACCTGGGCCTGTTCAACTTCCTCCGGATCCTGGGAAACTGACGCCCGGAACCCCTTTCAGAGAAGCCATCAGAAAAACATCCCGGCGCTTGAAAACGCCGGGTGTTTGTGATAACGTATCTTTTGATCTTTTTCCGAAGGAAGGATGCTCGTCATGAAGCCTTATCTGGAGATGACTACGGAGGAACTGACCCAGGAA
>JAGAAC010000012.1 GCA_017615475.1 Clostridia bacterium
ATCAGCAAATTTTCGTTTTTTCTTCCGCGTGTATAAAAATACTGACGGCAGTTCATACCGTCAGTATCGGGGCCCCTTATACCTTCTTTACTTTTCCGTCTGGAGCCAGGTGCCGTCCACAGCGCTCAGGTAGTTGTTGCCAACCCGCCAGGCCAGCGTCGCGGTGGCCCCGTCCCCGTCCATGCTGAGGAACCAGCAGGATTCCATCTCTGCGGCGTTCATGAGTCCCGCGTCCATGAAGATCTCAAAGCCCTGCTGATAGGTCAGGCGTTCTTCCGCGTGTTTCCAGATCAGGGGTTCAAAAGCGCACCAGGAAGCCTCCGCGTACAGTAAACCGTCCTCATCGGAGAAAACAAGCTCCGCATAGCATCCTTCCGCCATCGGGCGCATGCTGCTGTTTCCGTTGCCCAGGGCATTCGCCGCCCAGCGTACCGGAAGGCCTGCAAGCAATTCTCCAAAGACCACCTTATGGCATTGAGTGGCACCCTCCATCCTGCCCAGGGTGCTGTAGGACAAAACTTCCGCCGTCTCATCTTCCATAATCAATCCCCAGTTCCCCATAAGATCAAGTGCATAATTCCAGCCTTCTCTGGCTTTATCCAGGTCTTCATAACCGCTTTTCGAAGGAATGATATTATCCTCATCCATGAAGTACCAGTAGTTCCGTTCATTTCCCTCGTCCGCGTGCCGGGTAATGCTGAACCGGTTCTGGATTCCGGCAGATTCCGGATAGACCGGACCGACACTGCAGAAGGGCAGGCCGTCCTTTCCCTTCAGGTGCCAGAAACGGATATTTCCGTCCCGTATTTCCTCCTCGATCTCCGGAGCCTGCTCCGCGGTCTGCCGGTCAAAGGTGCTGTCCAGCAGGCATTTCGTGTTGAACCATTCCGGCGCATAGACCTTCCAGACTACCGCAGTTCCCTGGGAGGCATCCAGCGCGGGGTTTTCTTCCTCCGCCGCTGCCGCCCCGCACAGGCAGGCCAGCAGCAATATGATACACAGCAGGCAGGATACCGCCTTTTTCTGTTTCGTCATCATCATTCATTCCCCCTTATACCGGCCATGCTGTGGATGCTGTATTCATCCTCACAGGCCATGGAAACCGCGTCGTTGTAATACACGCAAGCAGCCTCATTCAGCACATACGGCGACCATACCCGGTATACCGCTCCGTCCTCCATCACAACCCGGGACAGCGCGCCGTACAGGTTGTTGGTCCGTTTCTCACACCATACCTGCGACGTGTCAATGGTCGTATTGCCGTCCTTACGCGACCGAAGCTCCATTACGGTTCCCGCTGCATTTCTCTCCCAATCCCCGCCCCAGGGATTCATCCGGATGTCGGACTGCAGGGTAATGTACCGTTCATCCAGATCCACAGCCGCGGAAATCAGTTTCCCGGTATTGATATCCAGCACACCCCGCCAGGTCCGTTCTTTCCCTCCGACTTCCCGGAAGGAAGCGAAATAGGCCATCCGTTCATCGCCGTAGACATCCCAGCTGCCGGCCGGCTGGACATATTCCTCATTATCCCTTTCAGCGGAAAAGGGCATACCCATCAGGAAATACAGCTCCCGACGGAGCTTTTCCTCGTATTCCGCCAGCTGGTTCGGCTCGGCGGCCGGTTCAGCATTGTTCACCGCATACAGCTGCAGCAGTTCATCATCCGTCAGCCGCCTGGCCGGGTAAAAAAAGTACCGGTCCATGCCACTGTAATCTTCCTCATCCAGATCCACCCAGCCAAGCCCGTCATCCGTTACTTCCGCGGTAAGCGGTTTTTCGGGCCGAATCCCGGAACGGATAAACATACCGCCGATCGAACTGTAGCGCTCCTGTTCCTCTTTTCTCAGGCTGCGCAGGCTTTCCTGGCCTCCCCGCATGCAGTTATGCCAGGTAATCATGCCCTCCTTAAGCTCCACGCCGATCTGCCGGTAGGCATCCACCACCTCCAGCAGTTCCTCATCGGTCAGTTCCCGGTTCGGCAGAAGCAGGAACCAGTTTTCTCCCTCATACTGATCTTCCGGCAGCTGGATCAAAGCCACGTGGACATTCTCCGTCAGGTTCAGGATGCTTTTTTCCGGCCGTTCTCCGTTTTCCCAGCGGTCTTCAGCCTCCCAAATGCCCGTGATTTCCCCCCGGGTCAGCGCCGGAGACTGGTATTCCCACTCACCCCGGTAACGAGCGCTGAGGTCTTCAAAACCATAATAAAATGACGCAGGCTCCTCCTGCTCAAGTTTTGGCATCGGCGCGGCAGTGGGCAGGATTTCCACCGTATTTTCCGCAAGCGCGGCCAGCGGCAGCAGCAAGGCCGCGCACAGCAGCGCTGTCAGTCTTCTGATATTCATTGTTTCCCTCTCTTTCTGCCGGCGGGTTCCGCGCCTTCCGGACGGCGTACTGTCCTGCCTGCAGTCAAATCATGCCACAGGGGTTGTAAAGGAGTCATCATCAGGTTGTAACGGTGTTGTAAAGGTCACCGTGGTTCCTTTTCCCGCTTCCGATTCAAAGCCCAGCCTGCCCCGGTGCAGTTCCGCAATACGGCAGCACAGGCTCAGGCCCAGTCCCGCCCCGCCCTGCATCCGCGTGCGGGCCTTGTCCGCTTTCCAGAACGGTTCGCAGGCATGTTGAAGCGCCTCCTGAGACATACCGATTCCGGTGTCCCGGACACGAAAACCGCCGGGAACAGCCGACAGAGTCACCGTCATACCGGGAGAAGACGCATGAACCGCGTTCGCGACCAGATTGCCCGCCAACAGGGACAGCAGTTCCCGGTCACCGGCAATCCGGCTGTCCTCTCCCGTCACTTCAATCCCGATCTCACCGGCGGTATCCCTCATCCGCTCCGCGGTTTCATTCAGCAGTTTCAGAACTGAAACCGGCTCTGTTTCCGGTTCCTCATTCCGGAGGTTTGTCAGTTTCATCAGCTGCTGGTCCATATCTGTCAGGCGGTGGATCTCCTTCGCCATGCTTTCCGTCATCCGCTTCCGGTCCTCCGGGGGAAGATCCCGCTGCAGCAGCCGCACATTCCCCAGCAGGGAGGTCAGGGGCGTCCGCATTTCATGGGCCAGGGCATCCAGGAGGGCCTGCCGGGAAGCACTTTCTTCCTGCAGTTCCTTTTCCCGGGCGCTGACCGCGTCCTGCATTTCCGAAAAAGCCCCGGCCAGGGTTCCGATTTCATCTTTCCGATCCATCGGAAGCGAAACCTGCCGGTCCCTATGCTCCGCCAGGGCCTTTGCCGCCTCCGTCAGTTTCCGGATCGGCCGGGTCAGGAATCCGGTAAAGAAAACCACCAGCACTGCCAGCAGCACGGAGGCAGCTCCCGCGCAGCCAAAGGCAATCAGCCTGTAATCATGCTTCAGCCGGTATATATCACTGACATCCCGCATCAGCAGCATGGTCAGGCGGTCATTGACGGGTTCCGCCACCGCATACCGCTGGGGTGTGCTGACCGTATCCAGCATGGCACACCGCCGGCCGATCAGCATCCCCTCGTAATTCCCGTTCGGCAGCTGCGCGTCCGCGATCGGTATCCCGTTCCAGCAGAAGATCAGTTCGATTCCCTGGGAAAGATAAACCTCATGATACTGGCGGGCATAGGCCGCTGCCGTGGAAAAATCCGCGCTGCCCATCGTGTTCTGGACTTCCCGGAAAACAATCGTCTCCGTCATCTGGATCCTCTGTTTCTCCCGGTCCATGGACAGGGAAAAACTGCGGTTGCTCATAAACCAGGCCATACAGAAAAGGATGGGAACCGTAGCAATAAGAATCAGAGCGGTCAGTTTTTTTCTCATGGCGTATCCTCTCCCCTGCCAGCCCATCGGTATCCGTATTTATAAACCGTTTCGATCGTATCCGTCCCCAGTTTGGACCGAAGATGCTGCACATGCACATCCACGGTGCGGGTTTCCCCCATATAGTCCCAGCCCCAGACAGCGGAAAGGATTTTGTCCCGGCTGAGCGCCGCCCCGGCATTCCGGGTCAGCAGGGCCAGCAGGTCGTATTCCGTTATTGTCAGCGCAACAGGCACACCGTCCAGTGAAACGGTGCGGGCATTATAATCAATCTGGAATCCGTTTTCGGCATAAACGCGGGGCTGTGTCCGCCGGAGGATAACCTCCATGCGGGCAAGCAGTTCCTCCGGCTCAAAAGGTTTCAGGATATAATCTTCCGCCCCCATACGCAGGCCGCGCACCCGGTCCGCCACAGCAGTCTTCGCCGTCAGGAACAGAACCGGAATATTGGCGGCAATCAGGTCCTGTGCCAGAGAGAAGCCATCCTCCCCGGGCATCATGATATCCACCAGCGCCAGATCAGGCTTCCCTGACGCCAGGAGCTGCCTGGCTTCTTCCGCGCCGGCAGCCTCCAGCGGCTGATAACCTGACAGTTTCAGCACCGTTTTCAGCATTTCCCGGATCGCCGGTTCATCATCCACAAAAAGCACAGAAGCCATGCTGTTTTCCTCCGTGTCTGTACATCATTTCGTGTTTTGCACACTCTTTCGTCCGTCAGTATAGCATAGCCGGAAGAAAAAGTTGTTACGGGGTTGTAAAAACGGGATGCAGGCAGAAAAAAAGCAGCTCCCCGCGGGAGCTGCCGGTATGGCATCAGGATTCAGGCCAGGAGGCCCAGCCGTGACAGAGTAAAGATGAATACGAAAATGGTCGCCAGGGAAGCTACCGTGCTGACAAAAACCAGCTGCCCGGCGAGCTGCCCGTCCCCGCCCATATTCTGAGCCATGGGATAGGAAGAAGTGGCAACGGGGGTTCCGAAGATCATCAGCATCAGGAACAGTTCCACACCCCGCAGGCCGATCAGGTACGCTAAGGTGACCATGACCACCGGCAGGAGGATCAGGCGGATCACCAGGACAGCGCTGATCGTCCGGCGGTTCTTTTTCAGCTCCTCAAACTTCAGGTTCGCGCCAAGCACCACCAGCGCAATGGTCGTTGCCGCCCCGGCCAGCGAGGAGACCGGCGTTGCGATATAGGACGGAAGCCGGATCTGCAGCAGGTAGAAAACCAAGCCGACAACACAGCCCTGCAGCAGCGGATTCTTTACAATGCCCAGCAGAAGCGCGCCGGGCCGGATTTTCCCGCCCTCCCGGAACAGTTCCAGCACAATCACCGCCGCGATATTGAAGATGGAAACCATGATCATGATCATCATACCGCAGACCGAGGATTTCTCCGTACCGAAAACATAGGTGGTCAGCGGGATGCCGTAGATAATGAAATTGCTGCGGAAAATGCCCTGGATTACCACACCCCGGCGGGGATTCTCCTTCACGAACCGGGGAACAAGAATCACCAGCAGGATCACCAGCAGAATAACGGAAAGCGCACCTGTGACCATCAGTTTGACGGAAGGCATGTTCTCCGGTTTGGCGCTGTAGACATTATTGAACATCAGAAAGGGAAAAAAGAGCCGGTAATTCAGCGCGTTCAGCCGGTCCATAAAGGGCCGGTCCGTCAGCTTCAGCCGGACTGCCGCAAAGCCGATCCCCAGCAGAATCAGAAACGGCGCCACTGCGTTAAAGGCCACCATAAAGCTTTCCAGCATCCGCTTTCACTCCTCTCCCCTTTATCGTTTTCATTATACTCTCCGCCTTTTTGCCGTTCAAGATCAACCCCTGTTTGCCATATTTGGTCTTGTTATTTTCCTATTTCCCCATTATAATGAATACATCCAAAAAACATTATTTTATAAGGAGGGCATCCCTTTGAATTACGCTGAGGAATCCCTGCGCCTGCATGGCGAATGGCAGGGTAAAATTGAAGTGGTTTCCCGTGTTCCCGTTAAAACAAAAGACGATCTTTCCCTTGCCTATACGCCCGGCGTTGCACAGCCCTGCCTGGAAATCCAGAAGGACTATGAAAAATCCTTCACGCTGACGCGCAGGCACAACCTGGTGGCCGTTATTACCGACGGTACCGCGGTGCTCGGCCTGGGCGACATCGGCCCGGAAGCCGGCATGCCCGTCATGGAGGGAAAATGTGCCCTGTTCAAGGCCTTCGGCGATGTGGATGCCTTCCCGATCTGTATCCGCAGCAAGGATGTGGACGAGATCGTACGGACCATCTACCTGATCTCCGGCAGCTTCGGCGGCATCAACCTGGAGGATATCGCCGCGCCGCGCTGCTTTGAAATTGAGCGCCGGCTGAAGGAACTGTGCGATATCCCCGTGTTCCATGACGACCAGCACGGCACCGCCGTGGTGGTTGGCGCCGCGCTGATCAATGCCCTGAAAGTGGTCAAAAAGGACATCGGCGAAGCAAAAGTAGTCATCAACGGCGCCGGCAGCGCGGGTATTGCCATTGGCAAACACCTGCTGAACCTGGGCGTAAAGCATATGAAGATGGTGGACCGTTTCGGCATCCTGTGCGAGGGAGAACAGATGAATCCCGCCCAGGAAGAAATGGCAAAGAGGACCAACCCGGAGAAGTTTTCCGGCAAGCTGGCGGATGCGATGAAAGGCGCGGATGTATTCATCGGCGTCAGCGCACCGCACATTGTCAGCCAGGATATGGTCCGCTCCATGGCGGAAGGCCCGATCATCTTCCCGATGGCCAACCCCACCCCCGAAATTGAACCGGATGAGGCGCTGGCCGCCGGTGCGGCCGTGGTCGGCACCGGACGGAGCGATCATCCCAACCAGATCAACAACGTGATGTGCTTCCCCGGCCTGTTCCGCGGCGCCCTGGACGTCCGCGCCAAAGACATCAATGAGGAAATGAAGATGGCGGCTTCCCTGGCCCTGGCCGGACTGGTTTCTGACGAAGAGCTGAAATCCGATTATATTCTCCCCCTGGCCTTTGACAAACGTATCGGACCCGCCGTGGCAGCGGCGGTTGCGAAGGCAGCACGCGAAAGCGGAGTTGCCAGGATCTGACCCCGGTTTCGGTTTCCCAATACGATTTAAGGAGGAATGTCTGTGACTACCGCACCCAAGGAGAAAAAACCGTTCCAGCTGTTTAACCTTCCCCTTCCGATCTTCCTGATCATCACTGCGGTGACGATCCTGGCCACCTATCTGGGCGTTCTGCCCGCGGGCATGGCCGGCTGCTTCCTGTTCATGATCGTACTTGGAACGATTCTGGGCTGGATCGGCGACCATACGCCGATCATCAAGGACTATCTGGGCGGCGGCGCCATCGTCTGTATCTTCGGATCCGCGCTGCTTGTTTACTTCGGAATCCTGCCCGCAGCCAAGACTGTGGACGGTGAAACCATCTATAATATGACCCTTCCCTTCGGCAAGCTGGACCTTGTCGGCAGCATCAACAAATTCTTCAAGGGCGACGGCGCGTTCCTGGACTGGTACATTGCCGCCCTGATCACCGGGTCCATCCTGGGTATGAACCGGAAGCTGCTGATCAAGGCTGCGGCCCGGTACTTCCCTGCCATCTTCGGCGGCCTGATCCTGGCCTTCGGCCTGTGCTGCGGTGTGGCTGCCATCATGGGCTATCCGGTGATGAACGCCCTGCTGCTGATCGCCCTGCCGATCATGGGCGGCGGCATGGGCGCCGGCGCGACTCCGCTTTCCAAGATCTTTGAAAGCAGCAGTTCCATGACTGCGGCGCAGGCGCTGTCTGTCATGACCCCCGCGGTTGCCATCGGCAATGCGGTCTCCATCGTGCTGGCCGGCATTCTGGTGAAAGTGATCAAGGGCAAAATGAACGGCAACGGCGCCCTGATGCAGGCCGGTTCCATCGACCCGAAGGAGCTGGAAATCAGCCCTGAGATGAAAGAAAAGCGTGAAGCCCTGAGCCTGCAGAACATGGGTATCGGCCTGCTGGTCTCCGGCGCGTTCTTCGCCTGGGGCTTCATCCTGGCAGGCGCCTGGAAGGCCCTCGGTACCGGTATCACCATCCACGCCTACGCCTGGATGATCATCACGGTCGCCATCTGCAAGATCACCAACATCATTCCCGAGCGGATTGAGATTGCCTGTTATCAGTGGTTCCAGTTCATCATGAAGAACCTGACAAACATGCTGCTGGTCGGCATCGGTATCTGCTACCTCGAGATCGCCACGGTCATCTCCTCCTTCAGCCTGACCTACCTGCTGCTGTGCGCGGCCACCTGTATCGGTGCATTCGTCGGTGCGGCACTGATCGGCAAGCTGGTGGGCTTCTATCCCTTCGAATCCGGCGTCACCGCCGGCCTGTGCATGTCCAACATGGGCGGCACCGGCGACGTGGCGGTGCTGTCCGCGGCAAACCGGATGGAGCTGATGCCCTTCGCGCAGATCTCCTCCCGTCTGGGCGGCGCAATCATCCTGCTGCTTGCCAGCCTGATGCTCTCTGTCCTGTCCCAGTTCATTGTGGTATAAAGCATTAATTCATAATTCAGAATTATGAAGTGTTTTCAACGGCAGGGACAGCCTGGCTGCCCCTGCCGTTATTTCAATCATAAGGAATGAGAATATGCCAGATAAGTGTATCCGCTGCGGCGGTCCGTCCGCATACCCGATCCGGGCGCTGGAGGTGCGCACCCTTCCTGTACGGGGACTCGGCGGCGAACGGAAAATCCAGGCCCTGGGAGATGAAAAGCAGGGCGGTGTCTGCGAACGCTGCGCCCATGAACAACTGATCCTGTCCCTGGATCCCGTCCGTGCAGCCAAACCCCTGCTGATCCGCTTCGGCGCCGTATTTGCCGCGGGTCTGCTGATTGAGGCCCTTACCTTCCTTTTCCTGAAGGACAACCGGCAGGTCTTTCTCCTGCTGGGAATTGCCGCACTGATCTGCTGCGTGCTCGGCATCTATGACGTCCTGAAAAAGGCAAAGGAGAAAAGCGCTGCCCTCCGGGCCCTTCCGGAAAAGAAAGCGATGGAAGCGGCAGCCTGGGACGTGTATCTTGACAGCGCGCCAAAGAAGGAAAACGAGAACGACCTGTCGTATATCCCTATCAATGAAGAGACCCTCGCCCGGAAAAACGGCGACCTGATGGTCCTTTATCACCTGCTGCCGGAAATCGCGGTGGAAGCGTGGAACAAGATACACAAAGGAGACAAAACAGATGATCCGTCACATTGTCATGTTCAAGATCAAGGATGAATTCAAGGATGAAATTCCCCAGCTTGTCAAAAACTTCTACGGCATGAAAGGAAAAATCGAAGGCATGGTCAGCCTGGAAGCCGGCGCCGACTTCCTGCACAGCGACCGTTCCTACGACCTGGCCCTGATTACCGAGTTTGACACCCGGGAAGCCTTTGACGCCTACCAGACCCACCCGGTGCACATGCCGGTCAAAAAGCGGATGCATGAAGTGCGCAGCGCCTCTGCCGCATGCGACTATGAAATCCCTGAACTGTAAAGTTCAGGGATTTTTTAATTCATAATTCATAATGATGGAATGTGTTCTCCGGACACACTGATTCCATACAGTATAGACCAATCCAAAACGGCAGGCACCGGTATGTGTCCTGCCGTTTTCATTATGAATTATGCGTTTTGAATTTCCCTTAAACACCTTTGTATTCCACGCACAGCATCGTCAGGTCATCAAACTGCTCCGCGTCTTTGACAAAGCAGTCCACTGCCGCCCGGACATTCCCCAGGATCTGTTCCGGTGCCGCGGACGGATCGGTGTTCAGGGCTTCAATCATTCGTTCTGTCCCAAAAAGCTGTTTTTCAGCATCCGTTGCTTCCGGCACACCGTCCGTATACACAAACAGCTTGTCCCCTGGCTGCATCCGGATTTCATATTCCCTGTACCGGATTCCTTCCATTCCGCCGACCACAAAACCATGTTTGTCTTTGAACAGTTCAAATCCGCTGCCGGCACGCATCAGGGCCGGGTATTCATGCCCCGCGCTGGACGCGGTCAGTATGCCCGTGGAAAGCTCCAGGATACCCAGCCAGACGGTCACAAACATCTCCGCCTTGTTATGTTCACAGATGCTTTTATTGACAAAGGTCAGAATTTCCCCGGGGGTTCCGCCCATCATGGTCCGGTCACTGATCAGGATGTTTGTGACCATCATGAACAGAGCTGCCGGAATCCCTTTTCCCGATACGTCTCCGATCACCATCGCCAGGTGATCATTGTCAATAAAGAAGAAATTATAGAAATCACCGCCCACCTGCCGGGCAGGAGTCATGGAAGCGAAGATGTCCAGATCTTTCCGGTCCGGAAAAGCCGGGAATACATTCGGAATGGAATTGGCCTGGATGGTCCGGGCCAGATCCAGTTCCGTAACAATCCGCTCCTTTTCTGCCGTGAAAGCCGTCAGATTGTCAATATAGTTCACCATGTCCTTTTCCATGGTGTCAATAGAGCCTGCCAGGCTGGAGATCTCGGAATACCTGCTGATCCTGCCCAGCGGTTCCGCCAGGGTATTTTCCTTTGCAAAACGGGTGGCCTCGTCTGAAATCTTCCTGATCGGCCGGACAAACTGTTTCCTGAGGTACAGGGCGGCAAGCAGCGCCGCGGCGGCAGCCATCTGCACGGTAATGATTCCGACGGTCACCAGATACGGCCGCCGCGCGTCATCGATCTCCCGGATCGGCCGCTGTATACAGAGAATGGAATCCACTTCGCCGGCATCATTCCGGATCGGCACCATGGAAGTGATATGCGGATGAATACCGCCCGATGTGCTGCGGCGGAAAATGGTTTCGTGCACGGATTTCTTTTCGTAAAGCGCCCGGTATTTCGCGCTGTATTCCTCGTTGGTGGCGTTCCGCTGATAGCCCAGTTCCCACTCCGTATACGACGTATTATCCACGCTGTTGTTTACAGCGTTGAAAACGGATACAAACCGGCCGTAATCACTCTGATCCACCCGGATCACATAGATCAGGGAAACGCCCATGGACCGGCAGTAGGAATTCAGCCAGCCCCGGGTCTGTTCATATTCCGCGGTTTCCTCCCCGGCCAGGTACGCCTCCAGGTGATTTCCGTTGACCAGCGCCGTGGCGGTATCCGCCATGCGGTAAGTGGAGTTGGTATACTCCTCCACAATCGAATTGGTAAAGATCAGAAAGCCAAGCGAACTGACAACAATGCCAAACACCGCCAGCAGAAGCACAATCGATCCGATCAGCCGGAATGCCATGCTGGAACCCGGTTTTCTTTCCTTCATTCCAATCCCCTCATCCGTTATGATTTTTTCCTGTCCGGTTTCATTCCCTGTTTGTTTTATTATATATGATGTCCCGTTTTTTTTCCAAAGAAAAAACTGCTCCGGTATTCGGAGCAGTTTTCGGATCTTATTCCACCGTGTAGGGCATCAAGGCGATGGCACGTGCGCGCTTGATGGCCTCGCTCAGCTGACGCTGATGCTTGGCGCAGTTGCCGCTCATCCGGCGGGGCAGGATCTTGCCGCGCTCGTTGGTGAAACGGCGCAGACGGTTGATATCCTTGTAATCGATGTATTCAATCTTGTCAACGCAGAAGCTGCAAACCTTCCGGCGGGGACGACGTCCTCCGCGGGGGCGCGGCCTTCTTTCGCCACGATCTTCAGACATTGGCTTTAACCTCCTTTTCGAGCGTTAGAACGGCAGTTCATCGGTTTCAACAGCGGTGAAACCGGCTGCCTGGGAATCAGCAGAGTGTGCTTCCGAAGCGGCGGGGGCACTGTAGCCACCAGCTTCGTTCTCATTCCGGGCAGAAAGGAATTCCACATCGTCGGCGGTCACTTCCAGGCTCGCGCGGGTTGTCCCGTCGTTCCCGGTATAAGTGTGCACGCTGACGGCACCGACAACGCAAACCTTACGGCCTTTTGCCAGATACTTCGAACAGATGTCAGCCAGCTGACGCCAGGCAGTGACACGGAAGAAATCCGCTTCGGGCTGACCGTTCTGGTCGTCCCGGCGGTTCCGGCGGTTAACGGCAACCGTGAAGGAGCAGACGTTCACACCGCTTGTGGTGGTGCGCAGCTCAGGATCACGGGTCAGATTTCCGATGATTGTCAGCTTATTCATGTTTCCCTCTCCTCTCAGATCTTACTCTGCGTCAGCGGCGGGAGCAGCTTCCTCAGCAACAGGAGCGGCTTCCTCAGCAACGGGAGCTTCTTCCACGGGAGCGGCAACGGGAGCCGGCCTCTCGGCACGGGGCTTCACCGAAGAACGCTTCTCGACCAGCTTGATCACGAGATAACGGAGAACGTTCTCGTTGATCTGCAGGTTACGCTCGAGCTCGCGGGGCAGTTCGACCGGTGCATTGAAGTTCACCAGCACGTACCAGCCTTCGGTCTTGTAGTCGATCGCATAGGCCAGGCGGCGCTTGCCCCATGTTTCGTCGACTTTCTCGATCTCACCACCGTTGTTTGTGATCAGCGCGGAAACCTTTTCAATCAGCTCTTTACGAGCAGCTTCCTCCAGATCGGCGTCGATGATGTAGATCATTTCATACCTGTTCATCATTCTTTCACCTCCTCACGGACTTTTGGCGCTGCTTTCTGCAGCGCAAGGATGTGCCGATTAAGGATTATACCAAAGAAACCAGCTGTTTGCAAGTCCATTTTTTATTTATATATCAAGGGATACAGCCAATTATGCATCTCCTTTTTTCAGTCTGTCCCCGGACCACAAAACTATGATATAATGTGCCATACTGATCCCATATATTGTGGCTGAACCGACCATCCCCACAGGAGGAACTGATTCATGGAAGCATCCGTTCTGCCCCGGACCGGCAAACCCGCAGGCAACACCGCGACCACCTGGCTGAAGATCATCGCGCTGGTTTTCATGTTCATCGACCACGCAGGCAAAATGATCTTCCCCGAAATCGGTGAGATGCGGATTCTCGGGCGTATCGCTTTCCCGATCTATGCCTGGTGCATGGTTGTCGGCTTTCACTATACCCGCAGCGTACCGAAATACCTGCTGCGGGTCCTGGCTGTCGGACTGGTTTCCCAGCCGCTGTATATGCTCGCCCTGAATCACACCTGGAACCAGCCCAACATTTTCCTGACCCTTTTCCTGGGATTGTGTGCCATCTGGGGAATCCGGGAAAAGAAGGCCTGCAGCGCCGTCTGGGCGCCCGCGGCCGCGCTGGCCCTGGCCATCATTCTGGGAGCGGATTACGGCTGGAAGGGTGTCCTGCTGTTCATTATGCTGTACGCGGTGCGGGACAGCCGTCCGGGCATTGCTGCGGTAATGGTTTCCTATGCCCTGTTCTGGGGATCCTTTTACAGTGTCACCAAGAGCCTGTTCGGCCTGCAGATCGACCTGACCGTACTGCCGGGTTTCCTGTCCCAGCCGCTCTCAGCGGTTTTACGGATGCAGTCCTATATTCTGCTTGCCCTGCCGCTGATCCTGATCCCCTTCAAAAAGGATCTGAAGCTGCCCCGGTGGGTAGGATACGCGCTGTACCCGGCACACCTGGCGGTGCTGTACGCGTTGGAGCAGATCATAAAGTGATCCGCTCCAGCGCTCAATGCATAATGCAGAATGCAGAATGCAGAATGATATTATGGTTTCCGCCTTTCCTGTGCAGACAGAATAACGGCAGTGCGATGGATGTCAGCACTGCCGTAAAGTTTTTATCATTATGAATTGTGAATTACAAAACGCATTCGCATTCTGTGATGTTGTAGTACTTCATGCATTCTGCAGCCTGCGGCGTAATTCTTTCCCCGGCGATTATCACGGGCACAGCAGGCGGGCAGCTGACACAGGCGTCCGCCAGGATCCGGCCGGCAGCCCGATCCACGGGCAGGGTTTCCCGCGGGGAAAACATAGCTTCCCGGATGGAGCAGGCCTTTTCCGGAACAGGCAGCGCCGGCGGCTGATCCGCCAGCGGCGTCCTCTGCGGAATCTCCCGCAGAGCGGAAAACAGCCGCTCCCGGTCTCCTTCCGGCGTATCCGCAGAAGGCATCAGCACCAGGTATTCCCGGTCCGCAAACTCGCATTCAATTCCCTTTTCCCGCATGAGTTCCTGCAGTTCCAGACCGGTATATCCCCGGGCAGCCGCGCGGAGCGTCAGCTTCAGGGGCTCATCTCCGGCCAGGACCCAGCCTTCCGAAAGGAGGGTCTTTTTCATTCCCGCCAGTTTTTCCGCAGTTCCGCGCAGGCGGGCAGGATAATCCCCGGCCAGTTCCCGGTTCATCCGGTCCAGCGACTGCAGGATCAGATAGGAGGGACTGGTGGAGGCAAACAAGGCCATTGCCTGTTCCGCCCGTTCTGCCCAGCTTTCCGGGGCGTGCGCGGCCAGGTGCAGATAAGCTGCGCCGGTCAGGCAGGCCAGGGTTTTATGGGCCGAATCACAACAGGCATCCGCACCGAGCGTGATGGGATGGCTGTCTTCCGGCAGGAATTTCAGATAAGCTCCGTGGGCATTATCCACCAGCAGCGGTACACCGCGGCGATGGCAGACCTCTGCGGCGGCGCGCAGGTCAACCCGCCTTCCCAGGTAATCCGGAGAAGTCAGGTAGACCGCCATATACGGGCCTTTATCCAGTTCTTTTTCCAGCATTTCCGGAGTAACATCGCAGGAAAGCAGATTCTCCCCCGGTGCAGGCAGAATCCAGTCCACATCCAGGTTCAGCAGTGCCGCGGCGGTCATCAGGGTGCGATGGGCATTCCTGCCGGCCAGCAGCCGCAGGGGAATACCCTTCTCCTTCGCGGTCAGCATTGCCAGGTAAAGCATCGCCCGGATACACAGGGAGGAACCCTCCGCGGAATAAACCGTACGGGCAGCGCCAAAAAGGGCCGCGGCGTTTTCCTCACTCCGGCGGATGATCCCTTCGGAGCTGTACAGCACGTCCGCTCCTTCAATCTCCGTCAGGTCCAGCGCCTCCGGCCCCACCTGCGGGCTTCCCTTATGTCCCGGCATATGCATGCGCACAGGGCGGGATTCCGCGTAAGCCCGGACAAAATCACAGATCGGCGTTTCCATCCTGTTCTTCCTCATCCGCCTGCATGGCGGCCTGCAGCATGATCGCGCACTCCATCCGTTTGCGGAACAGTTCACAGCCGTACTTATACACACCCCGGACAGAGCCGGTGGCATGGTAGGCGTTCGCCGCGCAGCCGCCGGAGCAGTACAGTTTTGCCCAGCAGTCCCGGCATTCTTCCCGAGCATAAACGTTGCAGGAAGCAAATTCCTGCTGCACGGCGTTATTGGTTACGCCCTGCCAGACATCGCCCAGGCGGAAGGCTTCCTCGCCCACGAACTGATGGCAGGGATACAGGTCGCCCCAGGGGGTAACCGCCATATATTCCGTACCGGAACCGCAGCCGGAGATCCGCTTGTAAATACATGGACCGCCGGAAAGGTCCAGCATGTAGTGATAGAAGGTGAAGGGCCGTCCTTCCCGCTTCCGCTCCAGCATAAGGCGGGCGAGATCCTCATACTGCTTCAGGACGACGGGCAGGTCTTCCTGCGTCAGGGCCGCCGGATCGTTCTCCGCGCAGACCACAGGTTCCATGCTCAGTTCCGTAAAGCCCAGGTCCAGCATGGTTTTGATATCTTCCAGGAAGTCCGGGTTCGCGTGGGTAAAGGTACCCCGCATATAGTAGTTCTTTCCCTCCCGGGCTTTGACCAGCTTCTGGAACTTCGGTACGATCCGTTCCCAGCTGCCGTTGCCGGCATAGTCCACCCGGCAGCGGTCATGGATCTCCTTCCGGCCGTCCAGGCTGAGCACCACATTGCTCATCTCCCGGTTGGCAAAGTCGATCACGTCATCATCGATCAGCATACCGTTGGTGGTCAGGGTGAAACGGAAATTCTTGTTCTTTTCCTTTTCGATGCTGCGGGCATAGGCCACCAGCTGCTTCACCACGTCAAAGTTCATCAGCGGTTCGCCGCCGAAGAAGTCCACTTCCAGGTTGCGCCGGGTTCCGGAATGGGCCACCAGGAAATCCAGTGCCTGCTTGCCCACCTCATAGGACATGACAGCCCGGTCCCCGTGATACTTGCCCTGGCTGGCAAAGCAGTAGGCGCAGTTCAGGTTGCAGGTATGGGCAACGTGGAGGCACAGGGCCTTCACCACACCGGCGGTCTTCTGCTTCAGCTCCCCGGCCATAGGCTCAAACACGTCCGGAGAGAACAGGGTTCCCTGCTCCTTCAGGGCCGTGACCTGTTCCCAGCATTCCCCGATCTCCGCGGGATCCTCCCCGAAGCGGGCAGCCATTTCCGCGACGATCTCCTCACGGGATTTCTGCTCATAGCAGCCGATGATCTCATAGGCGATCTCGTCCACCACGTGCACAGAGCCGGAACAGGTGTCAATGACGATATACCAGTCGTCCAGATGATAACGATGAATCATGTTTTACCTCGAAAAATAAATGCCGCCAAGCGGCGGCATAAGTGATCACCCGGGAATTACTTTGCGCTTTCCTTTTTGTTTTCGCACTGCTGATTGGCAATACCGCAGCTGGTCTTGCAGGCGGACTGGCAGGACGTCTGGCATTCGCCGCAGCCGCCCTTCTTGGCGCTTTCACAGAGATTACGGGTATTCAGAGTCTTAATATGTTTCATGATTGATTCCTCCATCCAGGTAAATTTACAGATTATATTACCATAAGCATCCGTTGCGCGTCAAGCGACACAGGCTTTATATGCCCTTAAATGAGAACTCAAAGCAAAGGGGCTTTGTCACATCCAGCAGGTATTCCGGATGGGTGCGGGCACCCCAGCTGTCATCTCCGGCAATACCCATCTGCTGTGCGCTCATCTTCAGCACGGTGTAGTTTGCCGGCGGAAGCTCGCAGCCGTGAGCAGCGTTTTCGATCTCATGGGGTGTCCAGGGCAGGGCGGAAAACTCCCCGCCGTTCAGCCACAGCTTCAGTCCCTGTCCCCGGGCATTCGTGATCTCCGCCCAGCGAATCCCGGTCCGGTTGCCGCACTCCTGGGGCATCAGATAAGGCGTCAGGTTCTCCCCGGCGCGGTAATCCCAGATGCCAAGGCGGGCGCCTTCCCGCCGGTCCGTATAGTTTTCCTGCGGCCCAAGGCCGTAGAAACGCACCCGGTCCAGATCCGCGCTGAGTTTCGTGATCATACCGAATTCCGGCATATCCCCCAGTTCCTTCACGGGATCATAGTCCATGCGGACATCCACCCGGCCGCAGGGACGGATCCGGTAGGATACCGCGCAGGAAGCTGCGGGCGTGGTGGGCAGGTCGTAGGTCATGGTGAAGGTCACACTGCCGTCCACCTGCTTTTCCGGGCGCACGGCGGCATTCTTTTTCCCGGTTTCCGGATTGAAGCCGGCCATGCAGTACTGGGACGCGATCTTCCACTGCGCGTAGCGCTGGGGCATACGGTTGCCGGCATCGTTGTTGGTGGGCGCGCGCCAGAAGTTCGGCAGCAGCGGCGCCTTCAGGTATTCGGTTTCACCGAAGCGGTAGGAGGTCAGCGCCCCGGAAAGCCGGGAGAACTGAACGCTGAAGTTATCCCCGCGGACGGAGATGTTCCAGGGGCTGCTCATGCAGAACAGTTCCCCGGCCTGCCGCCGGCAGGTATGTTCCTTTTCCTTCACGGTCCAGACGCCCTGGCCGAAGGCGGTTTCAAAGCCCACAGGCGCCCAGGGCTCATCCTTCCGCAGGAGGAAGGAAACGGTTACCGCGTATTCACCCGGCTCCTCCTGTTTCCCGAACGGAAGCGGATACACAGCGGAAGAAAGCGGCGCCACATCGGTCTCGATCTCCCGGCGGGCGATCTCCTTGCCGTCCTTCGCCAGCACCGCCACGCAGCGGAAGGCCGCGGTGGAAGTGAACATGTGCCGGTTGATGACTTCCATCTTTTCCGCGTCCGGACGAACCACGATATTCTGGTAATTGTACTTCACTTCCTGCAGTTTCGGGGTTTCCCGGCCGTCCGCGAAGACGATGCCGTTACCGCAGAAGATGCCGTCCGTGGGCCGGTCATCCCAGTCCCCGCCGTAGGTGAGGGTTTCCTTTCCGAAGCGGTCCCGCATCACCAGACCCTGGTCAATAAAGTCCCAGATGAAGCCGCCCTGGTACAGTTCCTCCTCGTATGCCAGCTCCGTATATTTGTGCATGGCGCCGTTGGAGTTGCCCATGGAATGGGTATACTCGCAGAGGATAAAAGGCTTTTCCCGATGCTCTTTCAGGTATGCGCGGACATTGGCCGCGGGCGTATACATTTCCGTTTCGATATCGGTGATCTCCCGCAGGCGCAGGGAAGGATCAAAGAAATCCACCTGATGATCGCCCTCATAATGCACGGGGCGGGTGGGATCCAGCCTTTTAAACTCCCGGCTCATGGCCAGGATTACCGGGCCGGTCAGGCTTTCGTTGCCGCAGGACCAGATAATGACGCTGGGGTGGTTCCGGTCCCGTTCCGTAACGGAACGGACCCTGTCCAGCAGCAGCGGCTCCCAGTCTTTCTGCGCGCCGGGGAACATCTGATCCTTTTCAATATAGCCCTGCCAGAGCATATCCCACATGCCGTGGCTTTCCATATTGTTCTCGTCAATCACATACAGGCCCAGTTCATCGCACAGGCGGTAGAGGGCACTGGAATTCGGATAGTGGCTTGTACGGATCGCGTTGATATTGTTCCGCTTCATGGTCAGCAGGTCCCGGCGGATTTTCTCCTCCGTCACGGCCCGCCCGGTTTCCCCGCAGAAGTCATGACGGTTAACGCCCTTGAAAACCACCCGGACGCCGTTCACCAGGATCACACTGTTTTTGATCTCAATTTTCCGGAAGCCGACTTTCTGGACAGCCGTTTCCTCCGTTCCGTCCGGCGCCGTCAGTTTCACCCGCAGTTCATAAAGATACGGATCCTCCGCGGACCAGAGGCGGAGCCTTTCCGCCCGCAGGACACCGGAAGTATCCGCTTTGCCGGAAACGGTGTCTTCCGCCTTCGCGATCACCTGTTCCCCGTCCCTGAGGCAGACTGCCAGCTTTGTCCCTGCCGGCGTTTCAGTTTTCACCTGCCACCGCAGGCTTCCGCCGGTAAAAGCTTCATCCGGTTCCGCGACGATCTTCATGTCCCAGACGTGAACCGGGGAAACCGCGTAGAGGTACACATCCCGGAAGATACCGGAAAAGCGCAGGAAATCCTGGTCCTCCAGCCAGCTGCCAGCGCACCAGCGGTACACCCGGCAGGCCAGCTTGTTTTCCCCCTCCTGCAGGGCTTCTGTCAGTTCAAACTCATGGGGCGTAAAGCTGTCCGAGGAGAAACCGATATAGGTCCCGTTCAGCCACAGGGCCACACAGCTCTCCACGCCCTGGAAGGAGATAAACACCCGCTTGCCCCGCATGTCCTCCGGCAGCCGGAAATACTTCACGTAGCAGGCAACGGGATTCTCATTCTCCGGCAGTTCACCGGGCCTGATATCCGCCAGCCCGTCCCAGGGATACTCCGTATTGCAGTACTGGGGCCTGCCCCAGCCTTCCAGCTGGATATGGGCAGGCACATGGATATCGTTCCAGCCGCGGCAGTCAAAATCAGGCTGTTCAAAACCGGGAATAACCTGCGCGGGATTGACAGCATGGGCAAACTTCCACAGGCCGTTCAGGGGCAGCCGGTACGCGGGCTCGACCGCATGGTCGGAATGCGCGTCCAGTCTGTTCTCACGAAAAAAACCCGGATCCTTCAGTCTGCTTTCATCAAAAAACATATACAACACACCTCGTTGTTTCTGATGAACACAATATACCACAGGATCCGGCTTTTTCCAACAACGGAAAGCCCCCGGAAGATTTCGCCTTCCGGGGGCATGTATTCATTTCTTCCTGTATTTCTCCAGGATGCAGTGATAGGCCAGCATGAGTCCGAGCGAAAGCGGAGCCGCGCCGAAGCAGCACAGGAAAGCCGCGGAATGATGCCTTGCCAAAAGGAAAGGAAGGCCAAGCAGTTCAAACAGGGCCGCGTATACAAACCACAGTTTGGCCACCGCGCGGTTATACCGGCGGACGTCACTGACTTCCGGCGGATTCACGCCGGCAAAAAAGCCCACCGCCTTCTCTGATCTCAGAGCCCAGACACCGATCCCCGCCAGGACGAGGCTCACAATGGTCCAGATGATAAAGCCGCCGGTCACAGGATCACCTTCACTCTGTCAGCTCTTCCGCCTCTTCCGCAGGAACAGCGAACAGGTCCTCCAGCAGGGGAAGGGCTTTCTCCATATGCTCAAAGGGAATATAGAACCGGCTCCGGTCCAGCATGGGGCCGACCCTGAAAGACAGGCCCGCACCCATGACTTCTTTTTTCAGGAAAGGAATTCCCTCTTCCTTCAGG
>JAGAAC010000056.1 GCA_017615475.1 Clostridia bacterium
CCGATAATCAGTACCTTTTTGATGTCTGTCCGTTTCGCCATGTTCCTCTTCCTCCATCTTTTATCCTATATATACTGTCCTGCCTGCGTGCACCGTTTTCAGGCACCGGCCGTAAACACTCTGTCCGGCAAAGGGCGTTGCTTTCCCCATGCTCTCAAACTCTTCCGGGTTGATTGTATACCGCGCTTCCAGGTCCCAGTCGCACAGGTCATCCTCCCGCAGCGGAATCCCGAACCGTTCCCGCGGAGCGACTGCCATCAGGTGAACCAGTCTCTCCAGCGGCAGGATGCCGGTTCTGACCAGCCCGGTATACAGCACCGGGAAGGCACATTCCAGTCCGACCACCCCGAAGGCGCTTCCCGCCAGTCCCCTGCTTTTTTCCTCCGCGCTGTGAGGCGCGTGATCCGTGGCAATCATGTCGATGGTTCCGTCCAGCAGCGCTTCCAGCAGGGCTTCCCGGTCTTCCTTTGCCCGCAGCGGCGGATTCATCCGGAAGCGGCCGTCCTCCTGCAGGTCATTCTCATCCAGCAGCAGGTAGTGCGGTCCGGTCTCGCAGGTCACATTCACGCCGTCCCGTTTCGCCTGCCGGATCAGTTCCGCGCTTTCCTTGCAGCTGATATGGCACACATGGTAGGCACAGCCGGTTTCCTTCGCCAGCTTCAGGTCCCTGGCAATCGGTCCCCACTCGCTTTCGGAGCAGATCCCCCTGTGTCCGTGTGCCGCGGCGTATACGCCGTCGTGAATGTATCCGCCCTTCACCAGGGTTTCATCCTCGCAGTGGGCCGCCAGAACCTTTCCCAGCTTTCTGCACCGTTCCATCAGGGACCGCATCATGCTTTCGGACTGAACGCCCTTTCCGTCATCCGAGAAGGCGATCACCCTCGGCGCCAGCGCTTCCAGTGCCGCGGCTTCTGTTCCCCTTTCCCCGACGGTCAGCGCCGCGTAAGGATAAATGTCCACCAGCCCTCCGGCGGCATCGATCAGGACTTCCTCTTCCTTCAGGTGTTCCACACTGTCCGGCACCGGATTCAGGTTCGGCATCGCGCAGACGGCGGTATATCCGCCCCGGGCCGCCGCCCGGCTTCCGGAAACCATGGTTTCCTTATAAGAAAAACCCGGCTCCCTGAAGTGCACGTGCACATCACAGAAGCCGGGAAAAGTAAAGACACTGTCCTTCTTACAGATAAGATCCCCTTGGGAGGCCTGAACCGGAATCCGGCGCATTTCCTGTTTGACCGTCATCGCGTTGCCCTCCTCACAAAAAAAGCTCTGCCGCAGTTATCGGCAGAGCTCGGATCGCATACATAGAACGTCTGCCGCACAGCGGCATACGCGCGCTTCCAATCTTGCCGATATCTCTGTATCGTCTTAAAGATCGGTACCGGTATATCTTTTATCATACACCCGGACAGTTGTCAAGGGGCGATTTATCCCTCTTTTTGTTCTTTCGTGGAATCGGCTGTTTCCGCGGCTTCCCCTTCCGCGCTGCTGTTCATGGCCGCGTTCAGCATTTCCCTGCGTTTCTCCGGGGACATGGTTTCCCAGTCGCCTGTTCCGCCCTCATCCCTCCGGCCGCGCACCCAGTCGATCACGTTGCCGAAGCCCAGGGATACCGCCTGGCCCACCAGGCGGGTAAACACCTTCCGGGTTTCCGGATCCACTTCCTTGCGGCTGCCGACCATGGTCAGGATGCTTTTGAGCTTTTCGCTCGACAGGTCGCTGATCCGGGTGGCTTTGGTGCTTTCCACCATACTGAACAGGGTATCCACAAAAGCCGCCCGCTGTTCCGGCGTGCTGTTCTGAAGCCATTCATGCAGCGTATCCCGGACAACCACGGCGGTTTTGTCCACCGCTTTCATGGTCCTGAACTGCGGACCGTAAACCTGCCAGCTCATGGGATCGTGCTGGCTGATTCCGCTGGCTGTGGAACGTACCACCGTATAGGGATCATAATAGTCCATCAGCAGGCCGATGATACTGGTCTGGGGAATAAAGGAACGGATTTTTTCCCGGATGCGCAGGTAACCTTCGGTCTGGGATGTTTCCCGGTTCATGCCAGGTCCGTCATAGCTCCAGATGCTTTCAATCCGTTTCTGAACCTTTGCCGGGGCAAAAGCCGCGGCGTACACCGCAAGGTTTCCGCCTTTGCTGTGTCCCACCAGCCTGAGGGGCCGTTTTGAGAGGGCCGCGGCCCGGGTCAGGTAAAGCGCAGCAGCTTCCTGCGCCGGCACCCGCGTGGTATAGGCCATATCAAAATCTTCCCGCCATCCTACCACGGTATTGTCCGTTCCCCGGAAAGCCACACAGGTGGTTCCGTCCGGCAGATCCAGGCACATGGCAGAGAACTGCATGCCGATCTCAGGATCCGTCAGGGCAATGGCGTGATGCAGCCTGCTGCTGTGGAAGCGTTCACAGGCTGCCATTTTTTCAAAGGCTGTTTTTCGTCCGGGGAAAGCGGAGCTTGTACCCGGCCTGATCAGGTCAATACGGGCCATCTCCTCCAGCATCCAGCCGTTGGGATCCTGTCCGCCGTTAAAGTCCAGATAGCTGATGGTGGCGATCAGCAGACCGTCAATCTCGTTCCATGGCGAGGTTTCCAGATGCAGGTCACCGCGCCAGGCCAGATAGTCCACCATGTTCGCCATGCTTTATCTCATTCCTTCCGTTGATTGTTTCATCTCTTCCCATTCTTCCCGGGTGATCAGGCATTTACGGGGTTTGCTTCCGTCCTTGGCTGCCACAATGCCCCGTTCCTCCATCTCGTCCGTCAGCCGGCCCGCCCGGGCATAGCCGATCTTCAGCCGCCGCTGCAGCGTGCTGGTGGAGATCTGGCCGTCCTGGATGGCGAATTCCACCGCCTGCTCAAACAGGCCGCCGTCTCCGCCGCTCATATCCGAACTGTTGATAATGATATCCGCCCCGCCGGATTCCCCGCCGTTTGCGATTTCATCCAGCTTTTCCAGGATATCCGGGTCATACGTGCTGGGATTGGCATCCTTCACGTGCTTCGCGATCCGGTTGACTTCCTCATCGCTCAGGAAGCAGCCCTGTACGCGGGTAGGCGCGAAGGAACCGGTGGGGGCATACAGCATGTCGCCCCAGCCCAGCAGCTGTTCCGATCCGTTCCGGTCCAGGATCGTGCGGCTGTCCACCGAACTGGCCGTTTTGAAAGCGATCCGGCTCGGAATATTGGCTTTGATCAGGCCGGTGATAACATCCACAGAAGGACGCTGGGTCGCGACAATCAGGTGGATGCCGGCCGCGCGCGCCAGCTGGGTCAGACGGCAGATATATTCTTCAACGTCCTTTTTGCAGACCATCATCAGGTCCGCCAGCTCATCAATTATGATGACAATCCGGGCCATGGGTTTTTCACCGGTCCGTTCAACCAGCTGGTTGTAGCCTTCCAGGTTCCGGACTTTCTTTTCCGCAAACCGGTCATAGCGTTCCATCATCTCCGCCACGGCCCAGGCCAGCGCGGCTGCCGCCTTGCGCGGATCATTCACCACCGGGATCAGCAGGTGCGGAATCCCGTTGTAGCACTGCAGCTCAACCACTTTCGGGTCAACCAGGATCAGCTTTACTTCATCCGGGCTTGCCCGGTACAGAAGGCTGTTGATAATTGCGTTGATACATACGGATTTACCGCTGCCGGTCTGTCCGGCAATCAGCATATGGGGCATCTTCGCCAGGTCGCACACGATCGGCGTGCCGGCAATATCCTTGCCCAGTGCCACCGTCAGGATCGACTTCGCGTTCTGCATCGGTTCGCTTTCCATGACCTCCCGCAGCGTTACGGTGGTCACCTTCCGGTTGGGCACTTCCACGCCCACCAGGCGCTTGCCCGGAATCGGCGCTTCAATACGGACGGAGGTGGCGGACATGCCGTAGGCAATATCCTTCTCCAGTTCCGAAACCTTATTGACCTTGGTGCCCGCTTCCAGTTCCAGCTCAAAGCGGGATATGGCGGGTCCGTGGGTCACATGGACCACCCTGGCAGGCACCCTGAAGCTCGCCAGGGTTTCCTCCAGTTTCCGGGACCGCATTTCATCCTCCGCCCTGGTGTCCTCAAAGCCCTGCTGCGGCCTGGACAGGTCCGTAATCGGCGGATAGTTGTAAGGCGTAGGCATCCAGGGGCCTTCGTCCTCTGATTCCTCTTTTTTCTTCACAGGAACCTTGATCTTCGGACGGTAGGCTTCCTCCCCGATGGTTTGCTGCACCACGGGAACGGCAGGCCTGACCGGCGGTTTCTCTTCCGGTTTCGGTTCCGCCGCGGAAGGACGGCGGTAATTCGTGTTATCCCGGACAGGTTCCTTTTCCTGCACCGGTTCCCTCTCCCGGACCGGTTCCTGCCGAACAGGCGCCGGCTCCTCCGGGATCTCCATCGCGGTCTGCTGCACGGGCTGGCTCCGGCGCCTCCGTCCGGTTTCCATTTCTTCCGGGATCTCCTGTTTCCAATGGGTTTCCGGAGGCGTAATCTCGGATCCCGACGCTGTCCGCCGGGCAGGCCTTGCCGCCTGTTCCGCCGTCCTGCGGGCAGTTTCCGCCGCAACGGCGGATGGGTCTACCAGGCCGTCATATTCTTCCTTCCTGCCCCGGCCGAAGATCCGGCTCACAAAGGACTTGTCAGCAGAAGCGGGTTTATCCTGTTTTTTGCCGAAGATCCGGCTCTGGTGGCCGGTGGCGGCCATCTGCCCGGCCGCTGCCTGTTCCTGCCATTCACGGACACTGCCGTCATCTGGTCTCTGCCACTGCTGTGCCGGCTGCTGGGCCGGCTGCTGCGGATAAGCCTGTCCCTGCGGATAGGAAGGCTGTGTATTTTGCTGCATTTGCGCCTGCTGCATCTGGTACTGCTGCTGTTCGAGAATCTGCTGCTGTTGCTGCTGCCAGAGCGCCTGTTGCTGCTGCCAGGCCAGCTGCTGCTGTTCCATGCGCTGCCGTTCCAGCTTCTGCTGCTCCCGGCGTGCGCCGGCCTGGCCCGTGAAAATGTCACGGATCCGGCTGGGTGTCAGATTCAGCGCAAGCAGGATACACAGGGCGGTCAGCACAAAGCTGATCATAGCTGCCAGCACGGAGCCCAGGTAATTCCACAGCGGCCAGGCCAGGATTGCCCCGACCGCGCCGCCGCTGACAGCCCGTTCCATTCTCGCGGAACTGTCCGCGTAAACCGAATTGATGACGGCGCCCCATTCAACAGCATTCTGCTGTTTCATCCAGTCCAGTGCGCCGCAGATTGTCATAATAAAGGCACACAGCCCAAAGAAAGCCAGGAATGCGAACAGCCAGGGCCTTACAGGCGCACGGCGCTGGGTGGACCAGATCACCAGCACACCGGCCCACACGGGCAGTACCGGCAGCACATAGGCCATAATTCCGCACATGCCGAAGCAGAGCCTGCGCAGGCCCTCGAAGATATTCCCCGACAGTCCAAGCTCCACCGCCATAAAGATCAGTACACCCAGCGCGATCAGCACCAGTCCGGCCATATACCGGATGGCCATCGCGTCCGCGGAATACGCGGGGGCCTGTTTTCTTTTGCCGCTCCCTCTCTGAGCCATTCTTTCCTCCGTATGTCTGTTTATTCCGCCAGGATCACATAAGCCAGGATCCCGGCTTCATCACTGTACAGCCGCAGCTGATACTCCCCGCAGCTGTAATAATCGCAGGTACCCGGACTGAGCCGGTTTGCCTCCGCTTTTTCCTCATTCACTTCCGCCGAACCGTCAGGCTCTCCCAGGGCATCAATCCAGCTGTCCCGCGGCGTTTCCCCGATACACAGCCCCCACAGGCATCCCTGATCCATCCGGATTCCCTGTACCTTGCTGTCCTCCCAGCCACGGGTCAGGTCATCCGTCATCAGGAACACGCCCCGGAAACAGCCGCCCTCCAGGGCAAACAGCCGGCCGCCTTCGAATCCGTCCGGATCCGTCAGCAGGTGATGCCTGTCCGTCAGCTCCTGTACACTGTCCCCGATTTTCACCGGGATTCCGGTCAGCGAACCTTCCGCTGATGCCGCGCGGAGTTTTTCCGCGCTTTCCCCGGACAGTTCAATCATCTCTTTCACGCCGATCCGGGACAGGATACTGTCTTCACCCAGGTCAAGCACATCCTTCAGGATATGCCAGCTGATCCGGATATCACCGGCCCGGTCTCCCAGCGTGCTCAGCTGTCCGACCGGATACAGCAGGGTCAGCCCGGAACGTTCCAGGAAGAACGTTTCCGGCAGGGGATCCAGTTCACTGTTTTCCAGATGAGCGCTGAGTTCCGGCAGAACTTCCTCCGCCAGGTAGTTCCCGATCAGTTCCCGGGCCGCCTCCTCATCCGTAAACAGTTCCCAAAGGCTGATCTTCCGGCCGTCCCGCAGATCCGCCGTGCAGGCGGTCCAAACATGGGTGGGACGGCTGTTCTCCACCGCCCCGGCCGCGGAAACCGCGCAGCTGAACACATCGTTCAGCAGGCCGCCCTTCCATTCAACCTTCAGTGTTCCGCCGGAAATCAGCTCGGCTGAACGGGTAAGATAGGCCTTGATTCCGCACTCTTCCCGGATCAGTTCATTGACCTGATCCGTCAGCTCTTTGTTCTCCCCTCCCGTCAAAGCGGGGTAATGAACACTGAGCGTCTCCGCCAGATCCAGGCCTGTGTCCTCAACGGCAAATGCTTCCTCCGCCGGGCAGGCGCCTGCGGAAAACAGCAGGGCCATTATCAGACCGGCTGTCAGAAGGATCCTTGAAATAAGCTTCATATTCATCCCTCCGTGAACTAATATTTTACAACCTTTTGGGCCACGGGGCAAGTCAACCCACATTCCATCGTGCCTTACGGCAATTTGACAGTCTCATTAAGCCCCGTATATAATGAACGAAACAGCGGCACAAAAACCTGCCGTCTGACCTGTATGAGGAGGGAGGCAGCGTCCTTGAACAACGGAAAAAATCTGCGGAAAGTCCTGGTTCGGATCCTTCAGATTCTGTTTTCTGTTGCCATGATGGTGCTGCTTACCGTCTCCCTGATCCTGGCCAAGCCCCAGGAAGAAAAAACCGTTCAGCCCGCCACGGCTGCCTCATCCGAAGCCGTCCCGGCAGTTACAATTGATAATGAGAACGACATTCCCCAGCTGATGTCCACCTTCCCGGCTCACCTCATGAGTTTCCTGAGCGGCTCCGGAATGGATTTTGTTTCCGCCACCGCTTATGACGTGGTGATTCCCGGCGGTTTCGGCCGGGTTGTTAATCAGTCCTGGCAGACCGCGGAAGGAGATCCCGTCACCATCAGGAGCATCTGGCCCGCCGATGCCAAAAATATGCTGGAGGACGGCTTCCATTTCATGCCTTACGGCGGTCCGTCGCTTTTCGGCAACGCTTCCCCCTCCGTAAGGATGGAAAACGACAGCACCATCCGGCTTCACGCGTCCACGGACGAAGCCCTCTATGTTGTGCTCCTGCCGCGCTCACTCAGCGGGCAGGTCAGTTCAGTCTGCAGTTCCCTTCAGCTGTATTACGCAAGCGGTTCCAAAGCTGAAGAAGAAGATAATAACCGGAATAACAATTAAAAGGAGGAAAAAGCCATGTCAAATCCCTATGCCGGAACACAAACCGAAAAGAACCTTGAAGCTGCTTTCGCCGGTGAATCCCAGGCCCGCAACAAGTACACCTATTTTGCCTCCGTGGCCAAAAAGGAAGGCTATGAGCAGATCTCTGCCCTGTTCCTGAAAACAGCGGAGAACGAAAAGGAACACGCCAAAATGTGGTTCAAGGAACTCAAGGGCATCGGTTCCACACCGGAAAACCTGGCTGCCGCGGCAGACGGTGAAAACTATGAGTGGACCGATATGTATGAGTCCTTCGCCAAAACCGCGGAAGAAGAAGGATTCACGGAACTTGCCGCAAAGTTCCGCGGTGTTGCCGCAATTGAAAAGCATCATGAAGAGCGCTACCGCGCCCTGCTGAAGAACATCGAGCTTCAGCAGGTCTTCGAAAAGAGCGAGGTCAAAATCTGGGAATGCCGCAACTGCGGACATATCGTGGTCGGTACCAAGGCTCCCGAAGTCTGCCCCGTCTGCAATCATCCCCAGAGCTATTTCGAAATCGCCGCCGAGAACTATTGATACTCCCTGTACAGCAAAAGCCTGTTCATTCCGAACAGGCTTTTTTGATTGAATCCATGCTTTATTCCGCGCCGGTTCCTTCCAGGCCGATTTCCGCAGCGTGAGGCTTCATGCCTTCAATGCAGATTTCCGCCACTTCCCGGACTTCCATTCCCAGCATGTCACAGCCCTGCTGGATCAGGTCCCGGTTGCATTTGGCGGCAAACTTCTTATCCTTGTATTTTTTCATAAAGCTTTTGATCTCCAGGTCCTGGATTCCGTTCGGACGCATCCGGGCGCAGGCCTGGATGATTCCCGTCAGCTCATCCACCGTAAACAGGCTCTTTTCCATATTGGTTTCCGGCTTCACATCCGTGCAGATTCCCCAGCCATGGCTCATGATTGCCCGCACATCCTCTTCCGACACACCGGCGGCCAGCAGCGGCTCCTCTGTATGCTGAAGGTGTTCTTCCGGATACTTTTCATAATCATAGTCATGCAGCAGGCCGACTGCCTCCCAGTGTTCCCGGTTCTCTCCAAAGTGCTCCGCCATGGCGCCCATGGCATAGCTGACATTTTTCGCGTGGATAACCAGGTGTTCTTCCGTGACCATTGTGCCGTTCAGTTCAGCGGCTCTTTCCAGGCTAAGCATTTCTTTTCTTTCCTCCAATATTGATTACCATTTATTCCGGACTTTTTCGGCGAATCCGGTCAGGTTTTCGATTTTCAGCTCCCTGCCGTCATCCAGGACTGCTTTTCCTGTAAAACGCCCGAATACCTGATGCTGATCCGAACAGATCACAAGCAGATCCGTTTTCATGCTTCTGTCCATGATCGGCTCGAATGTCAGTTCAAGGCGGCCTTCACTGTCTTTAAACGTCCAGGGAGACAGGTAGTCCTCCTTCCCGTCCTTTACCGGGATTTCAAACTGTACCTGCTCCAGCTTGTGGATCTTTCCGTCATATACCAGTACATTTTCGCTGGCCGCGGATGTATCCCCGAAGCCGTAGCCGAGATTAAACCCGAAGGGAACTCCCTCAACCAGGCCGGATGCCGATCCCCAGTACCAGGTATTGTCATAGGTCCATACGCCGCGGCCCCAGTCCAGCACGGCAAAGGTATCTGCCGGATCACAGCGGTATTCCCTTCCGCCCAGGGTAACGGTGCCTTCCACCCGCATACAGTTGATCTTCTGATTATAGTAGAAAGCTTCCGGATGATCCTTATAGGGTGTCACAATCACCATGGACTCCTTCGGCTCGTCCGTCAGGAGAAGATCAAAAACGATGGTGTCCTCTTCGCTGAACTTGTTCATAAAGCCGGTCAGCCGGCGGCTGATCCCGTCGTTTTCAAAGGAAAGCATATAGCCTCTCCCGGCCACGCGGATACTGCCGCTTTTACTGCTGGACGGAAGCTTACGCGGAGCAAACAGGGGCAGGTTCATGGCGGATTTTGTAATCTGGCTCTTCCGTTCAAAATCCAGCAAGGAAATGCTGTCCATGGTCATATAACCGTTATGGTCAATGGTCAGGGCCAGGGCGAAACGGTCCGAGCAGACAGCATAGTAATCCCATTCCTTGATCCTCGACCTGCCTGTACAGATCCGGGATCTGTCATAAGTCTTTATGAGCTCTGTGGCGTATCCGGTTTCAACCAGCCGTCCGTTCTCATCATGAAGCGGACCGGGTGTTATGATTCGGCGCTGCATATGATCAGCTCCCTTTTTCTGTATTTGCGGTCATTATACTGCATAGATCCTATGAAGACAATCTTTTCATATTTATATGTATACATAGCTATTATATATAGCCTAAAAGTAAATCAGCCTGATCGTCAGATCAGGCCTACGGCTCCCCAGGGGGGAGCGAGGTGAGCATCAGTCCAGTGGGCTGTCCGCTGAAAGCGGAAGCGAGCCGAACGAGTCAACCGAAAGGGAGAGCCAAGCCCGCCCCAAGGGCTTAGAGCGACCATTGAGGTTGCGGAGAGCGAAGGAAGCGTTGACCCAGTGGGTCATTTGCCGAAGGGCGAACCTCTGACGACCGCCAGTGGCGGATATTTCGTCAGAGGGTTTGGAGCGCCAGGAAAAAGAGCCAGTGGCTCTTTCTCAGCGGAAAACGGGCGGCAGCCCCGAGAGGTCAATCGAAAGAGAGCAATCTCCCCAGTGGGGAGTTGCAACCATTGAGATTACGGAAAAAACGAGGTGAGCGAGTTAAGCGAAACAAGCAGCGGCTTGCAGCGACAGCAAGAGCCGCTGCAATGATAGAACTTGCGGAAGCATCCCGCCATGTTCATCAACGAGGGAGATGCTGAAAAGCATCTCTTTTGCTTTATGTTTCAACCGGTTGTTTTTGCTTTGCTCTGCTAGATGAAGGTGCGTTGACGTGATTTGATAATTTCAGTATGGCTTAATACCATATAAACCATAATGATTTCGAGGTAAAAGTAGTCAGGATGCTAATGATTACATTTATAGTATGAGTAACCATGGGATGCTAATTTGGATAATTAAATATGTGCCAGCATATTCATATTTTCCTCTTCTTGTTCGGTATACAGCATAGGATGGCATCGGAAAAACAGCATTGCGGTTATACTTATATAAGCTTGTTTTCCTTTGATCAGCATCTTACTTCTTCATTTTTTAATGAAATCATGCTGAACGTAAAGGCGAGTGCTGAACATACAGCGAGCGAAAGAAGGGTCAGTAGTGTTTTCATTACATCTGCGCCGCCACTCAGCATATTTTTCATAACACAGGAAATGTTGTATATCGGAATCAGATAATAAATAGATGGAACTGATTCTGAAATGATGAAAGCCGGTAATGCAAGAATGAGTGTGGCAGCATAAACCGGAAGTCTTAGAGATCGGGCTTCCTTTGGGCTTTTGGAATATAAGGCACACAGAACTGCCAGACTTGCAAAAAGGAAACTTAAAAGCACTGAGCCAAATGTGAAAAACAGGATATTCGAAATATTAAGGTCAATCGCCTTTATATTGAAGGAATCACTGCCAGTAATCAAAGACACACAGTAGACTATGATAAAGTAGGAAGCAGTGGTAATAATCCCGTAAACAATACAAGCTATAAGCTTTCCGAGGATTATTTTATTGGGTTTGTGTGGAGTAAGAATGATTGTGCTGAATACACCATTCTCTTTTTCTCCGGCGATCGTGTCTATTGCAAAATCAGATGTAGACTGGAACAAAAGGAGAATCAGCATATACGGCAACATAATTGCCATGAATTTCCCGGAGCTGTTGCTTTCGGGGTTTATGTCATTAATTGTAATCTTCTGACTGATCTCTTTTTCCTGTATGGATGCAGTAGTTGACGGGTAACAATCGATCAAAAGATCTTTGGCGATTAATGAGTTTTCTGCGGAAGAAGAATTAAGTGAGTTATAATATATGTCTGTTTTGTCATGCTGTATATGAATTACAACATCTTCGGGATATAATGCTGTTGTTTCAGAGAACTCTTCAATGGTTTTTTGGTTTACAGGAATAATACTATATTTTGTTGTTTCCTTTTTTTCCAGAGTGTTATTTAATGCATAGATACAGCCCTTTGGGGATGCAGATATTGATGTTGAAAGAAAAGAAGTAATAAAAATTATAAGTATGGGGAGAAGAATAATAGATACAAGAATCTTTTTATCTTGTATTACCTTTCGTATTTCATGGCTGAATACATATAAGCTTATCTGCATGAGAGCCTCCTCAATTATTGGCTTTTTTAAAGAAATTCCTGGGATTTGTTGAGGGGAGTTCTTCATGATTACGGGTGTATATTGAAAGAAAAGCGTCGTTCATATTCTTGACGTTTTCTGAATCCATCATTTCTTTGCAATTGCCGCAAAAAACAGATTTACCATCAATAATTACTCCAACTCGATCTGCTAGCCGTTCAACAACATCAAGCAGATGAGTCGAGAGAATAATGGTTTTGCCCTTTTGTTTTAAAATAAAGATATAATCCTCAATAAGCCGCTGAGTGATTACATCCAGCCCATTGGTGGGTTCATCAAAAATAATGATTTCTGGATCGTGAATAAGACATATTGCGATGGATGTTTTCTGTTTCATACCAGTGGAAAATGTCTCATATTTTCTGTCGGCATATTCATTGATATGGAAATAATCAAATAAATGTTTTTTATTCCTCTGGATTTCCTCTACGGACATACCGTACAGCCTGCCATAAAAATCTGCAGATTGATTCGGTGAAAACTGACCGTCCAGACGTATTTCATTCGTTAAAAAACCAAGTTTCTTTTTGATTGCTATTTCATTTCCTACCGTGGGAAGTCCGTCATATTGGATTGTTCCACTTGTGGGTGTCAATAAAGTTGACAGCATGCGCAAAGTCGTGGTTTTGCCGGCACCGTTAGGTCCGAGCAAAGCGAATATTTCATTGTCATTAATTTCAAATGACACATTCCGAACAGCAAGAACGTTCCCTTTTTTATATCTTTTGCTGATACTGTTAATCGTAATCATCGGCTTGTTTCCCTCTCTAGATTATTCTTGGCAATGAAAAGGGCAATGGAAGCAATAAGAATTGAAATGACCAAACAAGATAAAATGAATACAAAGACTGGCTTTCCAACTAATGAATTGTGCAATACGGACCAAAGATTGCTGATTGGTAAATAATCAAGGATTTTGCTTTTGATGATAATCGGCGCGTAGGTGAACAGAGATAGTATTATTTGTACGATGCTTGCGTATGTGGTTGCCTGCTTTGATTTGGTAAAAAACGAAGCTAAAGTAATAAATAGAGCCGGGGATAGTATTGAAACAGAGCACAAGCAAATGATAAACGGAATACTTAAGGTAAAGATTGATTGTGTCCCGCTGATAATCAGAGTATAAAGGGCAGGTTGAATGAATGAAAGACCTGCCATTATAATAATCAAGCCAAATATGAAAATACATAAATTGAGTATAAAAACAAATAAGTATTTGCCAACTAAGATTGATAACACGCCCGCGCCACTGAGAACAAGCATATCAAAAGTACCACGCTCTTGATCGCCGGAAACTGTATCGATAGACAAGTTGCATATACAATTGTTTGTAAGCATGAAAAAAACAATAAACATCAGACTTAGAAAGGGTATCAGAACCAAGTGAATCTGATCTTCATAATTACTGATATCGATCAGGTGATATGTTGACATTGTGTCATCATATTGTGAAATTTGCGTATTCCCGTCCTGTATAATAGCAATTCGCCTTGCAATATCTTTCGCTTTGGATATGAGGCTCGTATCCGATATTAAAGAAGAGTTATAGCTGATATTGATCTCATCCGGATAGACTTGTATTACGATGTAATTTTTGTGGGAGGATAGATCTGCATTGCTGATTAGTTCGTTATCCGAATAAGATACGATGTCTGGATTTTGTATAGTAGCTTGAATGATGTTTTTGTAATTGTCGCCGCCATATATTTCTATTTGTGAAGGAGTTGTTGCTATATGGCTGATGAAAAACATAATCAGCAGAACAACAAGAGGACCTGGTAAAAAAATAGTTAGTATTTGCCTACAGTTATGAAAAAAACATTTTAGTTCGGAATGCAGAATTGTTTTAACATACGCTGGCTTCTTCATACAGGACCTCATGAATAAATATATAATATTATATCATAATCATATGCTATGATAAAAGCAGTATGATTATAAATACTGCACGCCTAAAGATAAGGCGTGCAGCCATAATACCATATCATTGAAAAACTATTATTCTTTCCTTATAACTATGATCGCAACAATGGTGATAGCAACGATAGCAACAGCAGCCATTTTCTATCCTCCTGTTTGTTTGTGGGTAAACAGTATTACTTTTTACAAATGACAATGATGGCAACGATGGTGATAGCAACGATAGCAACAGCTTCCATTTTTTTACCTCCTTTCTTAATCAGTAAATAATGATTGTAATAATGTTACCAATGCAAAACAACGGCCATTGTTTCCCAAGTAAATATGCAATTGTGTTGATCAACACCTAAAGAATAATGCATATATGCAGAAATAGCAATATTATATATGCAAATTATATGTACAATATTTGTTCTTGCAAAACAAGATGCAAACAATATTGATTGTTAAATGTCATACAATTGTATCGATTGTTGCTTTTAGTGTTTTGAAAAATAGCAATAATATATAATGTCATATAGATAACGTAATCAGCGCATTAATATCTTTCTGTGAATCATGCGTCTTGCTATGTGAATCTTATCAGAATACACTCTGCAAAATACAAAGTTGTTGTTTCAAATGCATTTATGTCATGCATAGGTAAGAAACCTGCTGCAACCAAATTGTTATGCCAACGAATCAAAAGGCCGTGGGGGAACGATCCGATTGGTGACCCAGTGGGGCATTCACCAAAGGGCGAATTTCTGCGGACCGCCAGTGACAGATATCTCGTCAGAGGAGAGGTCATTCGAAAGGGAGTAATCTCCATGGATATGGAGTTGTGACCATTGAGAATGCGGGACGAGACGCAGTCTGCAGGAAGCTCAATTTATTGAGATTCCTCCTGGGGAGCACAAAAAAACCTGATCATCAGATCAGGCCTATGGCTCCCCAGGGGAGCGAGGTGAGCGTCAGCCCAGTGGGCTGTCCGCTGAAAGCGGAAGCGAGCCGAACGAGTCAACCGAAAGGGAGAGCTAAGCCTGCTCCAAGGGCTTAGAGCGACCATTGAGGTTGCGGGAGGGTTCGAACCGGTTCGAGCCTAACGCAAGTGCTGATTATCAATCAGTTCTTGCGTTAGATAAATAGCTGGGGAGCACAAAAAAACCTGATCTTTCGATCAGGCTTTTTCTGCTCCCCAGGTAGGGCTCGAACCTACAACCCTTCGGTTAACAGCCGAATGCTCTGCCATTGAGCTACTGAGGAATATGGAATCCGGCGGCGACCTACTCTCCCGGACCGTTGCCAGTCAAGTACCATCGGCACTGAAGAG
>JAGAAC010000057.1 GCA_017615475.1 Clostridia bacterium
AGCCCGGTCAGGTGCTACGTCAAACTCCTGTTCAAGCCGTAAAACGGCCTCTTCCGCGGTCAGTCCCTCTCCCAGGGCTTCCAGCATCAGATGGGTTGGCCGAACGCCCGTCAGGCTGCCCCAGGGCGGACGGATTCCCGTCATTTCCCGCAGAAGATCATACAGGGTCTGCTTGCACAGGCGGCGGGCAGCGCGCCTGCGGTGCAGGGTCCGGATCCGTTCATCCGGATCCTCCGGTGCCTCAACGGATCTTTCCGCGCGATGTCCGTCTGCCGCGAAGGCAATGATAAACCGCCCTTCCTTTTCCTCAGAAAGGGGTTCAAACTTCCTGGGCTCATCCCACACGCTCTCCGGAAATCCAAAGATCCGGGTCAATACCCTCAGCTCCGGCTCAATCGTCTCCAGATAGCTCTCAATCTCCGTCATATCCTACCAACCATTAATTGTTCATTGTTAATTGTTAATTATTCATTGATTAGTGTCCCGCGTGCATGGGCATGGACCGCACCATCGGCATGATCCTCCGCAGGGAGGCCGCCATATCGCTTTCATTGCCGCCCGGAAGGTCTGTCCTGCCCCAGCCGAAATCAAACACCGTATCGCCGGTGAACAGTTCGTCCTCGATCTGGTAACACACGCTTCCCGGCGTATGTCCCGGCGTATGCAGCACCTTGATCTTCAGCCCGGCTATTTCCAGCTCATCGCCTTCCCGGACCAGGTCCGTCGCTTCAGGCGCTGTAATCTGCCGGCCCATCAGCCCCATACTGGCATTCAGCGCCGGATCGCTTAACATGGGAGCGTCAAGCTCATGAATGATAATTCTGGATCCTTCGCCTTTTAATTCTGCATTCTGCATTCTGCATTGTGCATTGTGCTGTTCGTGAGTACATAACTCACGAACAGCACCTATGTGGTCAAAATGGCCGTGAGTCAGCAGGATGGCAGCGATCTTCCGGTCTCCGGCTGCCTTCCGGATCCGTTCCGCCTCATCGCCCGGATCAATCACAATGCATTCCTGACCGTCTTCTTTGCCCAGCACATAGCATCTGGTCTGCACCGGTCCCACCGTCAGTTCATCAATCCGCATACATATCCCCCCTGAAACTGCTCATCTCTGCATATAATAATACCATGTATCGTATACTATTTGCACACTTCAGAACCGGACACTATGAATTGTTAATTCTTAATTGTTAATTGTTAATTGAAAAAGGCGTTCCCTACGGAACGCCTTTTTGCTCAGAATCTCATTCTGTCTTCAATATACTTGCGGATTTCGCTGATCGGAACGCGCTCCTGCTGCATGGTATCACGATCGCGGATGGTGACCGTCTGGGTCTCTTCCGTTTCGAAGTCCACGCAGATGCTGAAGGGCGTACCGATTTCATCCTGGCGGCGGTAGCGCTTGCCGATGGAACCGGTCTCATCGTATTCCACAGGGAAGTACTTGCACAGTTCCGCATGGATCTCGCTGGCCAGTCCGCCCAGCTTGTTCTTCTGCAGGGGCAGCACAGCCGCCTTGTAAGGCGCCAGGGCAGGATGCAGGTGCAGCACCGTACGCACGTCTCCGCCTTCCAGCTCCTCTTCCTCATAGGCGTTGCACAGGAAGGCCAGAACCATACGGTCCACGCCCAGGGAGGGCTCAATGCAGTACGGAATGTACTTCTCGTTGGTCACCGGATCCAGGTACTCCATGCTCTTGCCGGAGTGCTCCTGGTGCTGGGTCAGGTCGTAGTCGGTACGGTCGGCAACGCCCCACAGTTCGCCCCAGCCGAAGGGGAACAGGAACTCGAAGTCCGTTGTCGCCTTGGAATAGAAGGCCAGCTTTTCCGGCTCATGATCCCGCAGGCGCAGGCTCTCTTCCTTGATGCCCAGGCTCAGCAGCCAGTCACGGCAGAAGCCGCGCCAGTAGTTGAACCACTCCAGGTCTTCGCCGGGCTTGCAGAAGAACTCCAGTTCCATCTGCTCAAACTCCCGCACGCGGAAGATGAAGTTACCGGGGGTGATTTCGTTCCGGAAGGACTTACCAATCTGGGCAATACCGGCCGGCAGCTTTTTCCGGGTGGTGCGCATGGCGTTCTGGAAGTTGACGAAGATGCCCTGTGCGGTTTCGGGGCGCAGGTAGATCTCGTTTGCGCTGTCTTCATTGACGCCGGCAAAGGTCTTGAACATCAGGTTGAACTGACGGATACCGGTGAAGTCTTTCTTGCCGCATACCGGGCACACGATATCATGCTCGGCAATGAACTTCTCCAGTTCGGCGTTGGTCCAGCCGTCGCCGGTTTCCTCACCCTTGGTGAAGTCCTCAATCAGTTTGTCCGCGCGGAAGCGTGCCTTACAGGCCTTGCAGTCCATCAGCGGATCATTGAAGCCGCCCACGTGGCCGCTGGCCACCCAGACTTCGCGGTTCATCAGGATCGCGCAGTCCAGGCCGGTATTATACTTGCTCTCCTGCACGAACTTCTGCCACCAGGCTTTTTTTACGTTGTTCTTGAATTCCACACCCAGGGGGCCGTAGTCCCAGGTGTTCGCCAGGCCGCCGTAGATTTCGGAGCCCGCAAAGATAAATCCGCGGTTCTTACACAGCGCTACCAGCTTGTCCATCGTCAGTTCAGCCATACTCTCATCCTCCCGAAAATAGGATTTCCGCATTACATTTAAGGATGTCATCTCGACCAAGGCCTTCAGGCCGCGTGGAGAGATCTCCCCCGCCGCAGCGGACTTAATTGTTCATTGTTAATTGTTAATTATTCTGATGATTCTCATCAGAACAGCGCTTCTACAAATTCCTTTGCGTTGAAGGGCTGCAGGTCGTCAATCCCTTCACCCACACCGATGTACCACACCGGCACTTCCAGTTCCTGCCGGATCGCCAGCGCGATACCGCCCTTGGCGGTGCCGTCCAGCTTCGACAGAATGATGCCGCCGATTTCAGCGACTTCCTTGAAGGCCCGTGCCTGCATCAGTCCGTTCTGGCCTGTGGTGGCATCCAGCACCAGGATGCAGCGGGTGTCCGCTTCCGGGTATTCCCGGTCGATCACACGGCGCATCTTGCTCAGCTCATCCATCAGGTTCTTCTTGTTATGAAGCCGTCCGGCGGTATCCACAATCAGCAGGTCAGCACCCTGCGCCTTTGCGGACTGGATGGCGTCAAACACCACCGCAGCCGGATCCGCGCCTTCAGCATGCTTGATAATCGGCACCCTGGCCCGTTCCGCCCAGACAGTCAGCTGTTCGGCAGCCGCCGCGCGGAAAGTATCTCCGGCGCACAGCATCACCTTCCGGCCGATCGCCTGGAAACGCAGTGCCAGCTTACCGATGGTTGTGGTCTTGCCGACGCCGTTCACGCCGACCAGCAGCATAACCATAGGCCACTTCAGCGGAGGACGCGGGATATCCATCTGCTCAACCATAATCTGTTTGAGCATCTCCCGGGCTTCCGCTGCATCCTTTACCTTACCGGCCTTTACACGGCTCTTCAGCTCGTCCACGATCGCTTCGGTCGCTTTCAGGCCGCAGTCCGCCATGAGCAGGATGTCTTCCAGTTCTTCATAGAAGTCATCGTCAATCTTCCGGTTCTCCCTGACCATGTCATCGACTTTCTCGGTCATGTTTCCCCGGGTCTTGCTCAGTCCTTCCCGCAGCCGCGCAAAAAGGCCCTTTTTCTTCTCTTCGGACATTGTTATCTCCTCAGAGGAACGGAGATCAGGAAGCGGAGATTATAAACCTCCTACTTCCTACCTCCTACTTCCTACCTATTTATCCAATATGATCTTTGTTTCCCATGTAAGGCCGCAGGGCTTCCGGAATCGCGACGGTGCCGTCTGCCCGCAGGTTGTTCTCCAGGAAGGCGATCAGCATCCGGGGCGGGGCCACACAGGTGTTGTTCAGGGTATGGGCCAGGTACTTGCTGCCGTCAGCGCCCTTCACGCGGATCTGCAGGCGGCGGGCCTGGGCATCGCCCAAGTTCGAGCAGGAACCCACCTCAAAATACTTCTTCTGACGGGGAGACCAGGCTTCCACGTCCAGGCTCTTCACCTTCAGGTCGGCCAGGTCGCCGCTGCAGCACTCCAGGGTGCGCACCGGGATATCCAGTGTCCGGAAGAAGTCCACCGTGTTCTGCCACAGCCGGTCAAACCACATCGGGCTGTCCTCGGGCTTGCAGATAACGATCATTTCCTGCTTTTCAAACTGATGGATGCGGTAAACGCCGCGCTCCTCGATACCGTGGGCACCCACTTCCTTGCGGAAGCAGGGACTGTAGCTCGTCAGCGTCTGGGGCAGCTGGTTCTCATCCAGGATCGTATCGATAAACTTGCCGATCATCGAATGCTCGGAGGTACCGATCAGGTACAGGTCCTCGCCTTCGATCTTGTACATCATGTTTTCCATTTCGGCGAAGCTCATGACGCCGGTCACCACGTTGCCGTGGATCATGAACGGCGGCACCACATAGGTGAAGCCCCTGTCAATCATGAAGTCCCGGGCATAGCTCAGGATCGCGCTGTGCAGCCGGGCAATATCGCCCATCAGGTAGTAGAACCCGTTGCCGCTGGTCTTGCGCGCGGCATCCAGGTCAATGCCGGACAGTCGTTCCATGATGTCCACATGATAGGGAATCTCCCATTCCGGCACTACGGGCTCGCCGTAACGCTGGATTTCGACGTTCTCGCTGTCGTCCTTGCCGATCGGCACACTGTCGTCGATAATGTTGGGAATCACCAGCATCCGCTTGCGGATTTCAGCCTTCAGCTCTTCTTCCTTTGCTTCCAGCGCGGCCAGTTCATCGGCCATGGCAGCCACTTCCGCCTTGACCTTCTCGGCTTCGTCCTTCTCACCCTTGGCGAGCAGACCGCCGATCTGCTTGGACAGGGTCTTGCGCTTGTTGCGCAGGTTGTCGCCCTGCTGGATCGCGTCCCGGAATTCCCGGTCCATGCTGATCACTTCATCCACCAGCGGCAGTTTTTCGTCCTGGAACTTTTTCCGGATATTCTCCCGTACTTTGTCGGGATCATTTCTGAGCAGATTAATGTCTAACATTGCTTAAACCTCCGAAAATAATAAATGTCGGTTTCAGCACAGCTTACTTTTTGTTGGTAATGACCACGTGACGGTTGGGTTCTTCACCTTCGGAATGGGTCGTTACGCCGCTTGTCTGCTGCAGTGCGTAGTGGATGATCCGGCGCTCATAAGGATTCATGGGCTCCAGGCTCACCTTCCGGCCGGTGCGCAGGGCACGGTTAGCCATCCGGTTGGCCAGGCGGATCAGGGTGTCTTCCCGCTTCGCACGGTAGTTTTCCGTATCCAGCGTGACCCGGATATAGCCTTCGCGGCCGCGGTTCACCTTCAGGCTGGTCAGGTACTGCACAGCATCCAGGGTTTCACCCCGGCGGCCGATCAGGATACCCAGGGTATCGCCGTTGATATAGCCGTACACATTGCCGTCAGCATCCGTGCCCATATCAATGGTCACGTCCACGCCCATCAGCTTTGTCATTTCCATCAGGAAAGTATGGGCTATTCCGGCAGGAGATTCAGCGTCCAGTTCCTCAGCGGGAATCATGGTCACTTCGGGCTTCTCCATCGGACGGATCTCGGGCTTGGCAGCGGGCTTTTCGCTCTTCGCGGCGGTTTCCTTCTTCTCCGCGGCGGGTTCGGGTTTCTTTTCAGCCTTTTTCTTTTCAGGAGCGGGCTTCTTCTCTTCAGCTTTCTTTTCAACCGGCTTCTTCTCGGGTTTCTTTTCCGGTTCTTTCTTCGCTTTGGCGGGTTTCTTGTCTTCCAGCAGATCAGCCAGGGGATCTTCCTCGGAATCCTTCACCGTCAGGCGAACCTTCACAGGACGGGAACCGAAGAGTCCGAACAGGCCCTTGCTGCCTTCTTCAACAACCTGTACATCCACATCACCGATGGAAACGCCAAGCTCCTGAAGTCCCAGTTCGATGGCTTCTTCCACAGTCTTGGCGGAGGCTTCATACTGTTTCATTTTACAGATCCTTCCCCGGCCACAGCACTGGCCGCTTTTTCTTTGTTGTCAAGAATCTTGTTAATAATCAAAGTCTGAGCAGAGCTCACAATGTTACCGGCCACCCAGTACAGGGCAAATGCGGAGGAATAGCTAAGACAGATTACCATGGAGAAGATCGGGAAGAACCACTGCATAAATTTGCCGGTTCCCGCTCCGCTTCCCTGGGCAGCAGGCTGCTGCTGATTGGTTCCCATCAGCTTGGTCATCGCCATCTGGGTGGCTGCGGACAGCACGGGCAGGAGCAGCCAGCCATTGTATTCATTGACCAGGGAAAACTGGGTAATCAGCAGGTTAAAGGTCCATGAGGGATTGACCGCAATGGCTTTCGCGTAGGCGGCGTTCTCGAAGATTGCGCCGGGTTCCGTCATCGATCCGATCATCGCCTGCAGCGTGGCAGCCAGGTTGTTCTGGCTGAAGCTGTCAACCGTCAGCCCGAGATCCTTGATCAGCACAGGCAGATTGCTCTGGTCCAGTCCGTTGAACCAGGTCACCCACTGGTCTGTGGGAATCTGGCGCAGGGTATTCACATCCGGCATGCATGACGCAAACAGGCTGTCAGGCATCCACAGATTCTTGATCCACAGCCAGCGTTCCAGCGTCGGCACTTCGTTGTTCAGGATCTGAGTCAGCTGCATCAACAGTTCCTTGTTAGCCGCCATGCGCATCGCGCCGAAAACGGCAATCAGGATCGGCCAGGTCAGCAGCAGCGGCAGACAGCTGGACAGGGGATTGATATGCTCTTTTTTATAGAGTTCAGCAGTCTTGGCGTTCAGCTTTTCCTTGTCATTGGCGTACTTTTTCTGCAGGGCCTGCAGCTGCGGCTGCAGTTTCGTGGTTTTGCGCATGCTCACGCGGCTCTTGATATCAAGAGGCGTAAGCGCCAGGCGGATCAGGATGGTGAAAACCACCATGGACCAGCCCCAGCTCCCGACCCAGCTTCTGATCCAGGCCAGGATGTTGAAAAGAAAATCATTCATTCCGGGTTATTCCCTCCTTAAAGTAGTGCAGGGATCATCCGGTACGGGATCATAACCACCCTTGCTGAATGGGTTGCAGCGAAGCAGCCGCCAGGCCGCCATCCGCCCGCCCTTCCAGGCGCCGTACCGCTCAATCGCTGTCACGGCGTATTCGGAACAGGTGGGAATATAGCGGCAGGAAGGTTTATGCTTGCGCGGGCTCAGCTCCCGTCTGTAGAAACGGATCAGGAACAGAAGAAAGCGTTTCATTCGGCGCGGTTCCCCTCGTCTGAAGAATGTTTCAGCAGTGCGTTCTGCTTTTTCAGCAGATAACGCACATCCTTCTTCAGGTCTTCGAAGGCGGCCTCTGCGGCGGAAGATCTGGCGACAATAACGTACAGACCGGTTTTCACATCCCCTAAATAGGGCCGGAAGCATTCCCGCAGGCGGCGCTTGATCTTATTCCGGGTCACAGCGTTGCCTGTTTTCTTGCTGACGGAAAACCCGATCTTCAGCTCCCTGCCCGGGGCAAGAAGCATGACCAGATTGCGGCATGCGACAGAATGTCCTCTACGATAGACATACTGGAACGCCCTGTTTTTCTTCAGCCGATAACGTCTTTCCATTCGTTTTCCTTCCGCTCCGCGCGGAGTATCCCCTGGCGCCTGTAAAATGGCGCCTTTATGAGGAAAAGCCCGCCCATCTTCAACGGGCGGGCCTTATCCACAGTCATACTGAAGCAGGCTTTACGGCGGAAATTACACCGTCAGTTCCTTGCGGCCGCGGCGACGGCGGGCAGCCAGAACCCGGCGGCCATTCTTGGTCGCCATACGGGCGCGGAAGCCATGCACCTTGCTGCGCTGGCGCTTCTTGGGCTGATAAGTACGGAACATGGTCAACACTCCTCACAGATTAACTCGTTTGCGGATCCCGGGAGCAGACCCGGTTCCGGGGAACGTCTTACAGTGCGTGTCCGCAAAGAACGGACAGCTGAATAAATATATCAGAATTGCCGAATCCTTGTCAAGTCTTTTTTGGAATCCTGACAAGCATGCAGCCTTTGTTTTTCACCGCCTGCACCCCACATACAACATCCTGTGGTGCAGAAAAAATCTAAACACTATGGACTAAACCCGATGTCATCTCGACCGAAGCCGCAGGCGCAGCGGAGAGATCTGATTCAGTTCAAAAAAGACAGCTTCCCGAAGGAAGCTGTCTTCTCCGCCATTATTCATTCTTCATTCTTCATTTTTCATTTCGCCGCGCTCTTAAGCGCGTCGACATAATCTTCCTTCTCCCAGGGCAGGTCCACATCCGTACGGCCGAAATGTCCGTAGGCGGCAGTCTGCCGGTAGATCGGGCGGCGCAGGTTCAGCCGCTCAATGATCGCGGAAGGACGGAAGTCAAACACTTTGGTCACGATCTCCGCCAGCTTGTCATCCGGCATCACACCGGTACCGAAGGTATCCACCAGCACGCTCACCGGCTCGGCAACGCCGATAGCATAGGCCAGCTGGATCTGGCAGCGGTCCGCCAGGCCGGCAGCGACCACGTTCTTCGCGGCGTGACGGGCAGCATAGGCAGCGCTCCGGTCCACCTTGGTCGGATCCTTGCCGGAGAAGCATCCGCCGCCATGGGGAGCGGATCCGCCGTAGGTATCCACAATGATTTTCCGGCCGGTCAGGCCTGTATCGCCGGTCGGTCCGCCAATCACGAAACGGCCGGTGGGGTTGATCAGGATCCGGGTCTTCTCTGTCAGCAGTTCCTTGGGAATGATGGGCAGAATCACCTGCTCCTTGATTTCCTTCCTCAGTACATCCATATCCACATCTGCGGAATGCTGTGCGGAAACCACCACGGTGTCCACCGCGACGGGCTTGTCATTTTCATACTCCACAGTCACCTGGGTCTTTCCGTCCGGATAGAGGAAAGGCAGTGTGCCGTCCTTGCGTACCTGCGTCAGGCGAAGCGCCATCCGGTGGCTCAGGGCAATGGCCAGGGGCATCCTTTCAGGGGTCTCCGTGCAGGCATAGCCGAACATCATGCCCTGGTCTCCGGCGCCGATATCCGCTTCCTTGCTTCCGTCCCGGGTCTCCAGGGCGTCATTCACACCCATGGCGATATCGGGGCTCTGCTCGTGGATCGCGGTCATCACGGCGCAGGTGTTGCCGTTGAAGGATTTTTCCGGAGCGTCATAACCGATCTCGGTCACAACCTTCCGGACAATGGCGTTGATGTCCGCGTAAGAGGTAGTGGTGATTTCACCCATAACGGTGATAATTCCTGTGGTGGCGAAGGTTTCGCAGGCCACACGGGCGTTGGGATCATTCTCCAGGATGGCGTCCAGCACCGCGTCGGAAATCTGATCGCACAGTTTGTCGGGATGTCCCTCGGTAACAGATTCAGAAGTAAACAGTCTGCGCATCTTTTTTTCTCCTTTTCTTGTTGTCGTTCGGTGCGGAGCTTTTGCAAACGCCGTATTCCGCAGCCTTGCCCTGGCGGCAGTTATCAGGGCTTCGTCTTTTCCTTCGACGGTCCTGCCGAAAAAAACCGCCTGGCTTGCACACAAACCAGGCGGGATTCGATCTTGTTGACCGTCCTTATCTGTCAGCGCCTCCCTGTGGGGTGTGCACGCTGCGGGATTTGGCACCTTGCTTTCGCCGGTTGCCGTGACATCATCAGGCCCGTCCTTCAGTCACTCGTGATAAGGTATTCAGTTGCGGAACGTATGATATACGATTTAGTGTTTCCTGTCAACACCCAATCGCATATAAGAGAACAACTGACAATTAATTGTTAATTGTTAATTATTCATTATTAATTATTTGATCAGTTCTCCCATGGTGCCGTTCACGGCGCAGGCAGCGTTGCTCTCATCCGTGTCGATATGCATCGCCAGGGAGAACTTCTCGCTCACGCGGACCACAACGTCACCGAAGGTCAGGGCACGGCCGTTGGTATCCACCTTCACGGAAACAACATCCTTGTCCTTCACACCGAATTCTTCGGCATCGGCAGGGGTCATATGAATGTGGCGCTTGGCGGCGATAACGCCTTCGGTCACTTCCACTTCACCCGCGGGGCCGACCAGCTTGCAGGCGCCGGAACCGGCAATGTCACCGGACTCACGCACAGGAGCGGTCACGCCGATGGAACGGGCGTCGGTCAGGGAAAGCTCCACCTGGGTGGCGGGGCGGACGGGCCCGAGGATACGAACGCGCTTCAGGGTGTTCTTGGGTCCGACAATATCCACCTGCTCTTCGCTGGCGAACTGTCCGGGCTGGCTCAGCCAGCTCTTGACGGTCAGCTCGTGGCCCGCGCCGAACAGGGTCTCGAGATCTTCCTTGGTAACATGTACGTGACGGGCAGAAGTTTCAACCAGAATCTTGTTCATGGAAATATGTCCCTCTTTCTGTTATTCTCACGGTTTCAGCCTTCCGCTTCGCGTCAGGCGGTCAACCAATCAGGAATTATAGCACGGAGGCACGATATGCGCCAGTGCATATGTGCCTCCATGCTATATCAGCCTTCATAATTATGAATTCTGAATCCTGAATTGTATAATTAGTCTTTCAGTTCGCTGGTGCAGTTCGGGCAACGGGTCGCCTTGATGCTGATCTCGCTCTGGCAGAAGGGGCACACCTTGGTGGTGGGTTCCGCGGGAGCTTCTTCCTTCTTCTTCAGGTTCTTGGCCTTGTTGGCAGCCTTCACAATCGCGAAGAGCACCAGTGCGGTCAGAAGGAATTCAACAACCACAGCCGCGAAGGAAATCAGGGGAGCAGTCCAGGCAGATCCGCCCTCTTCAATCTTGGGCAGGCTCTCGATAATCGGGTTCAGGAAGATTTCCACCACAGCGGTGACAACCTTGTTGAACGCGGCGCCCAGAACCACGGCAACCGCCAGATCCAGGACATTACCCTTCATTGCGAAGTCTTTAAACTCTTTAAGAAGCTTTTTCATAATTCAGATCCTCCCCATATAATTGTTATAGATTACTTTTTGCCGCCGAAAATGCTTCCGATGGCTTTGGTCAGGCTCCTGGTCAGGCTGGAAACAACCTGGCGGGTCGCGGTGCTGATCGCGGTGTTCTTCACACGGCCGGCAACAGAGTCATTCCGGCGGGCGCGCTCAGCCGCTTCTTCACGCAGCTGGTCGTTCCGGGCACGGCGTTCAGCCGCTTCCTGTTCACGGGCTTTCCGCTCCGCTTCCTTCGCAGCAGCGGCAGCAGCCTTCTGCTGGGCTTCCAGTGCCTTGGGATCCACGGCAACGGGAGCAGGCACATAGTTCCCGGTCGCGGGATCAAGTACCATATCCACCATCTGCTGCACATACTGGCCGGTAGCCTGGTCCAGCACCATCACGGGCATCTTCTGGGCCTGGGGCTGCACCTGAATGGTAGGAACTGCCTGCTGGACAGCCTGCACAACGGGCTGAGCAGCCTGCTGCACGGCCTGCACCACGGGCTGGGCAGCCTGCTGAACCGCTTCCACAACGGGGGCGGCAGCCTGCTGGACTGCTTCCACTACGGGAGCAGCGCCCTGCTGAACCGCTTCAACCACGGGAGCCGCGGCCTGCTGGACAGCTTCCACAACCGGAGCGGCCGCTTCCTGAACAGCTTCCACAACGGGAGCAGCAGCTTCCTGTACGGCTTCAGCCACAGGAGCCATGCCTTCGACTTCTTTTTCAACGTACTGACCGGTAGTAGGATCAAAAACCTTGAATGTTGCCATCTTCTCTCTGCGGCGCTCTCTCCCTGCGCCGTTCAGGGGGTCGTTGAGTAAACAGTGACATGGAAGATCAGCTTCTTGCCGCACCTCAGAAATAGTACCACTGGCCGTTTATCAGCTTAAACCGCTGTGGATCCATTTCCTGTACTTGTTGTACCGGCGGTGCAGGCGGTGTTGGCTGTTCCTGAGTTCCGGGATCATCGGCAGGAGGTTCAATATCGTCATACCGGTCCTTCAGGGGACTGGCTGCGATGACCATCCTGCGGATTTCCTGGCTGATCGCACCCATATAACTCTGCGGGGGAAGAATGGTGGCCCGCTCCACCACGCTCGGCGCTCCGTGCTCATCCAGGAATGAAACCAGTGCCTCGCCTGTCTTCAGGGTGGTAATGGCTTCTTCTGTATCAAAGGACGGATTCGTCCGGAACGTCTGTGCCGCAACCTTGACCGCTTTCTGGTCCAGCGGGGTGTACGCCCTCAGCGCGTGCTGGATCCGGTTGCCCAGCTGGCCGAGGATCGTCATGGGAATATCCGCCGGGCTCTGGGTGATGAAGTACACGCCCACGCCCTTGGAGCGGACCAGCCGGACCACCTGTTCGATCTTTTCCATCAGGGAACGGCTGCAGTTATTGAACAGCAGGTGCGCTTCGTCGAAGAAGAACACGATGATCGGCTTCTCCGCGTCTCCGCGCTCCGGCAGAAGGTCATAAAGCTTTGTCAGCATCCACAGAAGGAATGTGGAATACATCGTGGGATTGTTGAACAGCCGGTCCGCGCACAGGATGTTGATCTTGCCCCTGCCGCTGGCCGGGTCCACCTGGATCCAGTCGTTGATATCGATGGCCGGCTCCTTGAAGAACACATTACCGCCCTGGTCCTCCAGCACGCCTACAGCCCGCTGGATAGCACCCACGCTGGCCGCCGTGACATTTCCGTATTCCAGGGTGTATTCCTTCGCGTTCTCACCCACATGGATCAGCAGGTTCTTCAGGTCCTGCAGATGCTCCAGGGGGAGATTCTCCCGCGCCGCCACCCGGAACGCGATGTTCATCACGCCGCTCTGGGTTTCGTTCAGGCTCAGCATCCGGCTCATCAGCAGCGGACCCATGTCCTGCACCGTGGCGCGGATGGAAATACCCTGCTCTCCGTAAACATCCCAGTATTCTGTCGGATAGGAGGTGTATTTGAACGCGTCCCGCGGCACGCCGCATTTCGCAAGCCGCTTGTCAATCGCTTCCGTCGGGGTTCCGTCCATGACCATGCCGCTCAGGTCGCTCTTGATATCGCTCAGGAACACCGGAACGCCAAGATCGGAAAAGCCTTCCGCCAGCACTTTCAGGGATACGGTTTTGCCGGTACCCGTCGCGCCGGCAATCAGTCCGTGACGGTTTGCCATGGAAGGCAGCAGGTACACAGGAGTGCCGTTTTCGCATGACCCGATCCAGATCTTGCCATTGTAAAGCACCTGTATCCCCCCCATATCCGATTATTGTCTTCTTTTGATATATTTTACACAGTTTCCCTTGTACCGTCAAGGTTTTCAAGGGCTTTCGATTGTATTTCCGGAAACGAAAAAGCAGGTGTCTGCGTCATGGCAAACCCCTGCTTTTTCATTGCTTCCGGACCCTTCCGCCGGGCTTTCGTTCTCTCCTTCACGCATATCGCTGTCCGCTGTCATCCGATTCCATACTCACCAGTTTTCTCAGCTGGTAAAACCGATAGAAGACCAGGACAATAAAAAGCACCGGTGACAGCAGGATAATGACACAATAAACCAGTTTGATTATCTGCAGGCCGGACGTCATGTTATTGTACCCTGCTCCTTTTTCGACTTTTTCACTCACGTATTTGATTGTCAGGTACAAACCGCCCGCTGTTGTTCCAAGAAGCAGATACACCGGCCATTTCCCCACGGATTCATTCCATAT
>JAGAAC010000058.1 GCA_017615475.1 Clostridia bacterium
AAAGCTATGACGACCTTCATGTCCTGCCCATGGATGAATATATCGCCTGGCAGGAGCTGACCAACGAATCCTCTGCCGTCTGGCATGACGCCAAGGAGAAAAACGACTGGGAACTGTTTGCTCCCTACCTGGAGAAGGTCATCACCGGCAGTGTGCGGTACGCTTCCCTGAAGAATCCTGCGAAGCCCGCCTATGACGTATTGGTAGACGAGTATGAAAAGGGCGCCGCCATGAAAGACCTGGATCCCTTCTTCCGCACCCTGCGGGAAGAGCTTTCCCCGGTCATCAGGGAAGTGGCTGCCCGGGAAAAGCCCGTGCCCGCCTTCATGAAAGGACCCTGGCCGGTTGCTCAGCAGCGGATTTTCTCCGAAAAGATCATGGCGCTGGAAGGCATCGATCCCCTGAACTGCACCCTGGGCGAAACGGAGCATCCCTTCACCAACGGTGCCAACAAATGGGACATCCGGATCACCACCCACTATCATGAGGAGGATCCCTTCTCCAGCATGTACAGCGTCATCCATGAAGGCGGCCACGCCCTGTATGAGCTGGATGTACGGGACGACCTGCAGTTCACCGGCCTTGCCGGCGGTACCAGCATGGGCGTTCATGAAAGCCAGTCCCGTTTCTATGAAAACATCATCGGCCGCAGCCGTGCCTTCTGCACGCCCCTGCTGAAGATCATGAAGGAAGTCTTCCCGGAGCACATGAAAGGGGTTACCGAGGAGGAACTGTATTCCGCCATCAACCTGTCCAAGCCCTCCCTGATCCGGACAGACGCGGATGAGCTGACCTACTCCCTGCACGTCATGATCCGCTATGAGCTGGAAAAAGCCATGATCGCCGGCGACCTGAAGGTCGCCGATATCCCCGGCGAATGGAACAGGCTGTACAAGGAAGTCCTGGGAGTGGATGTGCCGGACTATAAGCACGGCGTCCTGCAGGACAGCCACTGGTCCTTCGGCGGCATCGGTTACTTCCCCTCCTACGCCCTGGGCAGTGCCTACGGCGCGCAGATGCTCCGGCAGATGGAAAAGGACACGGATGTCTGGGGAACCGTTGCCAAAGGCGATCTCTCCCCTGTCACCGCCTGGCTGACGGACAAAATCCACCAGTACGGCACCCTGAAAAAGCCGCAGGATATCCTGCCTGCCGCCATGGGCGGTCCGCTGGATGCCTCCGTTTATACAGATTACCTGAAGAAGAAATTCACGGAGCTGTATAAGCTGTAATCCGCATAAAGAAAATGCGCTGCGATCAAACGCAGCGCATTTTGCATATAACCGGAATCAGATCAGATCCGCGATATCCGGGTTTACACCCTTGATGCAGACCTTCGCGCCGGAAGCCGCTTCAGCGGAATCCGCATGGGCCAGCAGCCACTTGTTGGCAGCGGTCATCAGTTCGTCTTCAGCGTTCTTCACAGTGAATTCGGGCTTCGCCAGGTTCGTTCCCTTGGGCAGAACCACGATGACCTTGAAGCCCTGGCCCTTCTTGGCGCTGCAGGGAGCGTAATGCAGGGTGGTGGCATAAACTTCAACCATGGTGCCGGCGGGGCACAGATAGGCAACCACCTTATCGGTATCCAGCACGCCGTCCACGATATCTTCACGCTTGGCTAGCAGCAGGATGAAATCTTCCGTGCCGACATTCAGCTCGCTGTCCCGGTGATACTCCAGGCAGTTCATCTTCGTGTTATGGCCGTTGCACCAGCCGATCTGGATGGGCATTCCGCCATAGGCGTTGTTCCGCAGGTCCTTCTCGATGGCCAGCGCCTGCAGTTCGGGCTGTTCCGGAACATATTCCACGCCGTCCGGACAGGGAGTCACCTTGTCCAGGGTCTCCAGCAGTTCCTTCAGGTCATAGCCGGTCATCACCTGGCCGTAGTTCTGGAATGACGGGTCGCTTACGGGTAAGATCTTCATGTTCATTTCCTCCTGTATTGTTATCCGGTCCACGCCGGTATTGGTAACTCAGGGAAAAAAAGACCATTAATTATGAATTGTTGAGCAGTTGTCCAAATCTTTGATTTGGGTAACAACTGCCATGCTACAGCTGTCAAAACTCCGGAGGCTCTGCCGAACGGTGTTTTGGTAACAGCGATCGCAGAATTATGAATTCCTGAGAATTTCTGACCCATCAGAAATTCTTAGTCAGGTCGTATCTCTCGTAAAACTCTTTTCTGTAGTCCAGCAGGCTGTCATTCGCGATCGCTTCCCGGATTTCCTCCATCATGTGAATGAGGAACCGCAGGTTGTGGATCGATGCCAGCCGGCCGCCGGTGATCTCTTTCGCGTTGAAGAGGTGGCGGATATAGGCCCTCGTGAAGTTTTTGCAGGCGTAGCAGTCGCACTGGTCATCCAGGGGGCTGAAGTCATGGGCATATTTGCCGTTCTTTACCACCACCCGGCCCTTGCTGGTCATCACGCTGCCGTTGCGGGCAATCCGCGTCGCCAGCACGCAGTCGAACATGTCCACGCCGCGGATCACCGCTTCAATGAAGCAGTCCGGAGTACCGACGCCCATCAGGTACCGGGGCTTGTTCTCCGGCATGTACGGCTGAATTTCATCCAGCATCTCGTACATGATCGGTTTCGGCTCGCCTACGCTCAGGCCGCCGATGCCGTATCCGATAAAGTCCATATCCGCCAGCGCCTTGGCGCTCTCAATCCGCAGGTCCTTGTAGAAAGCTCCCTGCACGATCCCGAACAGCGCCTGGTCCTCCCGGGTGTGGTGCTTCTGGCACCGTTCCGCCCAGCGGTGGGTGATCTCCATATTCTTCTTCGCTGTCTCCCACTCACAGGGATAGGGGGAGCAGACGTCAAAGGCCATGGCAATATCGGAACCCAGCGCCTGCTGGATATCCATGGACTCTTCCGGGCCGATAAACTGCCGGGAACCGTCCAGGTGGCTCTGGAAGGTAACCCCTTCCTCCCTGATCTTCCGGATGCCCGCCAGGGAGAACACCTGGAATCCGCCGCTGTCCGTCAGGATCGGGCCGTTCCAGCCCATAAACTTATGCAGACCGCCCGCTTCCTTCACCAGGGCTTCGCCCGGCCGCAGGTGCAGGTGGTAGGTGTTGGACAGCAGGATCTTGGTGCCGATCTCTTCCATTTCCCGGGGCGTCATCGCCTTGACACAGGCGCTGGTTCCCACCGGCATATAGATCGGCGTGGGAATATCCCCGTGAGGGGTGTGCAGTACGCCCAGCCGTGCGCCGGACTGCTTGCACACATGGAGAAGTTCATAACTGAATGGCTTACTCAAATCGGATTCCTTTCTGGTCTTAAGTATCAAGGGATCCCTCGACTTCGCTCGGGATGACACCTCAGGACAGTTCACTTGGCTGTATCAGTATTAATTATGAATTATGAATTATTAATTGTTAATTGAGATCAAAGCAGCTCGTCTGTTTTGATCGGCTTGTACTTATCAAACTCTTCCAGCTTCTGCACTACCTCTTCCCGCAGCACCAGTGCCGGCCGTTCCCGGGGGGTATCCGTATCTTCCGGCACGGTCAGCAGGTCCGCGTAGGTGTCCCAGATGTTGCCTTCCGGCAGGGAGTGGAAAACCATCAGCTCGTTCAGCGTGGGATGGCGGAAAGTCAGCTTGTAGCCCCACAGGGCGATCTGCTGTCCCGGGATTCCGTTTCCGTAGCGGTTGTCCCCCCACAGCGGCGCGCCGATATTGCTCAGCTGAGCCCGGATCTGGTGTTTCCGTCCGGTCTCCAGACGGATCGCGCACAGGGCGGTTCCGTTTCTGCGTTCAATGCAGCGGCCGTGGAGAATGGCCAGCTTTCCGCCCTTCTCGTCCGCCTCGCATACGACTTCCTTGTTCTTGATCTCATCATGGATCAGGTAGTCGGTCAGGGTGAATTCATCCGGCACTTCGCCGGTCACAATACACAGGTACTGCCGGCCGATATCATGCTCCTGAAGCTGAACGGCAAGCCGCGCCGCCGCCTTGCTGGTACGGGCAAAAACCATCAGCCCGCCCACCGGGCGGTCCAGGCGGTGTACCAGGCCCAGGTAAACATTGCCGGGTTTGTGGTATTTCTCCTTGATATATTCCTTGAGCACGCTCAGGATATCCGGATCTCCGGTCCTGTCCGCCTGGGAGAGCATGTTCGGCGGCTTCACGGCGACCAGCACCTGATTATCCTCATACAGGATATCGTCAATCAGGTCAATCACGCTGCCACCTCCCGCTGGCGCCGCAGGGCAGCACGCCGCCCGCGGTAACGGGCAGGCACAGTTCCTCGCTGTCCACCTTCCCGCCGAAACGGCTTACCACGCACTTCTCCAGCATATTGCTCAGCACGCTGGCCTGGAAGCCGGTGGTATAGCTGTTGATCAGGAAGAACAGCGGTTCCTTGCTCAGTGCCTGTGCGCAGGTGTCAATCAGGCCGTACAGTTCATTTTCCAGTTTCCATACTTCACCGGAAGGTCCCCGGCCATAGCTGGGCGGATCCATCAGGATCCCGTCATAGCTGTTGCCGCGGCGGAGTTCCCGCTGCACAAAGCGCAGGGCATCCTCCACGATCCAGCGGAAACGGTCCTCCGGCAGTTTGCTCAGTTCCCGGTTTTCCTTGGCCCAGAGCACCATACCCTTTGCCGCGTCCACATGGGTCACATGCGCGCCGGCAGCAGCGCAGGCCAGGGTGGCGCCGCCGGTATAGCCGAACAGGTTCAGTACCTTAATGTCCTTGCGTCCGTCCTTCCGGATCAGGTCGCTCATCCACATCCAGTTGGCTGCCTGTTCCGGGAAAAGGCCGGTATGTTTGAAGCCTGTGGGCCGCACATAGAAGGTCAGGTCTCCGTGCTTCACAGTCCAGCGTTCCGGCAGTTTCTTCAGGAATTCCCATTCTCCGCCGCCGCGCTCGCTGCGGTGGTAATGCGCCTGGGCGCTCTTCCACAGTTTTTCCTGTGCCTTGGGCCAGATTGTCTGCGGATCCGGACGGCGCAGGATAATCTCACCCCAGCGCTCCAGCTTTTCGCCGTCACCCGTATCTAAAACTTCGTAATCAACCCAGCTGTCAGCTAAGAACATAGGGGCTCCTTTCAGTTCAGGTAGGAGGTATGAGGTAGGAGGTAGGAGGTGAAAAGACTGACATCTTCAGCCTTCCATATCTCTGATCTGATTGAAGAAGATGGAGTCCGGAACCCGGAGGCGAGAAGTAAAACATACCTCCTACCTCCTACTTCCTACCTCCTACCTTCTTACAATTTCCTACCTTCTCAAAACCTTGTTAATACGTCTTCATGCATTTTGATCAGCGCTTCCACCACGTCCAGGCAGTAAAGCCGGTCCAGGCCGTCCAGGGCGGGATCCGTTTCCACATATTCCCGCAGGGCTTCCCGGTCTCCGAAAGCGGCCTTTGCCGCCAGCCGGTTTGCCCGGTCCACTTCGGACAGAATATCCGCCAGGGCTTCCGGTACCCGGATAGCCGGGGTTTCCGCCTTTCCTTCCTTCAGGACAAGCGGCGCCTCGATGACGGCGTCTTTCACCAGCTGCGGCAGCACGCCGTCATTCTTTCTCGTTACCGCCGGGATCTCTGCCGTTTCCCCGCGGAGCAGTGCCAGGGCCAGCTTCATCGGCCGTACCGGCGGCACCTTGGAAAGCAGGAGCAGCTGGGCCATCGCGCCTTCGCGGCTTTCAGCCCCCTGGTCTCTGACGGTGTTCATATACAGGATGCGTTCCTTGCGCTTTTCCACGGTTTCCCCGAATTCAGGATGTTCATCCGGGATAAAGCCTTCCTGGGCAGGCAGGAACTCCGCGTGGTCTGTCACGTCCCCTGCCGGGATCGCATCCCACCAGCCCAGCCAGCGCCGGGCCAGGCTGCCCAGTTCGCCGTTTTCCGCGGCTTTCTTCAGTTTGGTCAGCAGGTCCGCTTTTCCGTCCTTCATTTCGACCAGGAAAGCGAAACCCGGCAGGCCGGCAGTCACCGCCTGCACGTTGTCCGGCTTGATCTGCAGCCGTTTGGCATAGGTATCAATACCGTTGGCGCCCCGCATGGGCGTCCGGCCGAGGCCGTAGGTGCGGTATCCCCGGGCTTCGAAAACCGCGGTCGTCCGCGCTACCGGCTGGCCCAGGTTGATCACCAGGGCCTTGGGGCAGTACTGATCCATGTCATCGCAGAGCTTCAGGATCACCTCTCCGGCCCGCAGTGCGTGCAGCAGGCCTTCGATTCCGCCGTTCACCCGGGCCTGGTCTGTCAGGCCGGGATCATCCTCTTCGTCAGATCCCAGGGCGCTGCGATCCTGGAAAAATCGGCTGGCCGCCTGGCAGTCCCCCGCGTAGATCACGCAGTCAGCGCCTGTCAGGACTTCCTGCCTGTCGGCAGAAACCCGGATGGTTCCTCCCTTGCCGGCTTTTTCAAAGATCTTTTCCCCGTAGCCCTGCAGCAGCTCCTGCATGGCAGGATTGCTTTCCTCCACCGTCACTTCGGCATTCGCCTCGTTTCCGGCGAAAAGCAGGTCAGTTAAAAGGGCGGGCAGGAGCGTTGGTACGTCCTGCCCGATGAAGGCAATTTTCATGCTTTTGCGATCCCCAGTTCGGCTTTCTTGCCGTTGATATCCCACTTCTGGCTTACGCTGCCTTCCGGCGCGGTTCCCCGTGCCATGGAGGTAGCCAGCGTTGTCCGTCCGATCATTTCCCCGTAGGTTTCCAGCGCGGCAGCCAGTTCGTCATCGCCTTCATAATACAGGCTGATGCGGTCCGTTACCTCAAAGCCGGCATCCTTGCGCATGGTCTGCACCTTGGAGATTACCTCACGGGCGTAGCCTTCGCGGATCAGTTCGTCATTCAGGTTGGTGTCCAGCACCACGGTCACGCCGCGGTCTTCCGCCGCGATGAAGCCGGGTTTGTTCATGGGCGTGGTCAGCACATCGTCCTTGTTCAGCTTCACTTCGGTATCATCGATCATGAAGGAAACTTCCTCGCCGCGGGCGAAGGCGTCCACCACATCGTTGCCGTCCATCTGGCCCAGGTGCTGGCCGATCTTGCCCAGCAGCTTGCCGTACTTCGGTCCCAGGGTCCGCATCTGCGGCTTCAGCAGGTAGGTGGTGAAGGCGCGGGCGTCATCCGTGAAGATGACTTCCTTCACGTTCAGCTCATCCTCGCACAGCTCCTGGTAGGCCTTTTCGAACTTCGCACCCTTGACGTACAGCTTCTGCACGGGCTGGCGCACCTTCAGGTTCGCGGTGTTGCGGCAGGCGCGACCCAGCTGGATAGCTTCCACCAGGGCGTCCATCTGCTCTTCGATATCCGTGTTCACGGCAGCCTTGTCCGCCACCGGGAAGTCGCACAGGTGTACGCTTTCCGGAGCGCCGGGCACGTTGTTCACCACCAGGTTCTGGTAGATTTCTTCCGCCAGGAACGGAATGAAGGGCGCGCACAGCTTGCTCAGGGTCACCAGTACATGATACAGCGTGGCGAAAGCGGCTTCCTTGTCTCCGCCCATGCCCTTGCCCCAGAACCGTTCACGGCCCCGGCGC
>JAGAAC010000059.1 GCA_017615475.1 Clostridia bacterium
CTGAATGCCAACTATACGCTGGTGACGACAGGCGATGACGCTAGTACAACGGAAGTCAAGGACCTGGAGATCACAGCTGACGGAGTAGAGGCTGAACTCATCAACAATTACACACGCAAGCAGGCAAAACTGACCGTGACGAAGACCTGGGACGGCGACGACATCGGTGAAGAAGCGAAGGCCAAGCTGCAGATCACAGTCAGCGGCCCCGGAATCAATCCGGACGGCGAAGGTGACGCAGCGAACACAATCACGCTGACATACAGCCAGCTGCCGTGGGAGTCCGGAGAACTGCCTGTGGGCGAGAAGTATACCGTTACGGAAGTCAATCCGGACGGACTGAACGCCAACTATACGCTGGTGACGACAGGCGATGACGCAAGTACGACAGAAGTCAAGGACCTGGAGATCACCGAGAACGGCGCTGAAGCCATCCTGATTAACACTTATGAACATAAAGTTGGCGACCTGACTGTCACGAAATCTGTTGAAAGTGATGCCACGGCCGATCATGAACTGACATTCAATTTCACTGTAACACTGAGCGATGAAACAATCGGCGGAGATGAAGGCAAGGCATACGGTGAGATGACATTTAAGAACGGTGTGGCAACGTTCGAACTGAGTGATGGTGAAAGCAAGACAGCCACAGGTTTACCGGTTGGTATTACCTATACGGTGGAAGAGGAAGAATTGGATGAATTTATAGTACTTTCAACCGGAGCGGACGGAACAATTGATGAGGAAGGATGCGATGTTGGCTTTGAGAATAGCCGCAAGGTAGGCGAACTTGAAATCAGCAAGAAAGTCGAAAGTGATGTTGCCGCTGACAAGGATCTGGAGTTCGGATTTACCGTAACGCTGGAAGGTGCCCCGATTACCGGACCTTATGGAGATATGGAATTTGAGGACGGTGTTGCACACGTCACCCTGAAGAGCGGTGAGAAGGCAGTAGCAGAGGAACTGCCGACCGGCATTACCTACACGGTTGTGGAAGATGAATGCGACGGGTTTATTTCAGAGGCTAATGGCGATAGCGATACGATTACTGAAGCAGGCTGTACAGCTGAATTTGTCAACACCCGCAAGATCGGCAAGGCAACTCCGGAGATCAATAAGAAGATTGAAGGCAAGGATGCCACGGCGGTTCCGGACGGGGATTATGTATTCAAGCTGACGCCTGTGGGCGATGCGCCGATGCCCGATACAGACACGGTGACTATCTCTCTGAAGGACGGTAAGACCGAAGGCAATGCTCAGTTCGGTGAAATCACATATTGTGAAGTAACGTCTGAACCTTATGTCTATGAGATTACAGAAGAGCCCGGCAAGACACCAAACATGACCTATTCCACGGAAAAGGTGATCATGACTGTTGAGGTGACCGAGGGCGAGAAAGAGCTGGTAGTCAGCATCAAGTATAAAGACGACAACAATACGCTGATTAACATCTACGAACTGCCGGATAAGGTTTCCGCTACGGTTAAGAAGGTCTGGAAGGATGAAGGAAACCGTGACGGACTGCGGCCGACCAGCCTGAGGATTGAACTGCTGGCAGACGGAGAATCGACCGGACTGTATGCGGATCTGAACGAGGCCAATAACTGGCTGGATCGGATTGAAGAACTGCCGAAGTGCGTGGACAATAAGGAAATTACCTACAGCTGGAAGGAGCCGTCAGTTGTCGGGTACAAGCTGACGGGCACGGCCACAAGCGGTGAGCTGACCACACTGACCAATACACATGAGGTTGAAAAGACCAAAGTTCAGGTGAAGAAGGTCTGGGTGGACAGCGGTAAGCATCCGAGCGATATCAAGGTACAGCTCTTTGCTGACGGAAAGGCTCTGGGCGATGCGGTCACGCTGAATGAAGGCAACAGCTGGGCATACAGCTGGGATGATCTGTGCAGGAATGTGAACGAGGCAGGCCTGACCAGGGAAATCCGCTATACCGTTGCTGAAACTGAAGTTCCGGACGGCTATGTGGCGAAGATCACCGGGAATGTTTCCACGGGCTTTGTGATTACCAACACGCAGGAAACCGGCAAGCTGGTCATCCAGAAAGAGTTCGACATCAAGGAGCATGAGAACAAACCGGATGAAGACGAAATGATGACCGAAATTGAAGTCATTAAGATCTGGGATGATAATGACGACAAGGACGGGAACAGGCCGGAAAGCATTACGGTACACCTGTTCGCGGGCGGTGAGGAAGTCAGGACAGCCAAGCTGAGCGCGGATAACGGCTGGAAACGGAAGTTCGGCGATCTGCCCAAGTTTGTGAAGGGCAGACCGATCCGCTATACTGTGACAGAAGATCCGGTGGATATGTATGTTACCGAGATCTATGGCTTCACGATCCGGAACAGGTATCAGCCTGCCACGACCAGCGCGACGATCCGCAAGGTCTGGAACGATGAAGACAACAAGCTGCAGAACAGGCCTTTGAGCATCAGCGCAACGCTGAAAAACGGCAGCACTGTGATCCGGAATGTGGTGCTGAATGAGCAGAATGGCTGGACGGCAACGATTACCGGCCTGCCTACCAGGCTGAACGGCGAAGCCGCGGTATATACCTGGACAGAACAGGCTGTACTCGGATATGTGCAGGAAAGCATGACCACAACAGGTACGGTGACCGTAATTACCAACAAGCCCTGGACAAGGCCGGATACGCCGACCGAGGGCAGGACGCCGAAACTCCCGGGTGAAACGATTGTTTTCGAAGAATATGATACACCGCTGGGAATTGAGGTAATGATTAACCACGTTGGGGACTGCTTCGACTAACGAACAGATTCCTCAGTGAGGTGCATTGCACCCAGGATAATGCTTTATAGTGTTTTCTTCTCCTTCCCCCTCTTTGGGAACCGGCAAACGCCGGTTCCCTTTTTTGACAACGGATTTCATGTGTGATAGTATTGCTGCTATAGATTGAGTCTATAACTGAGAAGGGGAGAGCAGACTATGACCATCCAGCAGCTGAACTACGTCATCACTATTTCCGAAAAAGGATCCCTGAACAAGGCGGCTGAAGTGCTGTATGTCACACAGCCCTCCCTGACCAGCGCGGTGCGTGAACTGGAAAAAGAACTGGGGATCACCCTGTTCAACCGCGGCGGGAAAGGCGTTACCCTAACCAATGACGGAGCAGAGTTTATCCAGTACGCACGGCAGGTGGTGACCCAGTATGACCGGCTTCTGGAGAAATACGGAAAGGGCGGAAACCTGAGGAAAAAGTTCGGTATTTCCTGCCAGCACTATTCCTTTGCCGTCAAGAGCTTTGTGGAAATGGTGAAGCAGTTCGATACGGATGAATATGAGTTCGCGATCCGGGAAAGCAAAACCCGGGATGTGATTGAGGATGTTACCATGGGCAAAAGCGAAGTGGGCATCCTGTACCTGAGCGACTTTAACCGCAAGGCGATCGGCAAGTTCCTGAAGAGCAGCCAGCTGGAGTTCCATCCACTGATCAAGTGCGAACCGTATGTTTATCTGTGGAAGGGGCATCCGCTGGCGGGACAGAAATCAATCCGGCTGGAGGAACTGCGGGACTATCCCTGCCTGAGCTTTGAGCAGGGCCCCAGCGGCGCGTTCTATTTCGCGGAAGAGATTCTGAGTACGTATGATTACATCCGGACCATCAAGGCGACGGACCGGGCAACGATGCTGAACCTTATGGTAGGCCTGAACGGATATACGCTGTGCAGCGGAATCATCTGCGAGGAACTGAACGGATCTGACTATGTGGCTGTGGCCTTTGAGGACGAAGAGGAAGAGGTTGCCGCAGGACGGATGGAGATCGGGTATATTGTGAAGGAGAATATGATCCTGAGCCAGATGGCGGAGAAGTATATTGCGGAGTTGAAGAGGTACCTGGGGACAGTGGATGCTGTTCAATGAATAATGCACAATGCATAATGCATAATGATCGCCTGCGGGCGGGGAGAATAAGGTAGGAGGTAGGAAGTAGGACGTAGGAGGGAGAAGGTAGTTTTTTCGCCTGCGGGGCGGGATGACAAGAGGGAAAGATGCTGTTTTTTAGGGAAATGGATTGCGGGTGAACAATTAAGAAAAACGAAACATTTCAAGGATTGACAAGCGAAAAAAGAAGAGACTATAATAACTTGAAAAGGCCGGGCGGAGAGATCCGATCCGGCTGAAAAAATGAAAAAATGAGGAGGGAATGTCATGGACGCTGGGAGTAGCAGCGGCATAGCGGTTGGGCGAAGACAGCGGGTTCCGGGCGTTATGACGTTCCGGTTCCGCGTATCATAAAAGCCGTTTGCCGCTATGTCTGTATGCTCTTGGCAACTGACCATTCTAACCAAATGGGAGGGAGCAAGCATGGCGGATCATTCTGTCACGGTTGAAAACACTTTACAAACCTTACTTTCTGACAAAAAGTACACCACAATCCGGGACATCCTCGTGACGATGAATCCCGCGGATATTGCTGCGGTTTTTTCCGGCGTTGAGCCGGACAAACTGCCGCTGCTTTTCCGGCTTCTGCCGAAGGAGCTGGCCGCGGAAAGCTTCGTTGAAATGGAAAGCGAGGAACAGGAACAGCTGATTAAGGGCATCAGCGATAAGGAACTGCGCCAGGTGATGGACGAGCTGTACGTCGATGACGCGGTGGATATTGTCGAGGAAATGCCCGCGAACGTTGTGCAGAGGATCCTGGCCCAGGCCGATCCGGAGATGCGCAAGGAGATCAACGAAATCCTGCAGTATCCCGAAGACTCCGCGGGCTCCGTGATGACCACGGAGTACGTGAAACTGACACCGGATATGACGGTGGGGGACGCAATCCTGCGGATCCGCCGGACCGGTGTGGACAAGGAAACCATCTATACCTGTTACGTGCTGAAGAACCGGCTGCTGGTAGGTACAGTCAGCGTAAAGAGCCTGCTGCTGGCACCCAGCGACCTGCAGACCATTGACAGCATCATGGACACGAACCTGATTACGGTAACAACGCATACCGACCAGGAAGAAGTTGCCCAGATGATGAGCAAGTATAACCTGCTGGCGATCCCGGTCGTGGACGGAGACAACCGGATGGTTGGTATCGTCACATTCGACGACGCCATGGACGTTGTCGAAGAAGAGACCACCGAGGACATGGAGATCATGGCCGGTATGACGCCGAGCGACAAGACCTATCTGAAGTCTTCGCCGCTGGACCTGTTCGTACACCGGATCCCCTGGCTGTCCCTGCTGATGATTTCCGCGACATTCACGGGAATGATTATTTCCAACTTTGAAAAAGCACTGGCAAGCATGACATGTCTGGCAGCGTTTATCCCGATGCTGATGGACACCGGCGGCAACAGCGGTTCCCAGAGCTCTGTTACGGTTATCCGTGCGCTGTCCCTGGGTGAACTGGAATTCAGCGACCTGGGCAAGGTAATCTGGAAGGAAATCCGGACAGCGCTGATCTGCGGCGCGGTGCTGAGCGTGCTTTGCGTTGGCAAGGTTTTGCTGATAGACCGGCTGCTCATGGGCAATGAAGATGTGAGCCTCATGGTTGCCGTGGTTGTGGGCCTGACACTTGCTGTGACCGTGCTGTGCGCAAAACTGGTGGGCTGTACGCTGCCGATGCTGGCAAAAAAGCTGGGCTTTGACCCTGCTGTTATGGCCAGTCCGTTTATTACGACCATTGTGGACGCAATGAGTCTGCTTGTATACTTCGGTATTGCCACAGCCTTGCTTAAACTGTAAATATGAGTACAAAAAAGAACGCGGCGTATAATGTCGCCTACAGAATTTTCTCACTGCTGCTGCCGCTGGTAACAGCGCCGTATCTGTCCCGGACCGTCGGGACGGAAGGGGTCGGCCTGTATACCGGCGCGTGGACGACCAGTGAGATATTCTGCCTGATTGCCATGCTTGGCCTGGCGGATTACGGCGTCAGGGCGATTGCCCAGGTCCGGGATAACCGGGAAGAACTGGACAAGACGTTCTCCGGAATCTGGCAGATGCAGCTGATCGTGGCAAGTATCACGCTGCTGTTCTGGCTTGGTTATGTATTCCTGGTTGCCGGAAAAGAGAAAACCATTGCCCTGCACCTGACCATGATGAGCGTCAGCTGCCTGTGCAGCTTTGACTGGTGCCTGATGGGCCTGGACCAGTTTAAGCCTATCGCTCTGCGGAATACCTTTGTGAAAGTTGCCGCGGCGGTATGCGTGTTCATCTTTGTCAAAAGCATAGACGATCTCTGGATCTACGGTTTCGCGTGGAGCCTGGCGACGCTGCTGGGGAACCTGAGCTGCGTGACTTCCCTGAAGAGCAGGGTCAGCTATCACCGGGTTTCCATGAAGGAAACGCTGAAGCATCTGCGTCCCTGTGCGGTTCTGTTCATCTCCGTGGCAGCGGTGACCATCTACCGCAAGATGGACAAGGAAATGGTGTTCTATATTGCGGGAGAGAACCAGACGGGCCTGTATGAGCATGCCGAAAAGATTATTTACTGCCTGAGCGGCTTTATCTCCGCCATCGGGACGGTTATGCTGACCAAGGTGACAAACCTGCAGCAGAAGGGCGAAACCGGGAAGATTGCCCGGAATATGGATAAGAGCATGAACCTGGTCATTGCCATGGTAACCTCCATGGCCTTTGGGGTGGCCGCTGTGGCAGACAGGTTCGCACCGCTGTTCTATGGCGAGGAATCGGCCTATTCCGGAACGCTGATGATTCCGCTGGGCTTTACGCTGATCATGATCGGCTTTGCCAATGTTATCCGCACACAGGTGGTGCTGCCCCAGAAACGGGACCATATCCTGGTGAGAAGCGTATGCACCGGCGCCGTGGTGAACCTAATCGTGAATACCTGCCTGATTCCCTCCATGGGAAGCATGGGCGCAGTGGTCGGAACGCTGGCGGCGGAAATGACCGTGCCGGTGGTGCAGTTCATCTTCCTGCGGAAAGAGGTTCCGTATAAGCGGTTCATCAGCTATGTGGGTATCTACGCAGCCATGGGCGGAATTATGCTGGTGTGTGTCCGGCTGGTCGGAAGCCTGCTGCCGGCAAACAACTGGGTTAACCTTGGCATCATGACCTTCACGGGCATTGCGGTATATGGCACGATGTGCCTGGTCTGGTGGAAGGTGAAGGGTGGCTTCGCCAAATGAACAATTAACAATGAACAATTATCGCGGCCTTCGGACGTAGTAAGGGATCTCTCCGCTGTGCTTGTCACTTCGGCCGGGATGACAAAAGAGGAACGATACGCGCAAAAAAGGCATCATTAAGCGTGGAAAAAGTGTTAAACAATATAGTAAACGGACGGCCCTGACGGCCGTCCGTTTTGATAGTATGACGGGCATGTCCCGAAGCTTGGGTGGAAGTCCCAAGGGGCGTAGTTGCCAACGAACCCGATAGCGACTGGCAAGCTTTGTGTCGCGAGGCACAGGGGGGAAGAAGC
>JAGAAC010000060.1 GCA_017615475.1 Clostridia bacterium
CTGTTCGGCTACCGGAGCGAGTTCATGACCGATACCCGCGGCGAAGGCATCATGTCTTCTGTATTTGAGCGCTACGAGCCCGTGAAGGGCGATATTCCGCACCGGAACGCCGGTGCCCTGATCTGCTTCGAAACGGGCGTTTCCACCAGCTACGGCCTGTTCTACACCCAGGAACGCGGCACGCTGTTCATCGGCGCCGGTGAGAACGTCTATGCCGGCATGATCTGCGGCCAGAATGCCCGCCCGGGCGACCTGGTGTGCAACGTCTGCAAGGCCAAGCACGTGACCAACATGCGCAATGCCTCCGCTTCTGAAGACGCCATGCGCCTGATTTCCGTCCATCCGCTGACCCTGGAGGAATGCCTGGAGTTTATCGATGACGATGAGCTGCTGGAGATCACTCCGAAGAGCCTGCGCATGCGCAAGCGCCAGCTGGATCATGCCCTGCGGGCCAAGGCCCGGAGTCGGGGCGAGGAAGCCTGAAACTAATTCAGAATTCAGAATGATATAAAAGAGCTGTGAGATTGAACTCACAGCTCTTCTTTTTGATTCATTCCGGCCGGGAAGTATATCCCGTTTTTTTATCTGGCCTCTCCGTCTGTATCCGCATTGATTCCAACTTCAAATCGCCTTCCAAGATCTATAATGCTTTCCATTCTTTCATCAAAGTTAGCTTTCCCCACTGCTTCTGTGGATACAGTATAGTAGATTTTCTCCGAAACAGTACGGAAGACTTCATCAGCCGGTATGCCTTTATCACAGATAATCAGGATGCCAAAGTATCCCTCAGTCTCTCCCGGCCAGATATTATTGTTTGCGCAGTTTTCATTTCCTTGTACGAGCATGGCCAGAACGAGCCGGTCATCCTCCCTCAGATGCGCGCACAGGCCATAGACCGGCCAGGGAGAATTGTTTGTGCACCTGACATCCAGATCATATACGACCTGCTGATCCGGATTGGTCAGGATAAGATCACGCTCTTTCTGTGTTAACAAGTCTATATCAAAATCATTGCTATAAATACAGCTGGTCAACGGATATTTGTCTTCTTCCAGTGCGTCCAGGTAAAAAACCAGGTCATCCCGCGGATCATATTCCCGCCGTTCCACGGACTGCATATCAATGGGCAGTCCTTCGATGACTGGTCCTTCGCCTTCTTCAAATTCTTCATCACCCTGGATAACACAGTCAAACAGAATGCGGGCATTTTTCAGCCTTTCATCCAGGTGATCGGAATCATCCGCCCGGACCAGAATCTCCAGGATCCATTCATCTGCATTCTGGTTTACTTCCTGTACCTCCAGTTCAGCACCGGTTGCGGAATAATACAGGCTTTTTAACGGAAAGAGCCTGACATCATCGAAGTTTTCTACCCTAACGTTTGTCAGCCGGGCTGCCTTGCCGGACAATATTGAACCGGAAATACCGACAAACTCAATACCGGGTTTAATCTGAATTCTGACCCAGCACCTGATCCAGTCATTTTCCTTCAGGTCGGTATAGGACAGCCCGGGATATTCTGTTTCTTCGGGCTCATCATCCTCATACGCGGAGCCTTCTTCATATATATAACCGATGCCCCAGCCGGGAGCACTGGAATAGTCATAGGAATATGCATGGGCTTCCATCACTGCATATTCATCATATAAGTGTGCCCATTCCTGTACCGGTTCAGAAGGCTCCGCAGCTGCTACTAATGACGCCAGCAGGCACAGGAACAGCATTGCGGCTGCAATGATTATAATCCGGCGTTTCATCTGCTTAATCACCCTTTCGGAGCGTTTTATGATGCTTAATCCGCCTTATTCAGACGGTCCAGCTCATCCTGCGCGAGAGTATATCCCGCGTCCAGAGCCTGCTGATAATACTCCAGGGCTTTTTCAACAGACTGTTCCACCCCAAGACCGTTTTCATACATCCTGCCAATACTGATCAGGCCGGAAAGCATTCCCCAATCCGCAGCCTGCTGATAATACTCCAGGGCCTTGTCATAGGACTGCTCCACACCAAAACCGTTCTCATACAGGTATCCCAGTTTTTCCAGCCCGAGTCCCGACAGAGATACGGACATCTGGTAATACTCCGCCGCCTTTTCCCAGGACTGCTCCACCCCGTTGCCCTCTTCATAGCATTCCGCCAGAGAATAATACGCGAAATCAGATCCGTGTTCTGCTGCCTGCCGGTAATACTCTACTGCTTTTTCAGGAGATTCTTCCACGTAGTCTCCGTACATATACATATATCCCAGTTCATACAGAGCGCTGGCATTTCCCTGATCGGCGGCAGCCTGGTAATACTGAAAAGCCTTCTCTTTAGATCGCTCCACACCATTTCCGGAATGATAGGATCTGCCGATTGCTGTCTGGGCATCAGCATATCCCAGATCCGCTGATTTCAGAAAGTATTCTGCGGCCTTCTCGGGGGACTCATCTACACCCATGCCCAGAACGTACAATGTTCCGATCGCATACAAAGCCTGGGGATCATCCTGGTCCGCAGCCTTTTGCAGGTATTCCAGAGCTTTTTCATCGGATTGTTCAACGCCTCGCCCCTGCATATACAGACGTCCGGTATAATACATGCCTTTTACATTTCCCTGCTCCGCAGCCTTCCGGAAATACTGAAGGCCTGTCTCATAATCCTCTTCCCGGCAGGCTTCTATACCCTGTTCCACCCAGGCCTGCGCTTCGTCCGTTTCCTCTGCCATGCCTGAAAGGACAGAGAATACAAGCAGTACCGAAAGCAGTAAACTGATCCATTTTTGCAGCGCCTTTTTCATGTTCCATCCTCCATTTTATATTTCAATTTGCGTGCCAGATAATTGTTCTATCATGGTTGATACAGGCTATTTTTCTGTCTATCCGGTGACCCCGGTATTATTCCTGAACCGGCAGGTCCAGAATATAGGCAGTCGGGATATAGTTCCCGTTATACTCAAACTCGTCCAGGACCAGCTGCTTTCCGTTCCAGCCGGCGACCGGCAGCATTTCTTTGAGATCACCCCACAGCGGGTATTCCAGCAGCATCATGGTCATCAGGTAATACTGTTCGTCAGGCATCTGTGTCAGGGACGCAAGTGCCATACAGCCGCCCAGGAAGGTTTGCTGCATGTCACCGCTCATGCTGTACACATTGGCGCAGACGATGCCCGCACTGCTATCCTCGGATTCCGTGACCAGCATGACGGCGGTGGAATCTCCGAAGGTTGACAGATGATGGACGGTTCCGTCTTCCGCTGCCGCGGGAGCTTCATGATGAAGGGAAAACTGTCCGCTGTACACATTCCAGTTCAGCCTGTACCATCTGTCACGGAATTCCTTTACGGTTCCTGCGGGAGCGGCAAAGAAAGAGGATTCCGCTTCCGCAGGCTCGTTTTCCTGCGGAACAGGGTTCAGGGCTTTGACGGTCATCAGGTGATAGGGGAGGCTTTCATTGTCGACAAAGCTCTGCGCAGCTTCATAGCGCTCACCTTTCCAGCTGAAGAGCTCACCGTCATCACTTCCCCCGTTGCTCCGGAGCAGGCTCAGGGCGGAGTTCGCCTTCCCCTCCGCTGCCTCGGTACAGCAGGAAGCCAGCACATCCAGTGCGGATTCATTCCAGTTGTCGCCGGCAATGACATGGATTTCATTGATGACCGCGTCTTCCTTGTCTGAAGACATGAACAGCAGCGCAATGAGATCCGCAGCCTGGAACATAACTGTCCGCACCCAGTGACCGTTGCACCACATGGCATCCCCGAAGGTTACAAATGACTCATCAAAGGTGCCGTCATCTTCGTCCGCCTGCAGCAGTGCGGTCAGATCCTTTATGAACTGCCCCAGGGAGGCCGGCAATCCGTCTTCTTTCCGGGCCTCTGCCGGCAGGGTGCTGTTGACAATGCGGTAACGGGCGTTAATCGTTGCGTCTGTTACTTCACTGATGGAATCCATGAAGGCCCGGCCTGTTTCAGTATCATTGCACATGAGACGCCAGATTCCGGCCTCACAGCAGAATAACCAGCCTCTCCACCTGAAAGCATCCGGGTAGTCTTTGTTAAGATTATCATCCTGCAGGAAAGTAAATTCATATACCCATTCCCCGTCCCCGCCGGATACAGATCCGTCCAGGAATGTGCCGCCACCTATTGAATCCAGCATTTCTTCAGCATATATTTGCATGCTTTTTTCGATTTCTTGCGTATCATCTGAACCAAGGATAAGTCCAATGTTGGTATAGTTCGCGATAATCCGGGTGAAATCATCTGCCAGACATATCAGGCCTGATCTTCCGTCTTTTTCAAGAATGTAAGGTTTGGATGGGAAGGTCAGTGAAACTCCGTGATAAAAAAGCCAGTAGGGCTCACCGGAGAACCGCTTTTCCCGCTCCTCTTCCGTCATTTTCGTGAAACGGTTCATGGCTTCCTCACAGTGTTCGCATTCTCCCATATAGAGCACAACGGCCTGTGTTCCATCCAGATAGCACTTGGCCCAGTAGGTGCGGTCGGGCGTGTCCGGATAAGTATAGGAGAAGAGCATCATATCCGTTGCAGGATTGACTCCCGGCTTGCCTGTCTGGCCGTCCGCCCGCTCAATCATGGCGTTGGCGTAGCCATAGAGCGCTTCATAGCGGAGCATGGCGGGGTCATCGTCGGGATAAGCCTTTTGCAGGCTGTCGATCCACGGGGCAATGTCCGCTGTACGGAATTCATACTCCATATGGTCATGAGCACAATATCCCCAGACGATTATACTGTCATTCCAGCATTCATCCATGCTGCCTTCATGAATACATGAAGTTGGGAATCCGGGAAGTCCAAAGGAGATGTTTCCGATATGCCCCTGCCAGCAGTCAAAAGAAACAACTTCCGGCTCTCCTTCAACTGAGGAGTCCACCGAAGAATTCAGAAAAATATCAGCTGTAATCCCTCCGGAACTTTCTTCCGCGGATGTGTCAGATGCTGTTTCCGCAGCCTCTCCCAGGCAGAAGGAGCAGGCCAGAACCAGCACCATCATGAGTATAAAAACCTTGCGCAGCATTTTCATTCCTCCTGTTTCCGGTCCGTTCGTCCATTATTCCTGCATCGGCAGATCCATGATATAAGCCGCGGGGACGATATATTCATCCTCTTCGGATCCATGCTCGCACACAACTAACAGTTTGCCGTTCCATCCTGCAATAGGCAGCATTTCACACAGATCCTGCCAAAGGGGATGTTCCTGCATGATAAGAGTCATCAGGACATACTGATCATCAGGCATATCCGTTAACGCAACCAGGGACATAAGTCCGCCCATGTATGTTTCGGGTGCGTTCCCGGTCATGCTGTAAACCTGTGCCTTAATGATTCCTGCGTTATCATCAGCGGATTCGGTTGTCAGAAGAACGATTGTACTGTCTCCGAAAGCAAGTATATGGACATAACTCAGATCAGCCGCGATCATGGTGCTCATTTCCTGAATGGCTAATGTATTATCAAACAGTACATTGATTGTTGAGTTCCATTTTTCACAGAAC
>JAGAAC010000061.1 GCA_017615475.1 Clostridia bacterium
CCGGATAGGGACTGAAGTCATAGTTCAGGTCGGTCAGGTCCAGCAGAGCGCCCTTCGCGGCGAACATGAAAATGTGATTGGAATGCATCAGGAACAGGTCGGGCATGTCCTGCGCGTCAGCGCCGGCATACAACTTGGTCCAGTATTCATTCCAGTCAATGACGGAAATGTTGATTTTCACGCCGGGATGGGCCGCTTCATAAGCGTCCACAACCGCCTGCATACCGTCTTTCTGGGCAGCTTCCCAGAAGACAAACTGCAGCTCGACGTCTTCGGCTGACGCCAGGGATACCATGGACAGTACCATGATCAGGGAAAGAACGATTGCCAGGAACTTCTTCATACCAGTGTCTCCTTTCAGTCTATGGGGTTGTCAGGACAGCTTCCCTGTCCTTTTGTTGGTGTCATTATAGCGTAACGTTTCGCTTATGTCAACATATTTATTTCCGTTTTATATACATTTTTACAAGTTTTTTCAATGTATTTAAGTAAACGAAACGTTTGTCCGTACAAATCCATTTTTCGGTCACATCCGGGGTTTTTCGCCAAAAATAAGGACAGCCGCGCCCCGCAGCACGGCTGTCCCGGAATAGGAGGAGAACTGATCGCAAATTAGGGTTTTACAACACCCTTCTTCAGGATGATGTTGGCATAGAGGGCGGTTTCACTGGTCGCGATACAGGCATAGCATTTCGCGCCTCTGGGATAGAATTCCGGCTTCGGCACCGCGATCTCCCGCAGTCCGTTCTCGTCATATTTCTTCCCGATCTCCCGGTAAACGTCCCAGATTTCCGGTTTATAGGGATCATCCGGCAGCACGGCCATCAGCACAGCCGGATTCTCCACATAGGGATCCAGGGGGAAGAACGGGAGAATGGCTTCCAGGATTTCCGGAACGCCGTGGCCGTCCATGCGGACGCACCGTTCCGGGCAGCCGAACTTCGGATAGTTTCCGTCACAGATCAGGAGCTCGTCTCCGTGACCCATTTCCATCAGGATCTTCATCAGTTCAGGGGGAATGATCGCAGGAATCCCTTTCAGCATATCCGCACCTCATTTACAGTCAGTATATTTCGTATCTTACTTCGTAATGGTTCCGTCTTCGTCCCACAGATCATGCCAGTCGTTGGCGCCGGGCCACAGGAAAACCTGTCCTTTGATCAGGCGGCAGTTCCTGTCCACGCCCTTCATGATCTTCATTTCTTCTTCCGTCAGCGGATCCTGCACCGTGCACAGCAGGTTGGACACATACTCGTTCTCGTGGATGGAGAAGGGAATCGGGATCTGTCCACGCTGCACAGCCCACTTCAGGCAGATCACGGCCGGATGCACGCCGTGGGCCTTCGCGATTTCCACCAGCTCCGGCACCTGGATATCGGCGATATCGTCGGGCGTCATGTCACGGTCGGGCCGGGTGGGGCTGCCGATGGGGCAGAAGCCGATGGGCTGGATGCCGTGGGCCACAACGTAGTCATACAGTTCCGGCTGCTGGAAGCAGGGATGCAGTTCCATCTCGATCACAGCAGGCTGGATGCGGCACAGGGGAAGCACTGCCTCCAGCTTCGGAATGGTCATGCTGCTCATACCGATATTCTTCACCAGGCCCATATCCACCAGGCGTTCCATCTGGCGCCAGGTGCTCATGAACTCTTCCACGGAGAAGGGCTTGCTGTCCGGGTTGCGGCTGTCGCCGTCGCAGAAGGGTGCATGATAGTTCGGGAAGGGCCAGTGGACAAAGTAGAAGTCCAGGTAGTCCAGCTGCAGATCTTTCAGAGTCTTGGCGCAGGACAGCAGCACATCGCCCTGGCCGTGCATATCATTCCAGACCTTGGATGTCACAAACAGCTCTTCGCGCTTCACAACGCCTTCCTTCATGGCCTGCGCGAACACCTGTCCGATCAGGTCCTCATTGCCGTATACGGACGCGCAGTCAAACAGGCGGTATCCGCTGCGGATGGCTCCGGCCACAGCGCCGGACACCTGTTCGGGTGTGAAGCGGTCGCTGCCGAAGGTGCCCATGCCGATGCAGGGGATTTCCTGGCCGTTGGCCAGTTTTCTTTTGGGAACCAGATTCGGATCAATGAATGCCATGCTTGTGTCCTCCCTATCTTCTTGCTCTTTATGATGTTTCCAATTACTTTTCAGGTTCTTCGTTGATCAGCATGATCTTGCCGTGGACATCCCGCGGATTCTTATACAGCGCAAAGGCTTCCGCCGCCCGGCTGAGCGGGAATTTCCGGAAGATCATCGACGGATCGAATTTCAGCCGGCCGTCCGCGAAGCAGTGGGCTGTCAGCGTCCATTCCTTTCCCGGGAACGGAGCGGAATAGCTCATCCAGCTCCCCATCAGGTAAAACTCCTTCCGGTTCATGTTCTCCCACTGGGCCGGTGTAAAGGTCAGGTCCGTATGGGGTGTACCGATGAAGCAGACCTTCGCCTTGTTGGCCGCCAGTTCAAAGGCCATCCGCATGGTCACCGGGTTGCCCGCGGTCTCCAGCACGTTTTCAAAGCCCCGGCCGCCGGTCAGCGCTTTGGCTTCCTCCATGAAGCCCTCCTTCAGGGTGTTCACGGTCTCATTCGCGCCCATCCGCTTTGCCAGTTCCAGCCGGCCGTCATCAATGTCAAAGGCCACGATCTGCTTTGCTCCCAGGATCTTCGCCCACTGCAGGGTAAA
>JAGAAC010000062.1 GCA_017615475.1 Clostridia bacterium
CTTTCGGTGCGGTTTTTTACGCAATTGTTCATTGTTCATTGTTAATTGTTCATTGATTGAACCCATCTCGCCGCTCTCTCCGTCCATCCTTCCATGCACATCCCCGTTCCGTCCGCGAACCCGTGTCCGCCTTCCGGCCCGATTTCCAGCCTGCAGGGAATGGATAGTTTCTCCAGCGCTTTTGCCAGCAGTCTGGAGTGTTCCGGATTAACCAGTTCGTCCGTTGCGGTCGCAAAGAGAGCGCATGGCGGGAATCCCTCCGCGTGTTCCGGAATCTCATACTCTTTTCGGGCTGCTTCCTCCTGGCTGCAACCCCAAAGAGACATGGCATCTTCCTCATCTGCCTGCCAGACTTTCATCGTTTCCTTAATGCTCGTCTCCGGATATACCGGGAAGCATGCCTGGGGCTTCGGCAGTCCGAATGCCGGGTATCCCATCTTTGTATTCCAGAGGCAGATCAGGTATCCGCCCGCGGAAAAACCGCAGGTGATATACCGGTCACCCTGCACATGGAAATGCTCTGCCTTTTCCCGGATCAGTTTCAGCGCCCGGGCAAAATCCCCCATGTTCTTTTCCAGCAGTTTGTGATCGCCGTCCACCTGATAGGTCAGCACAAACACATGATAGCCCAGCCGGTTAAACTGATCTGCCACCGGCCAGCCTTCAGTAAGGCTCCATACGTTGACAAACCCGCCGCCCGGAACCAGCAGGATGAACGGCCGTTCATCCGCCTTCGGATCGTCCGAAGGAAGCCGGATAATATTCACGCCCCTGCGGGCTTCATCCTGCGCGCATTCTTCTTCGCTGTACAGCGGATAATACCAGTCTCCGCTGTCAGCCGCCTTATACAGGCAGCGGAATCCGTTGCTGATTTCGCCGTAGAAAATGTGCTCTTCTTTCATCTGTTTCAGCGTCTTGTTCCAGAATTCTTCCTTACTCAGATCCATATTGCGGATCGCGTCCTTTGCGATCAGCCGGATTTTCGGGTTGCTCAGCAGTTCTCCCAGTGTATTCTCTTCCAGCATCATTGCCTGTTTCCTCCGTTCTTTATCTTTTGGCGTTTTTCTCAAGAATCATTCTGATATAGTCTGTCAGATCCCCGGGATAGTCTTCATGTATCACCGCTTCTGTCAGAGACCGGACGACCGTTTCCTCAAAAGCGTTCAGGATTCCGGAATCGCTTCCTTCCTGGTAGTATGATTCGTCTATCGTCTCATCCGCCGGCCGCCGTTCCAGGATCATCGGTTTCAGTTCTTCCGTAAAAGGATGCACAATATGGTGCAGGAATTCATGGATAACCGATTCTGTCCGGAAGGCCCCGGAAGTAAAGAGAAAACTGTCTCCCTCCAGGTGATAGTCGGATGAATAGACGCATTTAATCGGATTGATGCAGATCCGGATCTCCTTCACCGGAGACCGGTACCGGCTGATACAGTGATCCAGGATTCTTGCGATCAGGGAAAGCTCTTTCCGGTATGCTTCATTCTGCCTGTCAGTCCACTGTTTCTCCCATTCCATATAGGCGGAAAAAGAATCGCTTCCCAGAACCTGGATGAGGGCTTTGGGAAATCCGTCCAGCCACTCCCACAGTTCGTTTCCTCGTTCCCGGTCCGTAATGGTGCCCGCTCCCCGGATCCGCCTGTACAGTGCTTCCTTGTCCCGGAATCCCGTACAGTTCTCATTCAGGAAAAGCGCTGCCGTTTCCAGGATAAAAGCCCGCGGCCAGTAGGGATACACCTCGCAGGTCTGCTGTTTCGTGCCGGAAAAGAATCCGGATGCGTCTTCTTTTCCGCGGAATGCCTGCAATACCCCGACATGTCCGGCGCTGCGTTCAATGGTGTAAAACTCATAGCCGGATTCCAGCAGTCCGAAATAGATGGCTGAAATCTCCGGTGTCCGGATAATCCTCATCTCGTCAGGCTTTATTCCTTTTCCCTCCATTCTTCATTCTTCATTTTTCATTGCTGAAACTCCCGCCATCGCAGGAGCTTCAGTCTGTCAGGTCTTTAACCATTTCCGGAAAACAGCCGCGGAGAAAGTGCCTGTATTCCGGATGATCAGCCGCTCCTTCATATTCTTCCCGGATCGATTTAACAAGGATCTCCTTCATCCTTTCCGTCATTTCATCATACCGCTGGATCACAACCAGGCCATCCCTTTCCGCCTGCAGAATGGCCTCATAAGCGTCCGGTACAAATTCCATACCCGTCACCTTTACCGGCAGGCTGCTGGTGGCCGCGTCGGGAATCTGCACTTCAAAGCCGGACTCCGTAATCTCTTCCGCACTGTATATGTAGCCGGATACCCCTTTATAGGTCTTCACCAGTGCATCCGGATAATACTCCTCTATGCGCTGCCGGCCGTCTTTGGCAAATCCATAGGGGCCCCATTTCTTCCATGTGCCGTTGTAGTCAAATCCGGTTTCCCTGCAGTACTTTTCAACCGCGTTGCACAGGTAAACCAGTACGTTTTCTCTTTTCTTTGAAAAGTAGATCAGCGGAATCCCGTGGTTGGATATTCTCGGTTCCAGTTCCTGAATGCCTTTTACCTGTGAAGCGTGATAATACATAAATCTCTCCTGTTCGTCTCTTCAGTCTTTTCGGATAATGTGCCAGATCACCGGGTTCCCGAATCCGCAGGCCAGGTACAGGGCAAACGGGTTGTCCGGATTGTTCACCTTCCCTGACACGGTAACAAACCGGGCCTTGTTCCGCATGCGGTACAGCAGTTCCCGCACGATATACTGTCCCAGTCCCCTGCGCCGGTATTCCGGTGACACCTGGATCCACTCCAGAATTCCTTCCCCGATCCGGTCATCATATTCGGCGATTCCCGTTGCCGCTGTTTTTCCTGTTTCCCGGTCCTTTACCGCGATCCATAATTCCGGATCATAAACCGGCAGGGTTTTCCGCTCTGTCAGTTCTTTGGCTGTCACGCCTTCTTCCCTGTAGCAGCTGTTGATATGCTCCGCGTATGCCTCCGGGCCGCATTCTGTTGTTTCAAAAGGATCAGGCAGTTCCGGACGGGACATGTTTTCCGGATACCAGACCAGCTTAAAGTACGGTTCATCCGTTCCGCCGCATTCCGCCGGGTTATACTGCTCCTCCCGCAGGATGGAGATCCCTTCGGGAACCCGCACCAGTTCCGTCTTCCAGAACGGAAGAGAAGAAGCCCTGCAGGGATCCTGTATATATTCCTCCGCTCTCATGTCTCTTTCCTCCGGATCAGTGTTTTATTCAGATGCTTTCGTATACAGGGACTCCAGTTCCTCCGGCGTCACGGAGCTCACACTGTTATAGATCACTTCACCCTGCCTGTTCAGCACCACCGTCTGCGGAAGCGTAGCCGTTCCGCCGATAATTTCCTTCACCGGATCCCCTTCTCCGTCTGTCGCGCAGGGCATAGCCAGGCTGAAGCTTTCCAGGTATTCCTCCGGATCCGTCACGATCATGCTCGGATGGATGACGATCATTGCGATATCGTCCGGATGGGCCTTGTACAGGTCATTAAAGTAGGGCAGCTCCTCAATGCAGGGCGTACACCAGGTGGCCCAGCGGTTGATCACAACCACTTTGCCCCGGGTATCCGCCAGGTGGAATGTAGAGCCGTCATAGCAGGTCAGCGTAAAATCGGCCAGCCGGTTCCCTTCTTCATAACCGGTGGGTGCATCGCTCACGGTCACCGTTTCCGCTGCCGGTTCCGTCCTGCGGATCGATGGATCCAGGAAGTTGAACCACACCAGCGCAAAGCACAGTACCGCCAGCGCGATGCCCCGGAAGATCAGCTTCGCCTTGCGGTGTCCGGGCTCCCGGCTGCCTTCTCCCGCGGCTGCGGGATCATTGCCCTTCAGGGTGATCTTTCCGGCCTTCAGGGAAATAGCTCCCTGGCTGCAGTGATCCATGCACTTGCCGCACTGGATGCATTCACAGTCGCCCACCTGTTTCACGTCCATACCACAGTGACGCACACAGGTGCCGCAGCCGGTGCAGCGGTCCGCGTCCACCTTCACCCCAACGATACTGAAGCGGTTAAACAGGCCGTACAGTGCGCCAAGCGGGCAGATAAAGCGGCAGAAAGCCCGGTAGCAGAGAACGCAGGCCAGGAATACAACAAGCAGGATCACCCACTTATTGGTAAACAGGGCTCCCAGCATCCCGAACATCGATGTGTTGGCCGGGTTTGCCAGGTGTCCCACAGCTCCTTCAGCCGTTCCCGCGGGACAGATGAATTTACAGAAAGCCGGATAAGGAAGGTCCTTTGCCAGCCCGTAATACAGCGGCAGGCCTATCACGAATACTGCCAGGATCACATATTTCAGCCGGGAAAGCCCCCGGGTCACCTTGCTCTTCCGGATCTTCAGCGTGGGGATTTTGTGAAGCAGTTCCTGGATCAGCCCGAAGGGGCACAGCCAGCCGCAGATGGTCCGTCCCAGCACGATTCCGAAAAGCAGCAGGATCCCCAGCACATACCATCCGGCCCGGTGGCCGGTGGAGGAAAGCGCGTTCTGGAGTGAACCCAGTGGGCAGGAGCCGACCGCTCCCGGGCAGGAATAGCAGTTCAGTCCGGGAACACAGAGGGCTTTCGCCTTCCCTTCGTAGATTTTTCCTTCAATAAAGCCACGCAGGTAAGCGTTATGCAGCAGGGCCGCGTATAGCTGTACAAGCCGCCGTGTCGTCGGACGACGGAACTTTCCGGATGTACGGGCTTCGTTATCCAAGGCCAACACACTCCGTACAGATATTGATTCCCTTGATCAGCACGTCCAGGGCACTGCCATTGCAGATCCCGGCGATGATCAGCAGCACAGCCGCGGCGACAATAACTGCCTGCACAATCTTCACGTGTTCGGGTTCCTTTGGGGGAGTTATGCGTCCTTCTGCCTTTGCGGGCCGGTCTGCATTGGGATCCTTCACCTTCAGTGCCAGGCAGAATACAAGCACTATGACGGAATTAGCGATAAGCGGCAGTGCGTGCGTCAGTTTCCGGGCCGCTTCCTCAGCGGTATAGATATCCGCCAGTGGATCCGCGGCCTTCCTGGCCGCTCCGTCCGCATAAATACCAATGGCTCTGGCGGCAAGTACTGCAGTCAGCAGGATGCAGCATACTGTCATCACGATCAGCAGGGTTTTCTTCCCGTTCGTATATACCACCTCCTGTTAATCATACGTTGATCAGTACCGGTATGTTCCGCTTTCGTGTATTTATTCTGTTATTCCGTTGGGTATTATCATTCACCGTTCAGCGGGCCGGCTGCCTCTCCGGTTCATTCCCTCCGCCATTCCGCCGCAATCGCGGAACCGATGATCATCACCGCGCCGGCCTGGCCGGCTGCGCTGAGCGGTTCTCTCAGGATCAGTGCAGAGAGCAGCAGTGCGGTTACGGGATCAATATAGCTGAGCATGGCAATGGACTGTGCCTTCAGCCCGTCCATGCTTCCAAAATACAGCACATAAGCCAGCCCCGTATGGACAATGCCTGTGACCAGCAGCAGGATCACCGTGTTTGCGCTGAATTCTCCCGTCCCGAAGCCGCCGTTCAGCATCAGGTAAGGGATCATCACCGCCCCTGCGGAGATCAGCTGGATCGTGGTTTTCCGCCAGGGATCCACTCCGCTGACTTTTTTGTTTAATATGATCACGGAAGCATAACAGACCGCCGCGCCAAGGCCCAGGAAGACACCCTTCAGGTGTCCCTCCGGCCGGTTCCCGCCTTCCGTCACCCCGGATACAAGCACCATTCCGATCACAGCGATCACGGCGCATACTGATTTCCGGACCGTCAGTTTTTCACGGAAGAGCAGCGGGGAAAGCAGCATCACGATCGTGGGCTGCATATAGTAGCACAGCGTTGCTGTGGCGACTGTTGTATGATTGTATGCTTCAAAAAGCAGCATCCAGTTGATGCCGATGATGGCGCCCGTAAGGACAAGCAGGAAGATCGTTCTGCGCGGCAGCTTTTCCCTGCTTTGTTTTCCTTTCAGCCTTGTAAACGCCAGCAGGATCGTTCCGCCCAGGATCCCCCGGGAGAAAGCGAGAAAAGCCGAGCTGACCGGGATATACCGCCGGAACAGTCCGATCGTGCCGAAGATGAGCATGGACGCAACGATCATCAGCATTGACCTGCGGTCGTTCTGCCGGTTATCCATGTTCATCATCTCCATTGCCGTTTGCTTTTATAACTTCCCTTCTGCGTTCTGGCAGGGTAATGAAGAATAATGTTCGATACCGGTCATGCTGATTCCTGTATCTGCCTTATTTTGCCTGTTTCATATACTGGTAGGCATAAACCTTGCTGAAGCCCAGCTTCTCATACAGTTTCACGGCCGCGGCATTGTTCTGTACCACCTGCAGGTAAGCATACCGTGTTCCCCGCTCTTTCTCTCTGGCAAGGATCGCCCTGCAGAGCTTTTCACCGATTCCCTGTCCCCGCAGTGCCGGATCCACCACAACGTTCTGGAGCAGCGCGTATCCCTGTTCCGTCGCGGTTGAGGCACAGGCCGCCGGCTTTCCGTCCTTCATTACTGTGCAGTAATACGTATCAACCAGCACCCTGGACAGCATCTCGTTATAGATGGCCTGCACCGCGGGATCCTTCCTGTTTTCGAAATCATAAAAGGCCGGCAGCCACTCCCATGGTTCCGCGTCAAACATACAGTTTGTCATATCGGCGGAAAGGTCCGCCTTTTCCAGGTCCAGCACCATTACGTCCGTAGGCGTCACAACACTGTATCCCCTTTTCAGGAGATACCTGGTCAGTTCCGTGTCCAGTTCCGTTACCTTGAAGATCGCCTGCTGTCCCTGCTTCACGTAGCATGCTTCGCAGTAAGCCACCTTTTCTTCAATGCCCTTCTGCGAGGGATAAAGCACGCTCACAGAGTTCGCCCGGCTGGTGTATCCCTTTGAAAACCGCAGGAGCCATCCGTCATACTGCATCACATTCAGCGCTACGTGCCCGTTCCCCGCGATCTCTTCCAAAAACCTGATATATTCTTTCATCTTCTTATCCTCAATTCCGGAAAACAGCACTCCGTGCTGTTTTATCCGCCATTTTCCGTATGTCCAGCGCAGCGTCGACATATTTGCGTCAGCAAATATCACGTGCAAAGCACAGTAACTTACACATTCGCTGGTAAGCGAATATTTCACATTGGGCGAAGCCCAATATTTCACATCCGATCGAAGATCGGATATTTCACATTCAAAAGCAACTGTGTTGCTTTTGAATATTTCATTGGCAATACAGATTCTTAGAATCTGTATTGCCTGATCTCTCCGTTCCCTATCCCGAACCCGGCATATTCGTCATTTGTCATCTCATAGAAATAGGACTGCACCACCCTGGCAATTCCGTTATGCGCCACCAGGATATAGTCTCTTCCGTCTGCCTTCAGTTCATCCAGCAGGTTGTAGATCCGCTGTGCAAGCTGAAACATGGATTCTCCGCCCTCATACCGGTTCAGGAACTGCTTCTTGGCTTCCCGGAATTCTTCTCCGTTCCGCGGCGTGGATTCATATTTCCCGAAATGCTGTTCAAACAGGCGCGGTTCTTCCTTCATTGGAATCCCGGTGATCTCAGCAATATGCTGTGCTGTATCCTTTGCACGGGAAAGCGGTGAATACAGGATCAGATCCGCTTTGATACCGGCATCCCGGATCTTCTCTCCTGTTTCAATCGCCTGTCGGTGTCCCCGCTCTGTCAGCGGGCTGTCTGTCGCCCCGCAGATCTTGTTCTCCACATTCCACACGGTCTCCCCGTGCCTCACAAAATAGATCATTACTTATTCACCTTGCCTGCCTCCGGCAGGCAGTTCCAAACTCTTCTGTTCATTCAAACAGCGCCCCTGCGCTGTTTGTTCCGCCATTATGAATTATGCATTATTCATTGATTTCCATCTTCGATGGAAATCTTTATGAGTTCCTGAATATGTATTTCCACACTGTCCAGCACTGCCACCGGGCTGTTTCCCTCGTTCAGGATCATCGGCAGCTCCGTGCATCCCAGCACAACCGCCTCAATGCCTTCCTGTTCTTTCATCTTCCGGATGATTTCCTGGAATTCCTTCAACGTGGATTCCTTCACAATGCCGTTTTCAAGCTCTTCCAGAATCCGACGGGCAACCAGTTCCCGGTCTGCCTTTTCCGGAATAACAACCTCAATCCCGGCTTTCCGGAAGTCGGTTTTCATGTATTCCTTTTCCATCGTGAAAATGGTTCCGAGCAGGCCCACCTTCCGGTATCCCCTGCGCTGGGCCTCGCGGCACACCGCCTGCGGAATGCTGACCAGATCAGTCTTCGTTTTCCCCAGCAGTTCATCCATCACAACATGCATTGTTCCGGCCGTCAGTGAAATCACTTTCGCGCCGCCGGCAGCCAGGCTCTGAATCTTCTCCGCCAGGTAATCGGCCAGCAGGTCATACTGTCCCTTTTCAACATATTCCCACGCCCGTCGGAAATTGACACTTTCAATGGCGATGTCCGGCATTTCCTTTCCGCCTGTCATCCGGTCAATTCTTGTATTCAGTTCCCTGTAATACATGAGCGTGGATTCCGGGCCCGTCCCGCCCACCAATCCGATCTTTTTCATGCTGTATCTCACTCCCAATAATCAAAAACAGCACCTGTGCTGTTTTCTCCGCCATTGTTCATTTTTCATTCATCTGCTTGCATGCATCTGGTTGCCTGTAAACGTCCAGCCCCTCAAAGGTTTCCGCATACACAAACCCGCATTTTTCAGCAATATGTTTGGTCGCGGTCTGTTCCGGATCGCATTCGATCACCGGTTTCTTTCCGTCCGCTGCCGCCATTTCCATCATTTTCTTTGTCAGCGCGGTAGCGTATCCCTTGTTCCAGTATTCCGGAAGCAGTACCCATCCGAGTTCCATGGTATCTTCTTCATAGGGGCCGTAGATCACATAGCCGATGAATTTTCCTTCATCCTCCACCGTATACACGCGCGGTTCATCTGACAAGGCGTACTCCAGGAATTCCCTTGTCTGCTCTTCGGTATAGGGCGGCTCCATGTATTTCATCACATCGGGATTGGATAAAAGGGTATGCAGGGATCCAAAATCGGTTTCCTTCATTTTACGAATCGTAATATTCATTTTCTTTTTCCTCCAGTAATAATGCATTGTAGTATTGTTCACCATTGAACAGGTAATAAGCCCGATGCAGCGTCTCCATATTTGCTTCCGCTTAAATTGTCATCCTGAACAAGGCGAAGCTCTGAGGACTGCCAGTGGCAGAAATATCATCAGAGCTGAGGTCAACCGAAACGAACGAGCAGCCCAGTGAGCTGTCGTGACGATTGAGGTTGCGTTAACACGTAGAGAGCGCAGCCGAAGGATCTCACATTTCAAAGCAATTCATTGCTTTGAAATATATCATTGGGTTTATGCGCGCATAAACCCCGTGCATCCCAGGTCTTCCATCTTTCTGAAACCAATGGATTCATAAAAAGCAATCGTTTTGGGGGTGGAATCCGTTGCAAGTTCAATCTGGCGGACATGGCCGTATCGGTCCAGGATTTCCTTCAGCAGGGCTGTCCCGATACCTTTGCGCTGGTATTCCGGGAAAACCAGGATGTCCTGTACAAACACAATGGTGGCGCCGTCTCCCACGACCCGGATGATGCCCGTCAGTTCATCATCTTCATAGGCCGCCAGCACCAGCAGCGACTGTTCAAACCCTTTTCGCAGTGCTTCCGGATCATCTGTATAGGCACTCCAGCCCACGGCAGAATAAAGCCGCAGGATTTCCTCTTCCCTGTAAACAGGGTATTCTTTGATATTCATAGACAAGATTTATATTTCCTTTCAGTCCTGTTCAAGATAGTCCCAGTACTCCTGCCGCAGTGTATTCAGCAGTTCCTCATGGTCTCCGCCTTCAGCATACACTTCGTTCACCGCCTGGATATCCGCGGGCCGCCGCTCCGGCACACAGTTCGGGCAGGCCTGCAGTTTGCTGTAGGGTGCCTCATCAAGCTGGGAATAGGTAAAAGGTGTAAAAGTGATCCCTTTCCCGTTGGTGCAGTGATCCTCCCGGTGGTAGTAGGAACCGCCGTTCGGGTTATAATACAGCACTGTTTCCGGATCGGGTTCCGGAAGCTGGCGTCCCTGCCAGTCTTCCCAGATGACGACCTTCACCTTGCCGCAGAGTTTCTCCGAATTCACCAGGTTATAGATCCACGCCATATTGATCCCTTCCGGGGTCTTCAGGCGCTGTACGCGGATGCATCCATGGCTGCACTTGGTGCCAAGTTTCGGTTCCGTTGTTTTGTAGTTATGGGAACCATCCTTGTTTTTCTGATGGGGTACCTCGTGTACTTCATCCCCGCCGTTGAAGCGGATCGCGTAAGCGCAGATCAGCTTGTCGCTGGTCAGCTGGCCGGTCATGTTAATCAGCAGGAATTCGCCGGAGCGTGTTTCGTTATACGGCTGGTACTTGGATCCGTTCCACTGCACCAGGCCGGTGGAGCACAGCAGCGCTGCGATCATCTTTCCTTCCTGGAATACATACAGCCGCTGAGCCAGCTTATCCACAACAAGTGCAAGCCGCTTTGTGGGCTCCACCTGCTTCAGGTATTTTGTCGGAATATAGCCGTTCACAAGCAGGTTCCACGCTTTGGTCTTTGTTGCCGGCTTGGAGAAGAAAGAGCTGGAATAGCATTCCACCAGGGACCAGCCGTTGTCCAGGGTTTCAATCACCCGCAGGCCCTGGGACAGGTTGGACACTTCACCGATAATTTTGGACTTTTCGTCCGGTTCCTTGTACAGATAAGTCTGTACCTTGGTCAGCTGGGATTTGCTTTTCCCCTTGAGCTTGCCCAGGTCCACCACGGTGATCGGCTCCATGAGCATGTTCCATACTGCTTCTTCATCGCTGATGTCCATGGGTGTGTTCCAGTAGGCTGATCCCTGCCCGTCTGTGTAGGGACTTCCGTGGGAGGGGGTGAAAACCTCTTCCGTCTGCACTACAGCAACCGCAGTGTCAACGGTTTCCGTCAGCTCATCATCCGGATCAACCCAGATATCTTCAACGATCTCATCCGCTTCCGCCCACGCAAAACCACAGGTGCCCAGTAACACGAGCGCCGTCAGCAGGCAGAAAAAGGATCGCAACCGCATCATCTTGCGCAAACTCCTTCAGTCAGAGTCAATATGATGTATATCATTGTACAATTATATGCCTGTATTTTCAAGCATTCCATCCATGTTCCGCAACATTTTTCTGCAAAAACCGTAATCGTTTTCCAAATTATGGAACCCCGGGACGGTTCCTCGTTCCGTTTTTCTCTCATCAGTTCAAAAAAAAGCAGCGCATCAGCGCTGTTTTCACCGCCATTATGCATTATGAATTATGAATTCTGAATTGATTTGGAACCCCGGGACGGTTCCTCGTTCCCCTAAGTTACTATCACATTCCGCGTATGCGGAATATTTCACTGCAAGGTTTTGAAATTGCATTTCAAAACCTTGCCTATCCATCCAGTTCAATGGAATCAGACACATAATACAGGTAGTTGTGTTCCTTGCAGAACTCATCGATCTCCCTGATCAGTTCCTCATCCGTGGTGTATTCAATCAGGTAGATATCCGCGCCTTGGGAACCGTAACGCCCGATATAGGACTCAAAATACTCCCGGTCTTCCGGATCAGCCCTTCCGAAAGCGTTCTCATCCCACAGGATCGTGGAGATCACGGATTCCTGGGCGATGCCCGTAATCACGTCGCTCCACTTGCCGCCCTGCTCACAGTAGGCATCCATAAAGGTATCCCCGCTGTTGATGATCACTTTCTTCCCTGTCTGCACCAGGCTCTTCATGATTAACGAAAGGCCTTCCAGAATTTCCGGCCTGGGATATACATAGTAAACGTCGCAGTTATCCACAAAAAAGCCGTCAATCTCCTTGTCCAGCAGCCAGACAGCAACCTTCTTCAGGATCAGGTCCTGCCAGCGCGGACTGGAAACATCCACCCACACTTCCTCTTCCCAGTGCTCATAGGCGCCCAGGGCCAGGTTCTTGTAATCTTCATAGTAATCCCGGAAATCTTCCAGGGAGCCGATGTTGATATAGGAATAAACTTTATGTCCCTTGCTCCGGAAGCTGTTGATCTGCTCCCTGGTGTAATACTGGGCATCGATCACAATGGTTTCATAATCCGCGAATTGTTCCAGGTCATCGCAGACATTCAGGATCACGCCAAATGGATACCTGAACGCCGGAACCGTTTCTGCCCCGGCCGTTCCCGTCATCAGCACCAATACTGCCAGGATAATCATTATGCGCTTTATGATTTTCATTTTTTATCCCTCCGCGGTTTACTCTGCAATAATTATACATTATTCATTGTTATTAGTTCATTGATTTATATTGTTCATTGCAAATTACTTATTGACTTCAATTGTTCATTCTTCATAAGTCCGAAAGACACATCAATTCAAAAAAAACAGCGCCCCCGCGCTGTTTTATCCTGGAATTGTTCATTATTCATTGTTCATTGTTCATTGACAATGCTTCTTCCATCGTGATCTGCTGTCCCTGGTCTCCGTTTTCCTTTTCCTTCAGCCGGTCAAAATACTGTTTCCGTGTCTGCCGCAGCACCGTCTTGTATTCCGCGCTGCCGTTCTCATCCAGCGTCTCCAGGAACATATGCTCCCGGGAAGCCAGTTCCGGATGGATCCGGATCAGCGTCGCCATACCGATGTTGGAACAGATACCCGCAACCCGCTTATATTCCGCCATCAGGTTGGAGAAGACGGCATCGGCCAGAAAGGAGCACTCACCAGCGCTCATGCGGTTCAGGTGATTCTGGGTCATCTGGTTGATCAGATCGTTCACCACATGCACCTTCGGCTCGATCAGGGCAGCGGCCTGTTCATTCTTCCCGGAGAAAGCCTCCTCCGCGTTGTTCAGCACATCTTCCATCAGATCCTGCAGGATCTTCAGCTCGCCTTTGCATTTATCGGAGAAAGCGGTATTGTTCTCGGACAGCCTTGCCGCGATATCCGCGATCTTCACCGCCTGGTCGCCCAGCCGTTCAAACTCCGTTGTCTCTTTGTAATACTGGTTCAGGATATCCGTAAACTGGTCGCTTTGCAGGTGCGGCAGAAGTTCCACCAGGTAGCGGCTCAGATTGTCCGTCAGCCGGTCCAGCTGCAGCTCTTCCGCGTTGATCTTTTCATTCCGTTCTTTGGAATAATCCTCAAACTGTTTCTGCGCCTTGCCAAGGTTTGTCCGGGCAATGGTAAACATGGTTTGCAGCGTATCAAAGCAGCTGCCCAGGGCCAGCGCGGGTGTGTTATAGAACACAGGGTTCAGGCCCCTGATCACATCGTCATATTTGGTTGTAACTGTCTTGTCCTTGCCAACGATCCGGTCGCTCAGCCGTTCATGGAAACCGATCACAGGAAGCAGGCAGACCGCGCATACAAGGTTGAATACCGTGTTGGTATTTGCGATCATACCGGAATTCACCGTGGCATCCCACAGATTATTCAGCAGACCGATCTGGTGAATAATCGCCATCGCAATAAGCACCATAGCGGACTTGCTCAGGTTGTACAGGATGTTGACAATACCTACCCGCCTGGATTCCCGGTTTGCGCCGATATAGCAGACAATAGCCGTGGTCACGCAGTCTCCAAGGTAAACGCCGACGATAATGGGATAGATTGCCTTGAAGGTCAGCAGGCCGCCGGCAGAGAACGCCTGCAGGATACCGATGGTAGCTGAGGAGCTCTGCAGCACGAAGGCCACGCCCGCGCCTGCCAGGTAACCCAGGAATGGATTATCTCCCAGGCTGGAAAAGATCTCCTCTACAATGCCAGACTCCTGCAGTGCGTTCACGGCACTGGTCATGTTCAGCAGGCCTGAGAAGAGGATACCGAAGCCAATAGCAATATTACCGATAGACCTGGAGTTCTTCAGAATGCCCGTCATAATCAGCAGGATGCCGATGATCAGGGCAATGGGTGCCAGCGTGGACGGCTGGAAAAACCGCAGAAAGGAAGTTTCTCCGGAAGCGTTCAGGTCCAGCAGTCGGATAATCTGTCCTGTCACTGTAGTACCGACGTTCGCGCCGATAATAATTCCCATGGACTGATGCAAAGTCAGGATTCCCGCAGCGACAAGGCCGGAGGTAATCACTATGGTTGCCGTGGAGGACTGGATCAGTGCGGTAACAGCAATACCCAGGATAAATGCCGTCACAGGATTATCCGTCACTTTTTCCATGACATGCTTGAGTGTGCCGGAAGAGTTTTCCTTCAGGGAGTCACCCATCAGGCGCATGCCGTACAGGAACATTGCCAGGCCGCCCAACAGGGACAAAACGTCAAAAAAGTTCATCTTTTTCCGTCTCTTTCACTTACGCATAAGGGGTTTCCCGGATAACCCGAAACCGCGCTTATCATACCAAAATCCACCTGACACGTAAAGAATAAAAACACATACTGAACATCCCGGCATATAAAAATGGCGCAGTCGTTTTGCCGCTTCATGACGCATTATGCATGGATATTTGTCATTTCGACCGGAGCCGCAAGCGAAGCGGAGAAATCTCCCACGGATTCAGGTTCCCCCCTAAACATGGGAACCAAAACCATCCGCAATGTGTCATCTTGAGCAAGGCCGAAGGCCGCGTCGAAAGATCTCCCACGGATTCAGAGTCAAACACCCTCCATCCGCAGGCATTCCACCTTAAAACCAATCCATCAATTCAAAAAAAACAGCGCTTCGCGCTGTTTTCACCGCCATTATTAATTGTTAATTGTTAATTATTAATTGCAATGTCTCTCCATCTCTGATGAGAGACATTGCATACTCCTTCCCCAGTTCAAACGCCTGCTCAAGCGTCGTAACCTTATGCTCTTCCATCTCTTTCCCCATCATCACCTGGATGATAGCGTCCTCCGGAGAAAGATCCGACACCCCGTATGACACTTCAATCCGCAGATCCTTCAGCTCTTCCGGATTATCCGTGGAATAGGGGCAGCGGTAGAAGTCTTCTCCCTCATCCGGCGACGAGCACACATATCCCCTGTATTGATTTCCTACATAGAAATCAAAGCGGAGATAGGAAATATCCAGTCCGCTCCGGTCATAGATCTTCAGCAGGAAGTTATCATCCTCCGCTTCTTCCTCCGCATACGCGGCAGTCCCCAGCAGTAGACACAGGCACAGGATCCAGGATAACAGTTTCTTCATTGTTCTCTTTCCTCTTTTCCGCGCCGTTTCCGGCGCTGTTCTTCCCTGCCATACTATCCGGAACAGATGAACTCCTCATGAACAGCCCGTAAACTCCTGTCCTTCATGCATTTTTCATTCCCACAGGACATATATCATCCTGAGAACTGCCACTTGTTTCCGTTTTTCGACCGTTTATCGAAAAACGATGGAAAGTATTCATGCTTTCTCATATAATACAAGCGACCCGGGAGAAAGGAGCCAAAAAAGTGCAGGTTGAAGTCAGAATCGACACATCACTCACAGAACCAAAAGTGATTGTCATGACAAATGAGCTCACGGAAGAAATCAGCGCCCTGGTACAGGCGCTGTCTGAATCCGAACCGCGGATGATCGCCGGTTTCCGTGAGGACTCCGTCACCATTCTGGATGAGAAGGACATCCTCAGGATTTATGCCGCTAACGGCAAAGTTTACGCCGTGCTGCCCACGGGTGAATACATGCTCCGGCTTCGCCTGTATGAAGCCGAGGAGCGGCTGAAACCCTCTCGCTTTGTACGGATTTCCAATTCGGAAATCGTCAATCTAAAAAAGGTCAAAAGCTTTGATCTGAGCTTCGCAGGAACAATCTGCGTCATTCTGTCGGACGGCAGCAAAACCTATGTCTCAAGACGTTATGTGTCAAAAATTAAGGAGGTACTTGGAATATGAATAAAAAACTATGGAAAGAAGCGATAAGGCGTGCCCTGATCGGTATGCCCATCGGACTGGCAATCGGCACAGTCATCACCATCATTAATTCCCTCAATGTGGGTGACGGAAATTACTATCCTGTCGTTCCGGCCCTGATCCAGGACTGCGGCTCCGAAATGAACGCCGTCCTGATCCAGGCACTCTGCAATCTCCTGTACGGCGCTGTCGTTGGCGGTTCCACTGTTGTCTATTATACGGACTGGAGCCTGGCCAAAATGTCCATCGTTCATCTGATTGCCATTTCCCTGTCGGTGCTTCCTACTGCCTACTTCATGCATTGGATGAAGCACACCTTCGTGGGTTTCCTGGTTTATTTCGGCGTCTTCCTGCTGGTTTATGCAATCCTCTGGCTCATCTCATACCGCAGAGCCCGCAGAAGCGTGGAAGCCTTAAACCGCAAAGTTCAAACCGGCATCTGACAGAAAAAGTCCGCGTTCCGGCGCGGACTTTTTATTGTCTTCCCTTGACCCCCTTCCAACCGAAAGCATTCCCCAAATTGTCATTCCTGGCGCAGTCGATGAATCCCTTACTACGCCGAAGGCGCATACAATCAAAAAAACGCACCCATAGGGTGCGTTTTCTCCACCATTATTCATTCTTCATTAAAAAGGATGGCGCAGTCTGCGCCATCCCATTATGCATTATGCATTGAACATGATTCATATAGTAAATGCGGTTGCTGACGCGGCCGCTTTTACTATACACTGAATTTGTTCATTTCTTCTCAACAATCAACACAAATTCATTCCTATTGCCTGTTTGCATCTCAAACGCCGGATCAACGCTGTATCCTTCCGGCACCTTAAGCACCTGGATATGATAATCTTCCGGTGCGCCGTCAAAACTAATCACGCCTTTTTCATCGCCCGCTGCCATCGTGCAGGCCTGATCGTTACAGAAGTTGACCATCACACCGGGGACCGGATCCCCGTTCTGGTCAATCACATAAATGGCATAGGATGTTTTCTCTGCTGTTTCCGGTTTGCTTTCCTCCGTGTATTCCCAGGTGATAATCATCCCATCCTCGCGGTAGTCATCGACCATCTTCTGGATGGTTTTCTCATCACGGAAAAGGAACAGCGCAGCAAAGGCCGGATCAGCATCCAGGTTGCCCGTTTTGGTTCCCAGCGACACCTGGGCATATGCGCGTTCTTCATCCCCCACCTGCTGTTCATAGACATAAGCATTCCGCTCTTTGTCCAGCAGTGAGAACATATCAAAGGACTCATATTTGACAAAATCACTGTACACAATATCTGTCAGGTCGTCCCCGGGTGCAATCTCCATAACGATTCTGGCGGTTTCTCCCGGAACCACATATCCGTAAACTGTCTCTTCGCCGAAATAAGCATCGTACTCCGGATCTGTATACCGGGCGTGAAGAACGATCCGCCTGGCGTCTTCATTTTCCACCCTCATGCTGCGGGCTGCGGACACAGGAAGTGCCTGGGTTGCCTTCGGCAGCGGGATCTTTGTGATCGCTTTCGATTCTGTATAACTGTCGCCCAGGAAAGCATCCAGTGCCCGGCTCAGCTCAGAGCTGTTGCTGAATGAACCAACCTGCATATACACTGCGTTCCCGAACCGGTCCACAATGATGGTGGTCGGCGTTCCCTGGTTTCCGCCGATATGCTGCAGAATGGAAGTGCCCGCTTCACGTGCCACGGGATACTCTATGCCGTACTCTGCCTTCATACTCTTCAGGATTTCCCAGGTGTCTTCCGGTTCAACCGTCAGTCCGATGAACGCCACCTTGTCCTTATATTTGTTATATGCTTCATTCAGGTACGGGAATTCATGCACGCAGGGGCCGCACCAGGAAGCCCATAGATTGATCAGCACCGCTTCATGATCCTTCAGTGCTTCGGAAAGGGAAAACGCATTCTGCTCCGTATCCATGGTCTGGAAGTCAGGAAAGGGCTTCCCTACAGCGGAAAACTCCTCCGCTGCTGCCATTCCGAAGATACATATCATCATGACTGTGATCAGTATAATCAGCCGTTTTTTCATTGATTATCACTCCTTTTCC
>JAGAAC010000063.1 GCA_017615475.1 Clostridia bacterium
CCGTAGCTTTCCTCAAAACCGAAGAGATAACGGTCTTTTTCACCGGCGGCTTCCAGCAGGCCGATCTGCTCGCCGATATACTTGAAACCGGTCAGGACATTGCGCAGTTCCAGGCCGTACTGACGGCACAGAGCTGCAGCCATTTCCGTAGTGACAATGGTTTTGACAACAACAGGCGGAAGGGGACTGTTATTCTTCCGGTTGCGGCAAAGATAATCCAGCATCAGGATACCCATGTCATTACCGCTGATCAGCGTCACATCATTTCCCGTCCGGACACCGGCTCCCATACGGTCACAATCCGGGTCCGTGGCGAAACAGAGATCCGCGCCGGTTTCCAGGGTTTTACGGATGGCCAGTTCCATGGCTTCCCTGATTTCAGGATTCGGATAGGGACAGGTGGGGAAATGCCCGTCAGGCAGTTCCTGCTCTTTGACCAGGTCCACCCGGATATTTCCCAGCCGGCGCAGAATTTCACGTACAGGGACATTTCCGGCCCCGTTCAGTGGTGAATAAACCGCATGAAGCGGACAGGAGGAGGATTTCACACGAAGCCCTAAAACGGCGTTGTAGTAGTCTTCAATGATATCGTCGGTAATATACCTGATTTTTCCGGAGGAAAGGTATCCGGAAAAGGAGGGAAGGGCATCAGCAAGATCCGGCTGTGCGTCGATGCTCTTCTGGATGCGTTCCGCAGCTTCCAGGGTAATCTGACATCCGTCTGCACCGTACACTTTGTAGCCGTTGAAACGGGCCGGATTATGGGATGCGGTCACCATGACGCCGGCGGACGCGGAGAGACGGCGTACCGCAAAACTGAGCATGGGTGTGGGCATAAGCGCTGAATAAAGCCAGACGGAAATACCCATATCCGCAAGGACTGCAGCAGTGAGTTCAGCGAAATCCCGGGAATGAATCCGGCTGTCATAGCTGACCGCGCAGGAAGGATCGGAATAGGTTTCCAGGAGATAAGCGCCCAGGCCGCGGGTAGCTTTCATGACCGTAAAAAGGTTCATCCGGTTGGTTCCGGCACCCAGGATGCCCCTGAGACCGCCTGTGCCGAAGGCCAGATCACGGTAAAAACATTCCCGCATGGCAGATTCGTCCATTTCACGCAGCTGGTCAAGCAGCTCCGCAGGCATAGCGGGACAATGAAGCCAGGAATTATATTTTTCTTTTATCATATGCAGATTTTCATCCCTTCAAAAAAGCGTGCCCTGAGGCACGCTGTGATGTCAGATAACGTTTTGCCTGCCGGATGAATACAGCTGCCCTTTCCGGAAGGGCCGGATCTTCTCCGTATCCCAGGTAAAGCCATCGAGGGTCATCCGGACGCCGTTTTCCGCGAACAGGTTTGCCACGTCCTCAAACAGGACATAGAGGTGGCGGGTGAAGAAACCGGCCTGGGAACCGGCGGGCTGGCAAAGCAGATCGTTGATGCCCCAGACGCGGATCGGATCATAACCGTCAAAAGCGAAGGAGGAAGCATAGGGAGTCACACTGGCGCCGCGAAGGTCACAGGGGGTATCCCCGAGCCAGCTGGAAGCGTTGCGAAGGAGACCGTAGAAACACTGAATGACGCGGACGGGCAGGGAGAAACAAAGCTCATCCATAAAAGAACCGTGCACATCATAGGTGCTGAAGGAAAGAATGCGGTTTTCATAAAGAATCACACAGAAACCGCCGTCCATCACACGCTGATCCTGCATCAGGGGGCGGAATTTATACTGGAAAACCGGCTTGCTGCCATATCCGGCAATCATTCCATATACCCCCCTATCCTGAATCTTTTTCCTATATATAATAACTAAATATACGATTCAGGTCAACATGTTTGCACTACATGTTGTGGTCAAAAATATGAAATTTTTGTAATAATTTACGCGAGATGATCCATAAACGCATCCCGGTTCTGAACAGGCGTTGTGGTAGGCCTGCCAAGGTCTTTACGGGATCCGCAGGCGCATTTCACCTCGATCAGAGCCGGTCCCTGACCGGAGGAAAGGCATTCGGACAGAACGGATTTCAGGCTTTCCTCAGAATCTGCGCTGCGGACAAGAGGATAACCGGCCGCGGACGCGATACCGGGTATATTCATGGCACCGCAGCAGACGGGCATCCCCCCGACCGTTTCATGCGCACCGTTATTGATAACAATATGGACCAGATTCGCCGGAAGACGCCGCGCGATGACCGGCAGCGCACCGAGATGCATGAGGCAGGCTCCGTCTCCGTCCAGGCACCATACACGGCGGTTTTGCTTTTCAGAAGCAATACGCAGCGCGATCATACCCGCGTGACCCATGGAACCAACGGTGAGAAAATCCCTGGAATGATCCTCGCCGCGGGCTTCCCGCAGTTCAAAAACTTCACGGGAGAGCTTACCGGTGGTGGATACAAAAATATCATCCGGTGAAGAAGCAGAAAGAAGGATTTCAGCAGCCTTTTCCCTGGTCATGGAATACTGATTGCCGTAAACAGGGGAAGAAGAGGACTGCAGAGCGCCTTTACGGACGACAAAAGCAACTGTATGTCCCCGGGACATTTCAGAAGAAAGGGCTTTAAAATCCGACAGAAAAGCCTCTTCTGATGTATCCTGCGATAAAGTCCGGTACGGAATGCCCAGCAGGTCCAGCTGGCCGAGGGTAACCTGTCCCTGCTTAACGTGCTGCGGTTCATCCTTCACTCCGGGCTCGCCCCGCCATCCGATCACAAGCAGGCAGGGAATGGCATAGACCTCCGGATCCATGAGGGAAGCAAGGGGATTGACGGCGTTTCCGAGGCCGCTGTTCTGCATATAGCACAGACCGGGCCTGCGGGCGGAAAGATAATGGCCGGCACACAGGGCAACGGCGCCGCCCTCGTTATGTGCAACCACATGGGTATCGCTTTGGGTTCCGTAACGGGCATATAACTCGTCACAGAGTCCCTTTAAAAGGGAGTCCGGCACGCCGGTAAAAAAATCGATACCGGATTTCAGACAGGTATCCAGCAGAACGGAAGCCAGCATTTTACATCCCTCAGTCTTTCCAGTCGAGCGGATATTCCGCCACAGGATAATCCAGGTATTTCCTGCCGTTATCCTTCAGGGTATTGATGATTCCGTCAATCTTCATTCCATCCGTAACCGGAGTCGGTGTATAGTCATTTTTATCCTTCATGGACGTGATCCGGATCGGAATGATGCGGAAGCCGGTATTGCTGATATCACCTTCTTTATCGATACGGAACCTGGTCTGGAAAATATAGGAACTCATATCGGAAGGTTTATCGTTGCCGGAGAAGCAGAAATTACCCAGGGAATAGCAGATATATACGCCGTTATATTCCTCGATGGGGTTCATGCGGTGGGAATGATGGCCGATCACCAGGTCCGCACCGCTGTCCACGGCAAGACGGCCCATCTTTTTCTGATTATCGGTAGGATAGTAATACTTTTCAATGCCCCAGTGGAAGGAAACAATGACGATGGGATACTTCTGCTTTGTGGCAGCAATATCCGCGGCAACCTTTTCATAAAGGTTATTGTATCCGCCGACAGGCTTGTCATAACGGTCTATGCACAGATAGCTCAGCATGGCGATCTGAATGCCTTTGACGTTAAAAACACCGATTTCTTCAGAGTTGGAGTAGACCACGCCGGCATTGCGGATGACTTCCTTTGTTTCATTATAGCCGTCCTCGCCGTGATCCATGACATGGTTGTTTTCCAGGCTGACAGCTTCAATGCTGTTGTCACTGAGCACCGTCACATATTCAGGGGCAATATTGAAAATGAACTCGTTGTTTTTCTTATTGTCCGGCACATGTTTGCTTTCGGTGAAAGTCCCTTCGAAATTCACCAGAGTGAGATCGTCCTGACGGAAAATATCCCTGACATTAGCCATCGTAAAACTGATATCCTTGCCATTTTTCTCCAGCATGTCATAGAATTTTTTTCCTTTTTTGTGCAGATTATCCCCGCCGATGGTCAGGTCGCCGGTGCAGGTGACCGTAATCAGTACGGAACCGTCAGCGGAAGGGGAATCCGAAGCCGCATCATTGTATTCTTCTTCTATGATATCCTCGATGCTGAGATCATCGTCCTCTTCGTACATCAGCGCTGCGGAAGGAACCAGCAGCAGAATGCATAACAAAAGGGAAAGAAACCGTTTCATAATCATCAGGATAAATCCTCCAAAACAATCAGGCAAAAGATGAGACAAAATCAGCGATGCGCTCCATGGCGATATTGATCTTGTCTACTGCGATCGCGTAACAGCAGCGGATATGCCCTTCACCGGAAGGACCGAAGGCGGTGCCGGGGACTGCGGCCACGTTCTTTTCCTGAAGAAGACGGGAGCAGAACTCTTCACTGCTGAGTCCGGTTTTACGGATGGAAGGGAAGGCATAAAAAGCACCGTAGGGTTCAAAGCATTCAAGCCCCATGCCGCGGAATGCATCCACCATCAGCCTTCTGCGACGGTCATAGCTTTCACGCATTATCTGAACGGATTCGTAATTGTTTTCACGGCCGATCCGCAGGGCGGCAGCTGCGGCAATCTGCCCCATACGGGGTGCGCACATGATGGAATACTGATGGATTTTATTCATCACGGAGATAATCTCTTTTGCGCCGCAGGCATAACCCACGCGCCAGCCCGTCATCGCGAAGGCTTTGCTGAAGCCGTTGATGGTGACGGTGCGTTCATACATGCCTGGGATGGACGCGAAAGCGGTATGGCCGTTTTCACCGTACACAAGCTCGGAATAGATTTCATCGGAAATGACCAGGAGATCATGACGGCTGATCACCTCAGCGATTTCTTCCAGGTCTTCCTTCCGCATAACGGCGCCAGTGGGATTGTTGGGATAGGGAAGAATCAGGAGTTTGGTTCTGGGGGTGACAGCTTTTTCCAGATCCTCCGCTTTCAGGCGGAATTGGTTTTCCTGTGTGGTACGCACCGGAACAGCAACGCCGCCGGCAAAGACAACGCAGGGAGCATAGGAAACATAACTGGGATCGGGAACAAGGACTTCATCTCCGTCCGAAACCAGTGCGCGAAGCGCCAGATCGATAGCTTCGGAGGCACCGATGGTGACAAGGATTTCTTCCTCAGGGGTATAGCTGATCTGATACCTGTTTGACAGGTAAAAGGCGATTTCCTGACGAAGCTCAATCAGTCCCCGGTTGGCGGTATACTGGGTTTCCCCGTCCACAAGGGAGTTAATGGCCGCATCACGGAACAGATAAGGCGTTTTAAAATCCGGTTCACCCACACCGAGGGAAATCGCATCCTTCCTGGAGGCAGCCAGGTCAAAAAAACGGCGGATTCCGCTGGGCGGAACGGAAGCCGCACGGCGGTTCAGATAGAGATCGTAATTCACGGCGAAATCACCAGCCTGTGATCGGCATCGTCACTGTCAAAAATGACGCCCTCTTCTTTATAGCGTTTCAGTACAAAGCTGGTAGCCGTACCGGTTACTGTTTCCAGGGGAGAAAGCTTGGCAGAGACAAAAGAAGCCAGTTCCTTGAGGGTGCGCGCTTCCACCAGAACAAGCAGGTCATAGGAGCCGGACATCAGGTAAACGCTTTTCACCTCATCAAAGCGGTAGATTCTCCGGGCAATGGCATCAAAACCCATATCACGCTGAGGGGTGACACGGACCTCAATCATGGCTTCCACCCGTTCGCGGTCGGTATTGTCCCAGTTGATCATAGGACTGTAGCGAAGGATGATTTTTCTTTTTTCAAGATCTTCAACGGCCTGTGCGACTTCCTCAAGGGAAGCGCCGGTCATAACAGACAGCTTTTCAAGCGGGATACGGCAGTCTTCCCGGAGAATTTCCAGAAGTGATGTTTCCAGTTTTGTCATATCGGGAATCTTCCTTTCAAAAAACTTATAACTATTTTATTTTACAACAGATATACAGGGATGACAAGAATCAAAGGAACCGGACAAACCCGGCTGAAGAGCTGAAAGCAGCAAAAAAACAGCTTCCTGTAAACAGGAAGCTGTAAGTCTGGGTGAGAGGATTCGAACCTCCGGCCTCTTGAACCCCATTCAAGCACGCTACCAAACTGCGCCACACCCAGATATCCGGCTGTCCAGCCGGTGAACAACCGGACCGGACAACGTCAGATACTATATCACGCGTACCGGCCGATGTCAATAGTTTTCTTACTGCTTTGATGAAAACAATCAACGTTTTCCGACCCTCAATGGATATGCTTTCCAAGCCTGTAAAACAGACTCCGCATAACTAAAGGCATTATGGACCTACCGGATCATATGCCTTGATTTCATCCTGAAGGGTTTTGATTTCCTCCCTGATTTCCTCTGCCCTTGTCTGAGCTTCTTCCAGGGATAGTTCCGCTTCCTTCAGCTCGTTTTTGATGGTTTTCAGGTCCTCCTGCAGCGCCTCCTTCTCCGCGGCAATTCCTTCCCAGGTTACCCTGCTGTCGGAAAGCTGCAGGCTGGTTTCACGCAGCCGGCCTTTGAGGTTCAGATAATTCAGGGTACAGAACACCATCACCAGCACAGCGGCAGCCAGCACGATCCAAAGAATCAGCTTCTGTGTTTTACTCATGGGATGTGCCTCCTTCCGCGGCATTGGCGTTTTCGCCGGATTCCAGTTCCTTTTTCCGTTTCCGGAGCTCCTTGCGCTCCTCCTTCAGCTTTTTGACTTCCTCCTCAGCGGCGGCGGAAAGAGGAAGAATACGATCCAGCTCGGCCTGCTTTTCAGGAATTTCTTTCACCACGGTATCATATTCATGCTGCTGTTTTCTTTCCCGTCCGCGGCTGGTTTCCAGACTCAATTCCGTATCCTGAAGCTTAAAGCGGAGATTCCCGGCAGCCGGCAGATACCACACAATAAAGCAAACAAAAACGATCATTACCAGGGCAAAAAGAACGGAAAAGGATCTGCCGGTTTTCATGACTGAATGCCTCCTTCAGGAATCTGCAGAGAAAGATTTGTATTGAAGAAACAAATGACATCATGCCACCAGGGGAATAGGACATCATTCACTGAACGGTAAATTTCATGCCGGGCCAGCGGCACAGGAATGAACCGGCCGGACCGGAGCCGTTCTGTGAACTGCTTCTGCGGTCCGGGAAGCACACTGAAATCTGTTCCGGCAGAAAAAAGCAGGACAGGGCAGCTTATTTTTTCAGGCCTGCCCGGCGCCAGAATCTGACCGGTGACGCGCAGGGACTCCGAAGACCAGCGGTAGGAAGGAATGCTGTTCTGAAAAGCCGTATCGGAAGCTTTTATCCGGTCATACCAGGCAAAACGTTCCGGATCCGTGGCGCAGGAGGTACCGAAATCCTCCGGCCCGGCATAAGGATGCATGAAAAAAGGATTCCGTTTTCCGCGCCCGGCAGACACTGCCGCAAAAGAGAGAGCGGAAGCCAGAAAAACAGGAATGCCTCGTGTGGAAGGCGCGATCATGGGAGAAGAAAGAACGGCAGCGCGGAAGATATCCGGTTCCTGTTCCAGAAAAAGGGACGCAACGGCACCGCCCATGGAGTGGGCAAAGAGAAACCAGGGAGCAGGCATGGAATTACGGAAAGAATCACAGACTGTATGCAGGTCACGGACATAATCGGAGAAATGATCCACATGGGTGACAGACGGATCGGGAATGCCGTCCGCACGCCAGGAACGGCCATGGCCGCGCTGGTCATAGGCGATAACGGAAAAACCCAGATGAAGGAGGGACCAGATCAGTTCAGAATATTTCAGGGCATTTTCCGTGAAACCGTGGACAATCACCACTGTGGCAGAAGGGCTTTCCGCCTGCCAGGCCTGGCAGAATAAAGAATGACCGTCATAGGTGGAAACCATACGGGTGTCCGCACGTTCCTCCAGCCAGGGAAGAACCATACTGTTCATTACATCACCGTAGGAAGGGGAAAGGACCAGATAATCCGCATTGAACAGCTCATCCATCAGACCACCTCCGCATTTGCCGAAATCAGTCAGTATGCCCTGGTCTTAAACTGCTTATGAATTCTGTAGGGATTATAAAGGGTCTGGGGTGTATTCACGGAAACGTTGAGGGAACGGTTTTTGGTCGCATTCAGCACCAGGCCGACACCGCCCATGTTGGTCATCATGTTGGAACCGCCGTAAGAAAGGAAGGGCAGCGGTATACCCGTAATCGGCATCAGGCCCAGCGTCATGGCGATGTTCTCAAGCACATGGAAAAGGAGCATGCCCAGTACGCCGATAATAATCAGGCGTCCGAATTTATCCCTGGTGAACCAGGCAAGATAGAGCATCCTGAGAAGAATCAGGATATAACCGATGAGCACAGATACACAGCCGACAAAGCCCCAGGTTTCCCCGATGGTGGCATAAATGAAGTCCGTCCAGTCAGCGGGAACGTAATTCAGCTGGGAAATGGCGCCCGTGACAAACATGCCGTTGCCGGAAAATCCGCCGGATCCGATGGTCATTTTGGACATCGTCTGCTGATAAGCATCGGAAGAAGAGAAATCCGCAGGTCTCAGCCAGCCGGTGATACGGGCCAGACGATAATCTGTCGCATTTGTCAGGGATACGAAGGCAAAAAGGGCCAGGAACCCGATGACGGCAAGGCCGGCCAGAATCCCGAGGGTTTTCATGGAAACGTTCGCGAAATACATCATCACCGCGAACATAAAGACAATCACCAGCAGGGAACCGGTTTCACCCTGCATCAGGATGACAATGCCGGGAATACCGACAATAAGGAAAATATGGATGAAGGACCTGGAATCGCTCATGGGACGGTCCTGGCGTGCGAAATTTTTGGCCAGAACCAGGATCATGGCGAGCTTCATGAACTCAGAAGGCTGAATGGTGTATCCCCACAGGGTATCCAGCCAGGCTTTAACGCCGGCTGCACGGTTAAAGATGGTAGTAACGGCCAGCAGAAAAAAGGCCGCCCAGTAAAACCATTCCGCCCTGCGACGGAGAATATCAAAGGGAAAGGCGGTAATAACACCGACGACCAGGGGAGCCAGCAGCAGGAAGAGGCACTGGCGTTCAGCATAGGAAGATTCAAAGATATGATTGAGCAGGGAACCGTCCGTGGATGACTGGGGAGAAAAAGAAGCAACACAAACGGCAACGACACCGAAGAGCGCCATCGCGAAAACCAGGGCAATAAGAACCAGGTCGAGGTGGGCACGGGCGTGCCGGTTCTCAGTGATCGTCAATAGGGGACACCTCCTTCAGAGGCCTGGAGAAAAGACGACGGATCCAGGACTGTTTTTGGGTTCCGTAACCGGGAAAGGGAACAGAACGCCCGGAAAGCCTGGAAGCGATCCGCATGACCGCGTTACGGGCTTCACAGTCATAATCCATGAACAGGGCATGCTTCAGGGCGGCGCGAAGAACCACGGGATCATCCGGTATTTCGCCGAGAAGGGGAAGATCCAGCACTTCTGAAACCGTACGGGCAGACATCATACCGGCAGAACGGACCAGTTCCTCATCCAGGCGGTTGACGATCAGCCAGGGACGGTTCAGCTTTTTGGATTCCATCACCTGCCATGTCCTTTCCGCACTGCGGACGGATATATCATCAGGCGTGGCGATGAGAATTTCCTCATCCACCCCGGCATTCAGCACATTCCGGAGGCCGCGTTCCACTCCGGCGGGACAGTCAATGAAAATATAATCATAGGACTGCCTGAGGGACCTGAGGATTTTGGCAAACCGGTCCGGATCAAGCTTTTTTGCGCGGGAAAACTGGGCAGCAGGAAGCAGGAAGAGACCGCGGACAGCATCAGACGGAAGAACCGCCTGATCCAGGGTACAGTCTCCCTCTGCCAGATCGATCAGGTCATAGACAACCCGGTTTTCCAGGGACAGGATCGCGTCCTGGGAACGGAGCCCGATATCCGCGTCGATAATCAGGACGCGGGATCCACTGCGGGCAATGGCAGCGCCGAGACCGGCAGTGATGGTGGATTTACCGACACCGCCTTTTCCGGACGCGACCGCATAGCATACAGACATCGTAAACCTCCGATACGGGATTACGGCGAGAGGGAATTGCCGACAGGAAGTACTATATCGACTTCACGGACTTCCTTCTGCTCCATATACCACTCGATAAAGTCACGGGCGGCAATGGATGCTTCTGCACCCGAATAGCCGTTGGGAATAAAGCTGACCACAGCAATTTCCGGATTGTCATAAGGCGCGAAGCAGATAAACCATGCGTTGTTTTCCAGGTCGATGGAGGTAACCTGCGCGGTTCCCGTTTTCGCGGCAATCTGCTCCTGGTAAGGCCAGTTGCGGAAATACTTTTTCGCGGTACCGGACTCGTCAACAACGCCCTTCATGCCCATACGGATCAGCTGCATGAAGTTGGTATGCTCATCATACTCTCCTTCACAGTGCTCCAGTCTGCGGATCAGGGAAGGTTCACGCTGGGAGAGCAGCGTGCCGTCCGGCTCGGTGATGGAGTCGACGAGGGAAACGTTGTACACATAACCGCCGTTGGCTATGGTGCAGACATAACGGGCAACGGCAATAGGCGTCAGTACCGTAACAGACTGTCCGATACCGGTCAGGATGGTCTGCCCGCCGCCCCACTTGATGTCATTCATGTAATTGTAGGTATCACCGATGACGGATTGAAGATAAACCATTTCCTTGGTCATATTCAGCTCTTCCATCAGGATGGTGCGCATGTATTCGAGCCAGTTGGATTCATCCTGGTCCACAGCCATATCCATAAGTCGCTTGGCACACTTGGACAGGTTTTCATCGCTGTAATTGATACCTTTGTTGGCGCCGCAGCTGCGGAGATGACGTTTGATTGAGTTGAAAACGATGATGGGCAGCGACGTATCCTGGTTTGCTTCATTCACGGGCTTGTTCTTATCGTACAGGGTTTCCTGGCAGCCGACCACCGAATGAAGTTCGCCGGGAAGGTCAATATCCGTTTTGGATGTGAGGCCGAAGAGAGCAGCATACTGATAAAGCCTGTCCTCCTCCAGCCGGGAGGAGATTTCATAGAAAAAGTAATTGCAGGAATGCTCCAGGCCTTCAACGATGGTCTGATTGGCATGCTGCCCGCGTGCGTTTTTACTGATCCAGCACTTCGGCGCCGTGCTCAGATCCTTATTGTACTTGGTAAAATAGCCCAGGTCAGAGATGCGTTCATTCCATTGCAGCAGTCCTTCGGACAGAGCGCCCATTCCGGTAACCATTTTAAAAATGGAGCCGGGCGTTCCGCGGGCATGGATTCCGTAGTTCAGGAGCAAATTGCGGTCATCCTGCAGGATTTCCAGGGCAGCATCGCCGCCCTGAACCAGGGCGTTCAGGTCATAGGTCGGATAGTTGGCCATGGCAAGGACGCGGTCATACATGTCCAGGACAATGAGGCAGCCGTGCTGGGCCAGCTGGAGCGGGAACTGATCCCACTTGCGCTTATGGATATCATTCTTATTGGACTCGATCCAGTATTCGTTTTTCAGCTTTTTATCCTGACCGTCGCGGACATCATTCACATTTCTGGCAATACACCTTTCCGCCTCCTGCTGATAGGCAGCGTTCAGGGTCAGTTTGACGTTGTTGCCGTCTGTCGGCTGGGTGGCTTCACCGAGCTCGCGGGTGACACGGGACATCTGGTCCCGTTCCACGGTACGATATCCTTTGCGGAGGGAGTTGTTCTGGGTCAGCCATTCCTCCATGGAGGATTCAATACCGTCGCGGCCGATGGTATCGTTATAGGAATATCCCTTCGCCTGGAGCTCCAGCCACATGCTCCGGGTGGGAATCGCACCGGTGTATCCGATAATCTGGGAAGCAAGCGTGGAACGGGGATATACACGCTTGGTACCCACGTCAATGCCCATGCCGGGCAGCATGGCGGAACGGGTTTCGATTTCAATAACGGTTTCAAAAGGTACGTCCTTGGAGATGACAATCGGCTGGGAGTTAAAGATATTCATCTGCATTTCCGAGTAGATGGCCATGACCTTCAGCTTTGTTTCCTCTGAAAGCTGAATATTGTTCTCCTTTTCGATTTCCTCGAACTGGTACCGCTTTTCCAGCGCTTCAATGCACTGGGCAGCGGTCAAATACTTTTTCGTGTTTGTGAGGTAATTGTTGGAGCGCCACTGCTTTTCACGGGTTTCCAGAACTGTATCGGAAACGCCGGAACCAAAGTGGAACTCCCAGTCACCGACAGCGAGTTCGGGATGCTGGTCAATAATCTTTGTGACAATATTGCCGAATTCATCCTCTTCCTCGACTTCCTTGGGTTCAGGCTTGCGACGGATGACGTAGGAAACATCGATGGTACTGCCGTTCCTTTCGATGATTTCAATGGTATCCAGGATGGACTGGGTATATTTCTTATACAGCGCCTTTGTATTTGCGGTAGCGTCCTTCTGGAAGGTTACGTTATAAATTTCCACGTCCTTGGCCAGCACAACAGAGTCCGCGGAGCTGATGCTTCCGCGCTTGCCGCGCAGCGCAATGGTCTTGGTACGGGTTTCCTCGGCTTTTTCCTTATATACATCCGAATCCTTCAGCTGAAGGTTGATCAGGCCGGAAGTCAGCCAGACGAAAATAGCGAACAGGATAACAAGAAAAGCTGCATATCTCCAGAAATCAGGTGTTTTTTTCTTTTGTTCCATTGACTACACTCCTTTCCGGGAAAAATACAGGACACGACTGTCCAATCAGCTGCGCTGGAATGTCACAGGAGCACTCTGCAGGATCAGTACCTGGCGCTTCGGGCCGAAGATCATCCGCCTTAAGGGAAAGAGCAGGCCCAGGCACAGCAGGGACGTGTAGAGAATGCTCAGGAAGGCTTTCATGAAATGGTGGAACTGCAGCGCGTTGCCGCCCAGATATATATAGGTAATATTGACCACTTCATAAACAAAGATATTCAGGGCAGTGCAAAGGAAGGTACGGAGCCAGGCGGGAAGTTCCTTTTTGCGCCGGTTGGTTGCCCGTTCATATTCCAGGGTTTTCAGCGGCTTATCCGCAAAAGCGAATGAGCAGAAAAGGGTGGAAACAGGATAGATGGCCAGGTTCACATAAGTGACCGAGGGAAGCATGATTTCCATCAGAAGACCGAAAATCATACCAACCCAGAACGCGCGAAGTTTACCGTAGGCCACAGTTACAACGCCGATCACAACATAAAGCAGGTTGGGTACGATGCCGAATATACGGCAATAGGGCATTACACAGACATGGCACAGATAGCCCATCACAATCAGGAACGCCAGCATGCCATATCTGCGGATAAAGCCGGGCTGAACTCTGCCGGATACGATCTTCTGCATGGATTATTCCTCCTCGTCGAAGGTCATATCATCAGGGTCAGGCGTGATGTACGGGGTGGAAGTGGGCACGGGCGTCGGGCTGGGACTCGGGGTGGGTTCACCCCGCTGACTGACCGGATGATAAACATAGGATGTTTTATCAGGCGTGGGAGCCGGTGAAGGTGTCGGAACAGGCGTGGGAGAGGGCGTCGGTTCCGGGGTGGGAGAAGGCGTTTCCAGCTGGTCGCTTTCCTCTTCCTCATCTTCGCCTTCATCATCCAGCAGCTCGTCATCATCCTCCTGGGATTTGTAGACGGAAGCTACTTCGGGAACCTGGGGAGAAGGCCTTGCGGTTTCCAGCGGCACAAGAGCAATATTGGCATCCGCATTTTCCCGGTTTTCAATGGCTTCGGCGTATTCGGGAATATACCGAAGGACCATTACCTTTTCCAGGTGGTTAAAGTCCACAAGGGGCTGGATTTCAATATACTGGTTTTTCTCCTGCATACCGCGCGTGCTGGCGGTGACGGTGCCGATAGGGATTTCCCTGGGGAAAGGCATGGCCACACCGGAAGTCACAACCAGATCTCCCGGGCGGGGCAGTTTTTTGGTGGAAAGATAATACATGCGGCAGATCGGCGTTTCATCGATTCCCAGGGTTCCTTTGACGTTGCCCTGGTCCCTGGTGCTGTCAATGACGGCAGAGATGGAGGCGGTGGAATCGATAATGGTACGGACAGTGGAGGTGGTTTTTTCCACGGTTTCCGTATATCCTACCAGCGCATCGCCGTAAACAACCGCCATGTATTGCTTAATGCCGTCCTTCGAGCCCTTATCGATGGTGAAGGTGCTGAAATAGTTTGAGTCGGATTTGCCAATGATGGAGCAAAGGATGGGGTTCATTTCCTGGTTGGCAGCCATCATTTCCTTCATATCCTTATATTCGGATAGCTCCCGTTCCAGCTGATCCACCCGCATGGCTTTATAAGCCAGCTCCTCGTTTTCGGCCACCAGCTCATTGTAGGCTGTTTCAATATTGGAACGAAGCTTCAGGGTTCTGAAGTATCCGAACACGGTTTCCGTCAGGCCGGAGAAAAAGCTCTGGACCGGCGTGACCGCGGTGCTGATTGCATTTTCAGGCATTCCGAGAACGGCGGGAGCATTATTGCCGTAAATCCTGTTGAAGATGTAGGCGGCAGCCGCAAGAATCAGCGAAACGGTGACCAGGATCAGGATAAAGCCGCGGATGACCGGATGGGATTTACGCTCTTTGGTTTTCCGGGTTCCGGTTGAGTCTTCGGAAGAGACAGCATCATCTGAAACGGTATCATCGGGCCTGCTGCCTGATGAGCCGTAACGGTCTTCCATCCCGGAAAGGGATGAATGAATCGCATCGGCCGCACTGCTGCCTTTCAGTTTCCTGATGGCTTCCTCCGGCGTATCGGAACCGGCGGAATCGGTTTCTTTATTTGATACAGAACCTGTGGGTTCGTCATAGATAAAATCATCCGTCACAACAGGACGGCGGTCTTCGGACGCGCGTTCCAGACGTCTTCTGGCTGACATTCCCGGAAACACCCCCTTTTCGGATCAGTTATTGTTTAATGGACGGCCTTGAGCGTTTATCCTGCGGCGTCACAAGCTGGATATTCTCGGTCAGGTAACCGATACCCAGAATGCAGCAGTCCCCGGGATCCCGGGCAAGCAGCACAGGCATGCCAAGGCTTTCTGAAATATAACGGTCCAGCGCAAAAAGCCGGGCGCCGTCGCCGGTGAGATGAATGCCGCTTTTCATAATATCAGCCGCAAGCTCCGGCGGAGTTCTTTCAAGAACCCAGCGGATCGCCTTTACAATGGCGCTGCAGGGCCCCTTGACGGCCTCGTAGGCCTGGTCGGAAGTGAAGGAAACCGTACCGGCGGAAGTATTGAGCTGATTGATACCGCGGACCATGATGGTGCGGGATTCATTCAGCGGAAGCGCGGAAGCCAGGTCTTTCTTGATATTGTCCGCGGTGGTGCTTCCGATGAGAATATTACATTCCCGGCGCAGGTAATCGGCAATTGCTTCATTAAACTTATTGCCGCCGACCTGTACACTCTGGGATACTACCAGTCCGCCGAGTGAGATCACGGCGATATCCGTTGTTCCGGCACCGATATCCACCACGAGACTGCCGATGGGATCGTAGACGGGCAGGCCTGTACCGATTGCAGAGGCAAAAGGCTTTTCGATCAGGAAAACATGCTTGGAACCCGCCATGCGGATTGCTTCCATCAGGGCTTTCCGGTTTACATCATCCATGCCGCAGGGGACAGAAATGATGATACGGGGTTTGCCGAGATAGGAAACACCGACGGCTTTGCGGATGAAGTAACGGAACATCAGTTCCGCAATGTCGAAATCAGCCACCTGGCCGTTACGGATCGGCGATACCGCAATCAGGGTATCCGGAGACCGTCCGTAAAGGAAACGGGCTTCATCACCCACAGCACGGATGGTATTCCTGTTCTCCTTGGAAAGAACAACAAGGGTGGGCTCTGAAATGACGATCCCTCTTCCGCGAACATAAACATTGATGTTCTCGGTGCCAAGATCAATACCTATATCGGGAGCCAGAAAAGGCATAAACAATCATCCTTTGATTATTGATTCAGGTCAATCTCCTGCAAAAGCGGAAAACCGGAACGGATCAGCAGGGAACGAACAAGATAAAGCGGAAGACCGATGACAGAGGACTCAGAACCGGAGATGCCGGCAATCCACATGCCGGCACGTCCCTGGAGAGCATAGGAGCCAGCTTTGTCAAGCGGTTCACCGGAGCGCACGTAGGAGAGGATTTCCTCCTCCGGAACGGAGGTAAAAGTGACATCCGTCCGATCATAGTCTGTCATGATACTGCCGTCCGGAGAGATGACGGTGACACCGGTATAAACCTGATGCGTACGGCCGGAAAGGAGCTGAAGCATACGGACGGCATCCTCCGGATCAGCCGGTTTGCCGAGAATCTGATCCTCCAGGGCCACCAGGGTATCGGAGCCGAGGATATAGGAACCGGGATTCCTGCCGGCACAGGCAAGGGCTTTCCGGCGGGAAAGCTCACAGACGGTTTCAGCCGCGGGAAGGGAACAACGTTCATCAACATCGGGAGCGTCCGTCCTGAAGGACAGTCCGAGCCGGTGAAGCAGTTCACTGCGGCGGGGGGAACAGGATGCGAGAACCAGACTGGCCAAACAGACCCTCCTTTCCGGTGCGATCTAAAACTTAGCAATTATATCATAAGTACAATCAGAAAAAAAGTAAAATTGACAAACGCCGGAAGTGATCCTTATAATAATATGATTATATTACCCGGAGGAGAAGTTTTATGACAAAAGCGCTGATATCCGTGACAGGACTGGATTCAACCGGTATTATTGCCCGCGTGGCTACCAAGCTCAGTGAAATGAATATCAATATTCTTGATATCACACAGACCATCCTGGGCGGGTACTTTACCATGATGATGGTTGTGGACCTGGACGGGGCGCATCTCCGCTTTGACGAGATTGACCAGGAACTCCAGCCCGTACGGGACGAACTGAAAATGACCATTCATATCCAGAGAATGGATATTTTTGATGCCATGCACCGCATCTGAGGAGGATTGACAGCAAATGATTGAAACCGGTGAAATTCTCCAGACCATGCGGATGATCCAGGAAGAGAATTTTGATATCAGAACCATTACCCTCGGAATCAACCTGCTTGACTGCTCGGACGAGAATCTGCAGCGCTGTGCCGAACGGGTTTATGACAAGATCTGCAGGACCGCTGCCAACCTGGTGCATACAGGACAGGAAATCGAAATAGAATTCGGGATTCCCATTGTGAACAAACGGATCAGCGTCACCCCTGTGAGCATGATCGCACAGGGTGATCCCGTTCCGATCGCCCGGGCACTGGACCGCGCCGCAAAGGAAGTAGGCGTAAATTTTCTGGGCGGATATTCCGCACTGATGCATAAAGGGGCTACCAAAGCGGATGAAAGGCTCCTCGCTTCCATTCCGGAAGTGCTGAGCGAAACCCAGTTCCTGTGCTCCAGCGTCAATGTTGCTTCCACCCGCGCAGGTATCAACATGAACGCTGTACGGGAAATGGGACAGATCATCAAGAAAACAGCGGAACTGACCGCTGATTCGGACGGGCTTGGATGTGCCAAACTGGTGGTCTTCGCCAACGCGGTGGAGGACAACCCGTTCATGGCCGGAGCTTTCTGCGGCGCAGGCGAACCTGAATGTGCCATCAACGTGGGCGTTTCAGGACCCGGTGTGGTCAAGGTCGCGCTGGAAAGCGTGAGGGGCGAGCCTTTCGATGTTGTGGCTGAAACGATCAAGCGTACCGCGTTCAAGATTACCCGCGTGGGACAGCTTGTAGCCAAGGAAGCCAGCAAACGCATGAACATTCCTTTCGGGATTGTGGACCTGAGCCTGGCCCCCACTCCTGCCAGGGGGGATTCCGTTGCCCACATCCTGACAGAGATGGGTCTTGAATACGCGGGAGCGCCCGGAACCACTGCCGCGCTGGCTCTGCTGAACGACGCGGTGAAAAAGGGCGGTATCATGGCGAGCAACCATGTTGGCGGGCTCAGCGGCGCCTTTATTCCCGTGAGTGAGGATATCGGCATGATTGAGGCTGCGGCGGCAGGTGCGCTTTCCCTGGAAAAACTGGAAGCGATGACCTGCGTCTGTTCCGTGGGACTGGATATGATCGCTGTTCCCGGGGACACCTCTGCGGAAACCATCAGCGGCATTATTGCGGATGAAGCAGCGATCGGGATGATCAATAACAAAACAACAGCCGTACGGATTATCCCCACGGTAGGCAAAAAAGCCGGTGATACGGTTGAATTCGGCGGGCTGCTGGGACACGCGCCGGTGATGCCTGTCAACGAATTCGGAAACAAGGAGTTTATTGCCAGAGGCGGGCGGATTCCTGCTCCGATTCATTCCATGAGAAACTGACAAGGGTAAGGGGATGACTATGGGTAATTTTGTAGACCGTGTCAAAATCACGGTAAAAGCCGGCAACGGCGGAAACGGATCCACCTCCTTTCACAGGGAAAAATTTGTCATCAACGGCGGACCGGACGGAGGCGACGGCGGCAACGGCGGCGATATCCTGATCTATGCCGACGTGAATATGCATACGCTGCTGGATTTCCGGTTCAAGAGCAAATATACCGCTGAAAACGGGGAAGACGGCAAGGCGAACCGCTGCACAGGCAGGCGGGGTGATGACCTGCTGATCAAGGTGCCGGTCGGTACGGTGATCTATGATGACCAGACGGACCGCGTGATGGCGGATATGGATATTCCCGGTGAAACCCGGCTGCTGCTGAAAGGCGGCAAAGGCGGATGGGGAAACCAGCATTTTGCCACACCGACCCGGCAGGCTCCCAATTTCGCCAAGCCCGGCATTAAAACGGATATCAGGACGCTCCGGCTTGAACTGAAGACCATCGCCGATGTAGGTCTGATCGGCTATCCCAACGTGGGTAAAAGCTCCATCCTGAGCGTTGTCACCAGCGCCAGACCGAAGGTGGGAAATTACCACTTTACCACGCTGACTCCCAACCTGGGCATTGTCAGGCGTTTCGGAAAGGATATCGTACTCGCTGACATTCCCGGGCTGATTGAGGGCGCCTCTGACGGAGCCGGGCTTGGACATGATTTCCTGCGGCACGTGGAAAGAACCCGTCTCCTGCTGCATGTGGTTGATATTTCCGGAAGCGAAGGCAGGGATCCGATTGACGACCTGGACCAGATCAATTCTGAACTGGACCGGTACGGCAACCTGAGCGAGAAGCCCCAGATCATTGTCTGCAATAAGACCGATCTGCCCGGAGCGGAAGAAAACCTGACAAGAATGCGCATTATCGCTGAAGGCATGGGCGTTCCTGTTTTTGCCGTCAGTGCCGCCACACACCAGGGTTTTGACGAACTCCTGGACGAAACAGCCAGGCAGCTGGAAGAGCTGCCGCCGATCCTTCACTATCATGAAGAGGAGATGCCGGAAGAGGAAGTTGATAAGGACGCCTTTGAGGTCACCGTTGAAAACGGTATCTATGTCGTTTCCGGCCCCGGAATGGACCACCTGATCAGCAGTGTCAACTTTGATGACCAGGAAAGCCTCAACTGGTTCCACCGTACGCTCCGCCGGACCGGCGTGATTGACGCGCTGAAAGAAGCAGGGGCCGGAGAAGGATCCACCGTCCAGATCGCTGATATGGAATTTGACTTTATTGAATAACGACCCGAATTGTTACGGAGGAAATGAAAATGACAGGAAAACAGAGGGCCGCACTGAGAAAAATGGCCAATCCCCTTGAAACCATTATTTATATAGGAAAAGAGGGAATTACGGACAGCGTTGTCAAGGAGGTATATGACGCGCTGGAGGCCAGGGAACTGATTAAAGGATGTGTGCAGCAGGGTGCTCCGCTGGACGCGAAAAGCGCCCTGACAACCCTGTGCGAAAAAACAGGCGCGGAACCGATTCAGTTTATCGGCAGGCGTTTTGTGATGTATCGTCCCAGCCGGGAGAACCCGCGGATTACGATTGAATAAAAACAGGAAGTGACAGCAGGGATGAAAACCGCCCATATCAGGAATATTCCCGGCGGGAGAATCCATATGATCGGCATCGGCGGCAGCAGCATGAGCGGCCTGGCTGAAATGCTGATTGAACAGGGATACACCGTAACGGGCAGCGACCGGGACGAAACCTATCTGGTTCATTTTGTCCGGGAGAAAAACGCTGTGGTTCATATAGGGCATAAAGCCGAAAACGTCCACGGGGCTGATCTTGTGGTTTATTCAGCCGCCATCCGTGAGGACAATCCTGAAAGAAAAGAAGCGGAGCGCCTCGGCATACCATGCATTGAGCGCGCCACCCTGCTCGGCCAGCTGATGGAAGGATATGAAAAGGCCGTAGGGATCTGTGGCGCGCACGGCAAAACAACGGTTACGTCCATGCTCAGCCAGATGCTTCTTGAAAACAACATGGATCCCAGCATCGCCATCGGCGGAAGGCTGGATGCTGTAGGCGGCAGCACACGGGTTGGACACAGCGATATTTTTGTGGCTGAAGCCTGTGAGTATAACCGGAGTTTCCTGCAGCTTTCACCAACGGTGGCCGTTGTGCTGAATATAGACGCCGACCATCTGGACTGCTACAGGGATATTGACGAAATTGAACAAACCTTCGGTCAGTATCTTGCCCTGGTTCCGGAAAACGGAGCCGCCATCGGCAACGGTGACGATACGCGGATCAGACGGCTGTTTTCCAAACTGAAATGCAGCACCGTTACATTCGGCTTCGGAAAGGAAAACGACTGGTATCCCGAAAACCTGCGGGAGGACGAACGGGGTTACGCATCCTATGATCTGTATTTCCGCGGAAATTTCATGACGCCTGTCAGGATGGGCGTTCCCGGTTCATTCAACGTCATGAACGGTATGGCGGCCATCGCGGCTGCTTTCCGGCTTGGACTGGACCCGGCCAGGGCCGCAGATACCCTGTCCCGTTTCATCGGCGCCCACAGAAGGTTTGAACTGACCGACAGGATCGACGGCGTTGATATATATCACGACTACGGACACAACCCGGCGGAGATGAGAAATGCCGTTTCCATAGCGCGTAAAAGCTGCATGGGCAGGCTTTGGGCAGTTATGCAGCCACATACCTTCAGCCGTGTCAGGACATTGTTTGATCAGTACCTGACCTGCACCGAGGAAGCTGATTTCACTCTCGTCACGGATATCTGCGCTGCCCGGGAGGCTGATCCCGGAGACCTGAACAGCGGTATGCTGACAGAAGGAATGAAAAAGAACGGGATCAATGCCGTATGGACGCCTTCCTTCGATGATACGGAAGCCTATCTGAAATCACACTGGCAGCCCGGGGATCTTGTGATTACCATGGGATGCGGCGATATCAATCTGCTGAATGACCAGATCCACATGCACTATACAGAAGAGAAGGCGAAGAAAGATGTCAGTGATTCAGCGAAACACCAGGACAATTGATCTTTCAGCCATTGAAAACAATATGAAAGCCATCCGTTCCTCCGTTCCCGACAGCGCGAAACTGATTGCTGTTGTCAAGGCGGACGGTTACGGGCACGGTGCCGTGGAAACAGCCCTTGCCGCCATCAAAGGCGGAGCGGATATGCTTGCTGTTGCGGCTGTCAGCGAAGGTGTACAGCTGCGGGAAAAAGGCATCCGGGTTCCTGTACTGGTCCTGGGAGCCGTTACGGCATCGGATGTGCAGGAAGGCGCGGAATACGGCCTGATCCAGACCGTCTGTTCCCCCGAAATGGTATTCCTTTGTGAGCAGGCTGGGGAATTCCTGCAAAAGCAGACCGAAGTTCATCTGAAGATTGATACCGGAATGGGACGGATCGGTGTCAGGAATGAAATGGAACGCGATGCCGTGCTTGCAGCACTGGAAGATTGTCCTCACGTCAGGCTGACCGGTGCCTTCACCCATTTTTCCGACGCGGACGGCGATGAGGACGGCATTGAGTTTACGGAATGTCAATACCGGCAGTTCCTGAAACTTACCGAACCCCTTCCGGAATCCGTGCTGCGTCACTGCTGCAATTCAGCGGCCATTCACCGGTTCCCTGAAATGGCGCTTGACATCGTAAGGGCCGGGATCAGCCTGTACGGATATCCGCCGGTTCATACGGAAACAGCCCTGAAACCCTGTATGACATGGACCGCTGTAATCAGTTATATCAAGGATCTGCCTGCAGGATCCTATGTGAGTTACGGACGGACATACCGCAGCGATCATCCGGTCAGGACCGCAACGATCACCTGCGGATACGCAGACGGGTATTTCAGAGCCTGCGCAAAGGACGGATATGTACTGATCCGCGGCAAACGTGCTAAAATTATCGGACGAGTCTGTATGGACCAGATGATGGCTGATATCAGCGATATCGATGACGCCCGGACAGGTGATGAGGTTGTGCTGCTCGGGAAAAGCGGCAGCGAATCCATAGACGCTGAAGAAATCGCATCCTGGGCCGGTACAATCAGCTATGAAATTCTCTGCAGCTCCGGCAGCAGGGTAGGGCGTAAATACATTTCACATCAATGATTACAGGACGGTATGCCAGATGAACATGAAAAGCAAGAAGCAAAAAACCGGCGTTCAGGAAGTAGTCAAACCTTTTATCAGGGGAGACGCTGCTGATGAAAACACGGTCAGGGACAGCCTGAAATTTTTCGGCACGATGGTTGTGATTATCCTGATCTCCTTTATTGCCTGTTCCTCCACCGCCTTCGGGAGCACGGTGCTGAAACTGGGACTGAACCTGGCGGTGATCGGCGTACAGATGATGCTGTATTTCAACTTTGGTTCCAATCACGGAACAGAAGCTGTCTCAAGGGGTGAAATCCTGTACACCAAAAAGGAGAAAAACCAGGAATACAGCGAATCAGAACGGAAGCTCTGCTTCAATCCGGCCAAAGGATTCCTTACCGCTGCGCTGGGTACGCTTCTGATCCTGATTCCTGCTCTGGTTCTTGCGTTCGGTACAACGCTACAGACCACAGACGCCGGAACCCTTCCATCCTGGATGCAGGCCTATGCAAGCCGCAGCGATATCGGAAACGCACTTGTGAATTATACCCAGCCTGAGGGCATGGGGACGGTTGACTATCTCCGTGCCTTTATCCGGATATGCATCATTCCTTATGTTAATCTGATCGGACATAACAATAAAGAGGGCATGCTCCTTCTGGAAAGAATCAGCCCTGTCATTGTGATGCTGCCCGCCGTTTTCTACGGATTCGGTTATCTGACAGGAAAAGGCGTCCGAACCAGAATCCACACAGTAATATCCGAAAACGACAAAAACAGAATCCGTAAAGAAAAGAAAAGGATCATGAAGCAGAACAGACAGTCCCGCAGGCGCGAACCCGAACAGCTGAACTGATCCTCCGGAGAGCTGACAGATATGCGTATCATTGCCGGTGAAGCGCGCGGCAGGCAGATTGCCGCACCGGAAGGCCGAAATACCAGGCCTACCCTGGACCGTGTCAGGGAAAACATCTTCAACATGCTTCAGGCCGATGTGCCGGGAAGCAGGGTACTGGATCTGTTTGCCGGAAGCGGCGCGCTGAGTCTTGAAGCGCTCAGCCGGGGAGCTGTATCAGCGGTGCTCGTGGATTCGGACCGTAAGGCGAATATGGTGCAGAAAAAGAATGCTGAAACCCTTCGGTATACAGAACGCACTCGTATTCTGCTTTCTGACTGGAAAAAGGCAGTACGGGTCCTGCAGGAAGAGCAGCAGGTTTTTGATCTGGTTTTTCTGGATCCGCCTTACTGCATGACGGATTTAAGGGATGTGTTCGCTTCCCTGATTCCTCTTTCCGGACCGGAAACACTGATCGTTCTGGAACATGAATCCGGAAAGGACGTCACAGCCGACGAACGATTTGAGACAATCCGGCAGAAAGAATGGGGATTCTGCGCGGTATCTTTCTACAGACTTCGTGTGTAAGGAGGCAGAAAAAAATGGTATCATGCGTTTTTCCGGGTTCGTTTGATCCCGTGACAAAAGGGCATATGGACCTGATTCAAAGGGCAGCTTCCCTGTTTGACCGGGTTACGGTTACAGTGATGATCAACATTTCCAAAAAGGGCACCCTTTCGCTGGAAGACAGAATCCGCCTTCTTGAAAATGCCTGCAGTGATTTTCCGAATGTACGGGTGGACAGCTGGGACGGCCTGCTGGCGGATTATATGAAAAAAAAGAAGGAACGGATTGTGATCCGGGGTGTCAGAAATACACCGGAGTTTGAACATGAATTATCCTCCGCATGCGCCAATAAAATGCTGAACGGTTCCGTTGAAACCTTTTTTATTCCGACCGATCCGGCCCTGGCCGGCGTATCTTCCTCCGCCGTAAGGGAAATTTTCTCCTTCGGCGGGGATATCAGTTCCTTTGTTCCCGAAAAGCAGATAAAGGAAATAGGGGAGCTGCTGTCGAAAAATCAATATAGTAACAAATAAAGGAGAAACAAAGATATGCCGTCTGATATCCATAACGCCGGTGAATGCCTGAAAGCCATCGGCATTCTTGCCGATGAGCTGAGAAACGCGAAAAGGAGCTTTATCAACAGCGAAACCTGTGTTGTGAACCGGAACCTGGTTCAGACACAGCTGGATCTTCTCGAGGATAAGCTTCCTGATGCCGTCAAGAAAGCTGCAGCCATCGTTGAGGAAGAGGAAACCATCCGCAGTGAAACGGAGCAGAAGAGGAAAGAGATCCTTGAAAATGCTTCCAACCAGGCCCAGAGCATGGTAAATGAAGCAGCCAGGAAAGCTCAGCAGATGATTGACCAGGCCCACCGGGATGCGGCTGCGCTGATGGAACAGGCCAATCAGGAAGCCCAGGCACGGGTGGAGCAGGCTTCCGCCGAATCTGCACGGATGCTGGATGATGCCGAAAACAAAGCAAGAAAACTGGTTGAGGAAGAAAGTATTGTCCGTCGCGCAAGGGTGGAATGCGACGAACTGAGAGAAAGCGCCAGGCAGGAAGCCGCCGAGCTGCATAAAAACACGCTGGATTATATGGACTCCCTGCTCGCTGAAACCGACAGGAAACTCAGCGAACTGATCAACAGCATCCGGCTGGAAAGAAATGAAATACGCAATCACAGATAATCAATTGTGATATATGTACAAAACAAAAAGGAATTCTTGTGCAAACAGGCAATTCCTTTTTTTGATGTCCGCGGCTATAATACCGGTAAAAGGGTTAATCCCAATATTTTAGGAGGATCAAATATATGGCAAGTGTATCCCTTCAGCACATCTACAAGGTCTACACCGGAAACGTGACCGCCGTCAGCGACTTCTGCCTCGACATCGAAGACAAGGAGTTTATCGTTCTGGTCGGACCTTCCGGCTGCGGTAAATCCACCACTCTGCGTATGGTCGCCGGCCTGGAAGAAATTTCCGACGGTGAACTGTATATCGGAGACAAACTGGTGAACGACGTGGCTCCGAAGGACCGCGATATCGCCATGGTGTTCCAGAACTACGCCCTGTATCCCCATATGACCGTGTTCGACAACATGGCTTTCGGTCTGAAGCTGCGCAAGACCCCCAAGGATGAGATCAAGCGCCGCGTGGAAGAAGCCGCCAAGATCCTGGACATCGCTCACCTGCTGACCCGTAAGCCGAAGGCTCTGTCCGGCGGTCAGCGCCAGCGTGTCGCCCTGGGACGTGCTATCGTCCGTGAGCCCAAGGTCTTCCTGTTCGACGAACCCCTTTCCAACCTGGACGCCAAGCTGCGCGTAGCCATGCGTACAGAAATCACCAAACTGCATCAGAGGCTGCAGACAACCTTCATCTACGTTACCCATGACCAGACTGAAGCTATGACCATGGCCAGCCGTATCGTTGTTATGAAAGACGGCGTTGTGCAGCAGGTGGATACTCCCCAGAACCTGTATGACTATCCGGCCAATGAGTTCGTCGCCGGCTTCATCGGCAGCCCCCAGATGAACTTCTTCAATGTGAAACTGGACCGCGAAGGACAGGATGTGGTTGCCACCTTCGGTGACAACAAGATCGTCGTTCCGGAGCAGAAGGTTGCCAAGTTCATTGATGAAAGCTACATCGGCAAGGAAGTCATCATGGGCATCCGTCCCGAGAACATCCATGACGATGAGCAGAAGCTGGCTGAATTTGCTTCCGCCACCATCGATGTAGACGTTGAAGTGACAGAACTGATGGGTTCCGAAACCTACCTGTACCTGAGCACCACCGGCAAGGAAGGCAACATCATCGCCCGCGTTGATCCCCGCACTTCCAGCAAGGCCGGCCAGAAGATCAAGATCGCTCTTGATACCAACCACCTGCACTTCTTCGACAAGGAAACTGAAAAGACGATCCTCAACAAGTAAGAATCGCCTTATCAAACCAGTTATACCTGCTCCCGGACCGGATATACGGTCCGGGAGTTTATTTGTCCGGATGGAAACGGGAAATTTTCAGCCCGGGGATCACGGATAATTCCTCCAGGGAAGTGACGTTCTCCACATTGCCGTCGGAAAATCCTTTGCCGATGGAAATCCGGTTATACGCACCGCCGGAAACCTGAAGGAAAACAATTTCCTCACCGTTGATTTCATAAACAACCGCGCTGTGGTAATACTCATGTCCGTTTTTACGGTATTCAACCCGCACGATATCCCCGACCTGAAGACCGCCGGAAGACTTTGTATCGTAATAAAAATCCCAGTTATGCTGCGGATTGACTTCACCGGAAAGAAGATAGCCGATAAACTGCGCAAAGGCAAAGCATTCGGCATATCCGCCTCTGGAAGGATCAACTTTCCGCACATGGTCAATGGGCCATCTGCATCCATACCATCCTTCCCGGTAAGCTTTCCGGTTGTTCCTGTCAACGGTTGTCGTCCATCCCGGACATTCCGGATGGCCATGAAAGGTCTGCGGAATATCCGGCTCGGTGGTCCAGTACCATCCGTCGTATAATTCATATTCCTCAATGATCGCATCAAGGTTATCGGTTGTGAGATCATTCTGAAAACGGGTGTCGGAAAAAGAAAAAGCAGCCAATGCGGGAACACAGGAAAAAACAACATAAAACGATGCCATTATCAGGGATAAAAGCTTCCATCGTTTCATGCAGTCATTCCTCCGGGTAAGTTTTCATGACTATATTATACGATTGACTGTGAAGAGTTTCAACCTTGGACAAGAATGCGTTTTCCAAATGAATGAGATGTGATATAATAAAATATCAGTACAATAAGGGAGGAATTGTATTTGCCCGGTAAGAAAGTGTTGACGGAAGTTGTCGGTATTGATGAGCTTCCGGACGGCCTGCGCCGTTCACTTATGGTTTCTCCTGAGCATTTCATTCTGAAAGACGGTTCTGTTTATATTCTGCAGGAAAACAAAGCGATCATTGTTCAGGACAGTGAGGAAGGATATGAACTCCTGCATCTGCTGACCGGCCGGAAGCCTGCCGCGGCGGGCGTACCCTCCGGCAGGGAAGAGCTTTTCCGCCGGATGCTTGAAGATCCGGAGTATTTTCCTGAAAAGCAGGTTCTTCAGCAATGCAACGTGAATCCATACGCCGGAAGGAGAGCAGTGCTTTTCCGACTGATACATCCTGCGGAAAAGGATTTCCTTTCCCTGTTCCGTTCCATCGCACCGCTGGAAGACAAGGATGTTGTGATCCGGTCTGGATGGTCGGATATCCTGCTGATCAGGGAAACTGAAGGCATGACAGAGGAAGAGACAGCTGAATACGCCGAAGCGCTGATCGGTACCATGGAGAGCGAAGGAACAGACGGGATCAGGGCAGGAATCGGCCAGAACGCTGAAGACCTGTACGGCCTGCAGGAAAGCTGCCGCCAGGCGGCTGATGCGCTGGCGACCGGGCTACGTTTTCACAGGAATGAAAGTGTATATATTTACAGCAGGCTGAAGCTGGAAAGAATCCTGGAATGTATTTCTCCGGAGAAACGGAAAGAAATCGGAGAAATCCTTTTTCCACCGGGAGCACCGCCTCTTTCCGATGAAATACTCGAAACCGTGCGCATTTTCTTCCAGAATGACCTGAACCTTACGGCAGCATCCAGGCAGTTGTTCATACACCGTAACACGCTGAACTACAGGCTTGATAAAATCAAAAAGGATTACGGCCTGGACCTGCGCAGGTTTACAGATGCCGCTGTATTCAAAATTATCACGGAACTGTCCGATATTTCCTGATTCATCCGGTATTATCCCGAAAGGAGATTCATCCATGAAAAAACGTTTTCTCTTTGTTGTTATGATTCTGATCCTGCTGACGGTATTCAGCTCATGCTCTGTTATTCCGTATTCCACGCTTGAGGCCATGTTCCGCACAGAGGATTACACCGCCGCTGCCGCATCGTCCGGCAGCAGTGATGACCTGGTGACCATCAGCAGGGAGGAATATGAAAAATACCGGCAGTTTTCCGAAATGTTCGATATTTACGATGCTGCCAACGAAAGCTTTTACGTTGAAACGAACAAGGATCAGATGGTTGAGTATGCCATCCGGGGTCTGATGGCCGGACTGGACGATCCCTATTCATTCTACTATACCCCGAAAGAATACGCGGAACTGTGGGAAGAGGATGAAGGCAAATATGTCGGTATCGGCGTTATGATCCAGGCCAATATGGAAACGCAGGCCTGCACAATCATCCGTGTTTTTGATAACGGTCCTGCTAAAGAAGCCGGCGTCAAACGGGGAGATATCCTGTACAGGGTAGGCGAGGATCTGTATGTCAACGCGACAAACCTCCAGGATGCTGTTGACATCATGCGCGGCGAAGCCGGAACAAACGTTGATGTGACTTTCCTGCGCAACAACGAAGAGATTACCTTCACCATCACCAGACGACAGGTGAATGTCAACCAGGTGGAAGGCCAGATGCTTGACAGCAAAACCGGATATATCGCCCTTTATGAATTTGCCGGACAGGCTGACAAGGAATTCGAAAAAGCATTGAACAACCTGGTTTCCCAGGGGGCGGAAGGGATTATTATCGACCTTCGGGACAATTCAGGCGGATGGGTCGACCAGGCCCGTTACATTGCGGATCTGTTTATGGACAAAGGTGAACTTTGCTATCTGAAATACCGGGATGGAGAAGAGCACGGAGATGAATACCGTACTTATGACGGCAAGGTGGACGTGAAACTGGTCATTCTGATCAACGAACACAGTGCCAGTTCTTCCGAAATCCTGACCGGTGCACTGAGAGACTGTGCAGGCGCTGTTACCGTAGGCGTCAAGAGCTACGGAAAGGGAATCATTCAGGGTGTATTCCCCGTGGGAGAGAACGGCGCCGGATACCAGATGACTATCGCCCAGTATTTCACCCCCAGCGGAACAGCGGTTCATAAGGTCGGCATCACCCCGGACTATGAAGTTCCGCTGCCTGAAGGGGATAACGGCATGTATGGATTTGCCGACCAGAAAAACGATGTACAGCTCATGAAGGCCGTTGAAGTCATGAATGAACTGCTGCATTAAAAACGATTTCATTTGCATAATGAATACAAGTAGGATATAATATATAGGCGAATTGTACCATTTTCTCCGTGGAGGTTGCTGGATGTACAAGCTTTTGCTGGTATCTGATCAGGAGGATGTTCTGAACGCATTTTCCAGGATCCAAAACTGGGAACTGATCGGCTTTAAGCCGCCGCACATCCGCCATGACTATGAGGGCACGATTGACAGCCTCGCCAAGCATCATGCCGACGGCATCTGCCTTGCTGTCAGCCATGAACAGGAAGAGCTTATTCTTGCATACCTGCAGGAGAATTTTCCGAATGTGTCCATTTTTGAAGCAGGCAGAACCGAAGAGGAAGTTCTTCGCTACCTGAATGAGCTCAAGGCGCTCCTGAACCGAATTCACGCGGATTTTTACAATGAAAGATCCAACACCCGTGACGTACTGCAGATGTGCAGGCACGATTATTTTAAAAGGGTTATCAACGGGCAGGTAAAAAGCAGCGCCGACCTGCACAGGAATATGAAGCTCCTGCGCAGCAGAATGGATGCAGACAGACCCTGCCTGCTGATTGAAATTGACCAGTCCGCGCCCTTTGACAAACTGGAAGGCAGATGGCACTACGGCAAGGACCGCCTCGAAGTTGCTTTGCGGACTTCTTTTGCGGGAGACCTGAACGGAATCCATATCCTGCCCACCATTCATTCCGACGGCAGAATCCTTGTGCTTGCATGTCCGCTGCACGGAGTGGATACCGACATGACAGTGGATACGATGACCGCCATGCTGACATCCTATACAGCTGACAGCATCCAGCATATGAAGGAGTTTTTCGGACTGGATCTCCATATTACCGGAATTCGCGTATTCCCCGCACTGACAGCTCTGTGCGGAGATACGGATGAAGCATAAAAAACTACATATCAAGGAGGAATCACGATGGGTATTCTGAATGCTATCAAAGGTCAATTGATCGATGTGATCGAATGGTCCGACAGTTCCAGCAAAACGATGGTTCACAAATATGACATGAACGGCAAAGAAATCATGATGGGTGCACAGCTTACCGTTCGTGAAAGCCAGGTTGCGATTTTTGTCAACGAAGGCGAACTGGCCGATGTTTTTGAGCCCGGAAGGTATGAGCTTCAGACAAGCAATATGCCCATCCTTACAGCCCTGAAGAGCTGGAAATACGGATTCAATTCTCCCTTCAAATCCGATGTGTATTTTGTAAATACCAAGCAGTTCCTTGACATGAAATGGGGAACAAGCAATCCGGTCATGATGCGCGATGCCGAGTTCGGCATGATCCGCGTTCGTGCCTTCGGTATTTACAGCTTCAAAGTATCCGATCCAGCCAAATTCCTGAAGGAAGTCTTCGGTACTGCCGCCCTCTTTACAGTGGAAGGCGTTGAAGGCCAGATTAAACGGACGCTGGTCAGCGGCCTGAGCGACGCGATTGCCGAAAGCAAGATTCCCGCACTGGATCTTGCCGCCAACTACGAAGAGCTTTCCGATTATGCCATGAAAGCCATCAATCCCAAGCTAGCTGAGCTGGGACTGACACTTTGCAGTTTCGTGATTGAAAACATCTCTCTTCCCGAAGATGTTGAAAAGAGCATTGACAAGCGGACTTCCATGGGTGTTCTCGGCAACATGGATCAGTATGCCAAATACCAGGCTGCAGAAGCCATCCGTGATGCCGCCAACAATCAGAACGGCATGGCCGGTATGGGTGTCGGCATGGGTGCCGGCGCTGCCATGGGTCAGATGTTCGCGCAGAGCATGAATCCTTCCGCTCCGCAGGCATCCGCTGCAGTTCCCGGCGCTGTATGTGCCGCCTGCGGTGCGCAGATTCCCGCCGGTGCCAAGTTCTGCCCGGAATGCGGTGCCAAGCAGAATGCAGGCAGCTTCTGCACAAGCTGCGGAACAGCCATTCCCGCAGGAACCAAATTCTGCCCTGAATGCGGCGCCAAGCAGTAAACCTGACAAACAGAAAAAGGAGCTGTATCATACAGCTCCTTTTTTATGTCCGTAAATCTTAACCGTAGTATCACCAGGGGACTGTCAGGAAAGCATCGCCGCACCGATAATTCCGGCTTCAGATCCGAGAACGGCAATCTTCACAGGAGGCAGAGGCTGGTCATTGAAGAGGACATAGCGCGGATATTCCTGAACAATCGGATCCAGCAGATAACTTCCGGCTTTGCTGACGCCGCCTCCCAGGACAACAATCTCCGGATCCAGCAGGTTTACAACACTGGCAATGGCCTGGGACAAATAACTGATAAAACGACGGTATACAGCAACCGCCACTTCATCCCCGGCTTTGGACGCGTCGAAGACTGTTTTGGCCTCGATTCCGGAGGCATTACCGCCTGCCAGTGCAAGAATCTGAGAATCAGGATGCTCAGCCACCGCTTCCCTGGCCATACGGATCAGGGCAGTAGCGGAGCAGTAACGTTCTAGGCACCCCTTATTGCCGCATGTGCACGGAACACCGTCCAGACTGAAAATGGTATGCCCCAGTTCACCGCCGATACCATGAGCTCCACTCCAGATCCGGCCGTTCAGGATAATCCCGCTGCCGATACCTGTACCGATGGTGATAAAAACGCTGGAAGAAGTACCGGCGCTGACACCCGCGACGCTTTCCGCCAGTGCGGCAACATTCGCGTCGTTTTCTATAAACAGGGGTTTATCAAGATACTGACGGAAAACGGTCCGGAAAGGAACATGGTTCCATCCCATATTGGTACATTTGATGATTTCTCCTGTGGCGGATGAAGCGATACCGGGGATCCCGATGCCGACAGAAGAGATATCGTCAACAGAAACGCCGGCTCCTGCCGCCGTCGACAGAACGCAGTCAGCGATATGTTTCACCTGTTCCTCAAAGGGAATATCTGTGCGGGTGGGGATGGATTCCTCATGGATAATACGGTTGCTGCTGTCAACAGCTCCGAACTGAATTCCTGTTCCGCCCACGTCAATACCGATTCTGATCATTCAAAGGATCCTCCTTGTTCATTCGTTTCATCCTGGAAAATCGCTGTCAGTTCGCGGGCTGCGTTATAACCGGTGCGCTTCAGGCTGTGATTCCGGGCAGCAACTTCCACAATAATGGCCAGATTCCGTCCTGGTTTAATGGGCATCAGCTGGTGGGGAACGCGTACTCCCATGATCTCGATGGTGTCATCCTGAATGCCGATCCGGTCATAAGCCTTGTTTTCGTCCCAGGTTTCCAGTTCGATAATCAGGTCGATGGTTTTGCTCTGCGCCACAGCGCCGATTCCGTACAGCGCTTTGATATCGATCACGCCGATACCCCGGATCTCCATCAGATGGCGGATCTTTTCAGGACAGGTACCGATCAGACGGTTGTCCGAGATCCGGCAGATATCAACCACATCGTCCGCAACCAGCTGATGACCGCGCTTGATCAGCTCCAGCGCGGCTTCGCTTTTGCCTACGCCGCTTTTTCCTGAGAGGAAGACACCGACGCCATATACATCAACAAGCACCCCGTGCCTGGTGATATGGGGAGCAAGCCGGCGGTTCAGGTAATTGATGGCCAGGGCCGTGAACTTGCTGGTCACCATCTGGCTGGAATAGACCGGAATATCATGCGCTTTTGCTGCCGCCAGGAACTCCGGCGGCGGCGTCTGATTCCGGCAGATGATAATACAGGGAATCGGATAACTGCAGTATTTATCCAGGAGTTTTGTACGTTCTTCCGGAGACTGTTTCTCCAGATAAGCCATTTCCACCTTACCGATGAGCTGCGGACGTTCAAAGGCAAAAAACTCGTAGAATCCGCAGAACTGCATACCCGGCCGGTTCAGGTCAGGCGTACGGATATCCCATTCCGTCCTGGAGGAGGGAACAAGACACTCCAGATGAAGCGAGGACTCAAAGTCCTTTGCTGAAATCAAACCATTACCTCCCTGCGGCTTTCAAACAAAAACAACATTTTACAGGTGCTTAGCTGGACATTATCCCCTGAAATGATCAGCAGCAGCCTTTTCAGCCGGAATACAGCTGACAAAGCGATCCATATACCGGTTAAAACCTTCTTCATCCGCGGAATCAGGAGATACGGTGATCTGCTTCATACCGGTGAACACATGATCCTGCAGGTAATCTTCCAGGGTTTCGTTTTCACCGCGGTAAAGCAGGAAATCAGCCAGCAGGGCAATACCCCATGCTCCGCCTTCTCCCGCTGTTTCCATTACAGTAACAGGCGCGTGAATGGCGGCGGCAAGGTAGTTCTGACCGACTCCTTCGGTTTTAAACAGGCCGCCGTGGCCGTAGACACGGTCAATCGCCACATTCTCCCGGTTCATGATCTCCATGCCGTATTTCAGGGTTTCCATGCTGGAATAAATCTGGGCGCGCATGAAATTGGCCAGATTCATACGGGCATCAGGAAGGCGTACAAAGAGGGGACGGCCTTCAGACAGTCCGGTGACGGGCTCACCGGCCAGATAATTGAAATTCACCAGTCCGCCGCAGTCCTTATCGCCCTCCAGGGATTTCCTGAAGAGCTTTGTGAAGACATCACCGGCCTCTGTTTTGACACCCAGAAGGTCCGCAAACTCCCGGAGAAGGGAAACCCAGGCATTGATATCACTTGTACAGCTATTGCAGTGAACCATACCGACCTGTTTGCCGGCAGGCGTGGTGACAATATCGATTTCGGGATAGACTTTGCTCATGGGCTTTTCCAGGACGATCATGCTGAAGATGGAAGTACCGGCGCTGACATTGCCCGTTCTTTCACGAACGCTGTTCGTGGCGGCCATACCCGTTCCGGCGTCACCTTCAGGGGGACAGAGCGGGCATCCGGCTTCCAGGTCTCCGGCCGGATCTAGCAGCAGGGCGCCCTCTTTTGTCAGGGTACCGGCATTCTGGCCGGCACACAGCACTTCAGGCAGGATATCGATCAGCTTCCAGGGATATCCCTTGTCAGCAATCAGGGAATCAAAAGCGTTGACCATCCGGCTGTCATAGGAACAGGTATCGGAATCGATGGGCATCATACCGCTGGCATCACCAACACCCAGCACTTTACGGCCGCTCAGAAGATAATGGATCCAGCCGGCAAGGGTGGTCAGATAGGCAATATCTTTTACGTGGCTCTCATTGTTCAGGATCGCCTGGTAAAGATGGCTGAGGCTCCAGCGCTGCGGCATGTTGAAGGAGAACAGATCCGTAAGCGCGTCGGCCGCCTGGCCGGTAATGGTGTTGCGCCAGGTGCGGAAAGGAACCAGGAGATTCATGCCGGCATCGAAGGGGAGATAGCCATGCATCATGGCACTGATGCCAAGAGCGCCGATTTTATTCAGTGTGACATGATATTCATCCTGTATGTTTTTCTTCAGATCGGCATAGCAGGACTGTAGGCCGGAAATTATGGCTTTTTCACTGTAGGTCCAGACACCGTCCACATAATCATTTTCCCATTCATGGCTGCCGCTGGCGATGACCTTATGATCACGGCCGATCAGGACGCCCTTGATACGGGTTGAACCGAATTCTATACCCAGAACAGTAGTACCGTTGACAATCTGATTGATATCCATATGATTCTGTTCCTCCTGTGATAAGTAAATTCATCCGCTAAAAGAAATCGTATCACATCGTTTTTTAACTGTAAAGATGAAGATTATTCTGACATTGTACGGTTTAGCACGGTTATTCATGAGTTTTAATCATATTTTCATCTTCTTTTTGCCTTCTTTTCAGAACAACGGGGCAGGATTTATGTTATGATACACGTGCCGGTTGAAAACGGCAGAAGGGAGCTAAAAAATGGAACCGTATACGATCGAAGACATTGAGCTTCTGAGAAAAAAGAGCGGGCTGAGTTATCAGGAAGCTGTCGCGCTGCTTGATTATCATAACGGCAGTCTTGCCCGTGCGATCATTGACCTGGAAAAAAGCGGCAGACTGAAAAATGAGGAAGATATACAGAAAGAAGGAACACGTAACATGAGTGAGAACGGCAGGAAGAATGAAACCAAGGAAAAAGCCCTGAATCTTTTACAGAAGCTATATCGCAGCAGGATCAAAATCCGCAAGGGCGATACCAGCATCGTCAATGTATCCGTACTTTTCGGCGGACTCTGCCTGCTGCTTGCGCCGCATATGACCATCGCAGGTGTGATTGTTTCCATGATCCTGGGCTATCAATTCTCTTTTTCCGGCATGGATCCCGAATTCGCGTCCGACAGCCTTGAGAAAATGGTGAAAAACGCCGCGCAGAACGCCAAGAGTTCTGTTTCCAACGTAGTCAAAACCATTACGAACGACGAAAAAATGAAAAAGGGCCATATGCAGTTTGAACTGAACATCAATAAGGATGATCAGAAAAAGGCCGAAAAAGAGAACGATACCAAAGACAGTGCAGTTTTCGGAAACGAACCCCAGGAACTGCGCGAACAGGCGAAAGAACTGGAGGAAACAATGGATTCCTTCTTTGAAAGCAATCCGGCAGCCACAACCTATCACAGCGCTTACTCCGCCGCAACCTCAAACGTTCCCACCATCCAGGTTCCCGTACAGACGGAAACCAAAGAGGGTGAAGTCAGCATAGACGATGATCAGGACGGATTTTCCTCCGTAACGATCGGATAACAGAGACAAAAACGGTATCCTGACCGGATACCGTTTTGCCGGTGTTTCCCAAATACAGAAAAAGGAATGATCCTATGGCCAGAATACTCATTGTTGAAGACGAAAAGAAAATCGCCCGTTTTCTCGAGCTTGAGCTGAAACATGAGGGATATGAAGTGGATACGGCTTTTGACGGACGGAGCGGACTGAACACCGCCCTGGAAACAAATCCGGACCTGCTTATTCTCGATCTTATGCTTCCTGAGCTGAGCGGCATTGAAGTCTGCAGGAGACTGCGCCATACCAGCGACCTGCCCATCATCATGCTCACCGCGAAGGATGACGTATCCGATAAGGTGATGGGTCTTGATATGGGTGCGGATGACTATGTGACCAAACCGTTCGCAATCGAGGAACTGCTTGCCAGGATCCGGGTCGCCCTGAAGAAAAGACGCGCTGGAACACCGGCAGATTCCGGCCAGGAGGATCATATCCTTACGGCAGGATGCATCAGTATTGACACAGCATCCTGGCAGGTACGTGTAAAAGATGAACCGGTTGCCCTGACAAAAAAGGAATTCGATACGCTCCGGTACCTGATGGAACACCGCGGCACTGCCGTAACACGGGACCAGATCATGAATGAGGTCTGGGGATATGATTTCATCGGTGATTCCAACATCGTGGATGTTTATATCCGTTATCTGCGGCATAAAATTGATGATCATTACAACATCAAGACGATCCATACCATCAGATCTGTAGGATATTTATTTGACTATGAAGAAGAATAAGCAGAAAAGGCAGAAAAGAGCGAAGACAGCTCAGAGCCGGAACCGTGATCTGGTTCTTGCCAACAAGGCCAGTGACAGCATTCACGGCGGAGTAAGCAGGATTCGGCTTTCCCTGGCGTTCCGGATTGCGCTGCATTACTGCATCCAGCTTTTCAGAAGTTTTATCCCTGTGATGATCATTCTTTCCATCGTTTTCTGTATCGCCGTCAGCGTGCCTGTTTCTCGGGAGGTACAGGACATGATCCCCGCGGAGACGGAAGATGAAGCAGAAAAGGTCATCCAAAAGGGACGGCTTACGGCAGAACAGACGTATATCCTTCCTGAAACTGATTTCTTCCCGAGAATCGGACAGCAGTTTTCCGTTCTGTTCGACCGTGTCTTTTCGGATGAAATCCTGAGTTTCTATTACAGCCGGGGAAACGGGACAAACTGGCTTGTATCCCTGAACATTCATGATATCTATATACTCTGGCTCATGATTGCCGGCGGAATCCTGCTGTGCGATCTGTTCCGGATGTTCTATTTTTTCAGGTATGATCAGCGGCTGAACAAGCGGGTGCTGGCTCCGATCAGGGATATAACCTCCATGGCGGAAACCCTGTCCGAAAGCAACCTGTCCAACCGGATCAATATTGCAGGAACCAAAAACGAACTGAAGGATCTGGCTGCGGTGATCAACAGGATGCTGGACCGGATCGAGCGAAGCTACAACAGCCAGAAACAGTTTGTATCCGATGCCAGCCATGAACTTCGGACTCCCATTGCCGTTATCCGCGGATATACTGACATGCTGAAACGATGGGGGAAGGATGATCCTGATATCCTGGATGAGGGCATATCCGCCATATCCCAGGAAACCGAAAGCATGAAGGACCTGGTGGAAAACCTGCTGTTCCTGGCACGCCATGACAAAAAAACACTGATGATGGAAATATCCTCTTTCGACCCCACAGAGCTCATCCGCGAGGTACAGAAGGAAGAGGCCATGGTTCATACTGATTACACATTTGAAACAGAGCGGATGGATGCCATGACCATCAAAGCGGACAGGAACATGATGAAACAGGTTCTTCGGATCCTGTGTGATAACGCGGTAAAATACTCCAGCCCCGGTTCAAAGGTCAGCCTGTCCTGCAGGGACGACCGGAACGGCTCCTGCTGCCTTTCCGTCCGGGATGAAGGCCAGGGTGTTACGCAGGAAGACCTTCCGAAGATTTTTGACAGGTTCTACCGAAGCGATAAGGCACGGAAATCCGAATCCGGCGGACACGGACTCGGGCTCAGCATCGCCAGGATTATTGTTGTAGCGCATAAAGGAAAAATCCGGGTCAGATCAAAACCCGGATTCGGTTCGGTGTTCTCTGTGCTGCTGCCCAAAGAATAACCGGAAAGCCATTATTTCACATACCTGTTTACAGGAGCCGGCGCACGCATTTTATGCGTGCGTTTCTTTTTATGCCGCCTGACCAGCAGGATAATGAGTCCGATCATCACAAGGGGAGGCCCGAAGAGGATCAGGCACATTTCAAAGCCGAAAGGCGGAAAAGGATTCGGATCCGCATAAGTCTCCGCAACTATTTCCTCCAGAGTCCGGGGCGCGTTTTCACGCTGTTCCACGGTACGGGAAGCCGTCAGCAAATACTGAACGGCGTCTCCGCCCTGCGGGTAATAATACATATATCCGATTTCTTCCCCGGCCTCAATCGGGGCCCTGAAACTGCGGGTATACTGAATCCGGAAAATATTCGTGTCGCTGTCAAAGACATCCGTCAGGCTTTCGGCAATCCGCTGTATCTCACTGCTGGTTGATACAATATGGACATTCTCCCCGACAGGGGAGCAAACCAGCTTCAGCTTTCCGTTCAGATCGTCCGAAGTGGAATAGTTGCTCGTAACGATGGTTATGGGATTCATGTTGAATATGTCAACCGGTGTAACACTCATATACTGGCTGAAGCCATAGTCCATCAGTTTGATCGTATCCGCCCAGCGGGCCCTTTTACCGGTAAACATCACGACAGAAATCAGTTCCACACCATCTTTGGACGCTGAACCGGCAAAGCAGTAACCTGACTGGGTGTGGGAGCCGGTCTTGATGCCCGTTGCGTATTCATAGAAATACTTGTTCGGATTATCTTCGGAACCAGTAAGCATATACTCCGTTTTGGTGGTAATGGAACGGGCCCTGTTTTTGTTGGTTTTCGGAAGTTGATAAGAAACAGTGCCGGCGATTTCGCGGAAAAGGTCTGATTTCATGGCTTCCCGGGCAATCACCGCGATATCGCGGGCTGTGGAAACATGGTTATCGTCATGATAGCCGTGGGGATTGACAAAATGGGTATTGTAGCAGCCCAGATTGGCAGCTGTATCATTCATCAGGCTGACAAAGTTGTATATGTCGCCTGAAACGGTTTCCGCAATTACGTTGGCGCCGTCGTTCGCTGAGAGCAGCATGGTTCCGTAAAGTACATCGATGAATTTGATTTCTTCTCCCGCCTTCAGATACATGGTGGAAGAATCGGAAGGCACATTGACCGCAGTTTCCGATACAGTAACCACCTGCTGCAGATCATCCACATACAGAATGCCGAGAAGAACCGTCAGGATCTTTGTCATGGATGCGGGATAGCGTATGGCATCAGCGTCTTTTTCAAAAATCACTTCACCTTTATCCTGCGTCACCAGGATAGCAGAAGCCGCATAAAGCTGGTCAGGCGAGAGATTTTCGGGATGTTCCTTGTCATATTCCGGCGCGTCGGGAGAAAGAGTCGGCTGCGGAATGGGTTCGGCGGTAGGAGATGGATCTGACTTCTTTTTTGCTGCAAAGGCGGCGGTGCAGGAAGTGAGAAGCAATATGAACACAAGCAGAAACGCTGTGATTTTTTTCATCCGCATATCACCTCACTAAAATCGGAACAAAACAATCTAACAGGCTGATTCATCATGATACGGAAGCGGGTACGGCAAAGGGAGGAATCAATGTATTGCCGCTGAGTTGAAGGAAAAGGAATATGAGCCCGATCACCGCCAGATACAGCGCAAACCAGGAAAGCGGAACTTTAGCGATTAAACGAAGCATAAAGCGGATTGCCAGGTAACCGACAACAGCGGCGACCGCTATGCCGATAAGGGAGGGAAGAAGATCGATCTGGCTGATGTATCCCTCTTCCACCGCATCCTTGCCTTCCATAAGTAGCGATCCGACGATGGCAGGCGCGCTCATCATAAATGAGAATTTCGCGGCAGTGGTTTTATTCAGTCCGGTGGAAACACCGCCCAGGATTGTGGAACCGCTTCTGGAAACGCCGGGAATCATTCCAATTCCCTGAAACAGGCCCATCACAACCGCGTTCAGCAGGCTGACCTTTCCATCCCCATTTTTCGTGCGTACGGCGATCCTGTCACACAGCAGGAGGAAAAAGGCTGTGATCAGGAAGGAAAAACCAAGGAACCATCCATTGTCAAAAACAGCGAAGCCGTTGACATCCGGGAACAGCTTTTTGGCGGCAAAATAGACAGCCAGTGTGGGAAGAGAAGCGGCAACAAGAAGAACCAGCGTTTTGTTGCGGACCGGATGAAGGATCATATCCAGCCATTCCCTGCGGAAAACAATGAAAACGGGAATCAGCGTGCCGACATGAAGAAGGATGTCAAACATTTTCATGGCGGGAGTATCGGTCTGAATACCGAAAAACAGGCGCGAAAGCAGCAAATGGCCGCTGGATGAAATAGGAAGAAACTCACCAAGGCCCTGCAAAAGGCCCAGTACTGCGCATAAAAGGACAGACATAAAACAGCCTCCATACTTAAAATCGTTTTATTTTACCATAAGGTATAAACTTTGCAAAGCTTGACTGAATAACCGCAAACGGATATAATTTTTTGCCGGATATGCAGGAAATATCGTTCATTTGTAAGGAGTGTAGCCTTTCCTATGAAACTTGGTGTAGTCGGTCTTCCGAATGTCGGAAAAAGTACTTTGTTCAACGCGATCACAAATGCCGGAGCACAGGCGGAGAACTATCCGTTCTGCACAATTGAACCCAACACGGGGGTTGTTCTGGTTCCCGATCCGCGTCTCAACGTGCTGGCGGAGATGTATCATCCGAAGAAGGTAACACCCACCACCATCGAATTTGTTGATATAGCAGGTCTTGTAAAGGGCGCGAGCCGCGGTGAAGGCTTGGGCAACAAGTTCCTTTCCCACATCCGGGAAGTGGATGCCATTGTTCATGTGGTCAGGTGTTTCGATGATGATAACATTATTCATGTGGACGGTTCAGTGGATCCGGCCAGGGATATTGAAACCATCAATCTTGAACTGATCTTTGCCGATATGGAAACTGTTCAGAAAAGGAAGGAAAAAGCTGAAAAAAGCTTCCGGGGCGGCGATAAAAAGGCCGGCGCTGAAGCAGAACTGGCTGACCGCCTGTACAATCACCTTGAAAGCGGCAAACCAGCACGCACCCTCGAATGCACAGACGATGAAAAGCAGATTATGAACAGCTGGTTCCTGCTGACAACCAAACCTGTCATATATGCGGCCAACATTGCGGAAGACGACCTGGGCAAGGATGATTCACAGAACGAATATGTGAACCAGGTCAGAAAAACCGCGGAAGCAGAAAATGCTGAAGTGATTGTGATTTCCGCCGCCATTGAGCAGGATATCGCATCCATGAGTCCGGATGAAAAAACCGAATTCCTGGAAGAACTCGGCATCGGGGAAAGCGGCCTGGACCGCCTGATTACCGCTAGCTACCGGCTTCTGGGGCTGATCTCCTTCCTGACAGCGGGAGAAGATGAATGCCGCGCGTGGACCATTGTCAAAGGAACAAAGGCACCGCAGGCTGCCGGAAAGATCCACACGGATTTTGAAAAAGGCTTCATCCGTGCGGAAATCGTACCCTTTGATACGCTTGCCGAACTGGGCAGTATGGCTGCCTGCAGGGAAAAAGGGCTGGTCCGCAGCGAAGGAAAAGACTACGTGATGAAAGACGGGGATATCACACTGTTCCGGTTCAATGTATAAAGAAGGGATCGAGCAATCATGTCACGCATACAGTATTTCTGGAACCGCCTGAAAAAAATGGACTGGAAAGCCATGTGGAAGACCACCGGCCTACTCAAAAAGCGCAGCGGAAAGGGAAGGCTGTGGCTGCTGGCAGATATGCTCAGATGCGGTATCAGGTATAACGCCGGCTATATAGACTACAAAATCGCGCAGATGTACAAACTGAACGATGAGCAGCGTAAAACCGTCATTACCCGAGGTATATCCAATGATATCGTCCGCCGGATGAATCCGAAGGAATACTGGCATACCTTCGATGATAAAACTGAATTCAACACCTTTTTCAGCGAATGGATTCCGCGTAAATGGATCCGGATTGATGAAAACACCTCCGCAGAAGATGTTTATGCCCTGTGCAGAAATTTCCGGCAGCTGATCGGCAAACCGCTTGAAGGTTCCAGCGGCGCCGGAATCCAGAAGTATACCGAAGAAGACTGGAAAGACGGTCCGGAAGCATTTCTGGACAGGCTGAAAAAAGACAATATCGGCATTCTGGAAGAAATTGTTGTCCAGCATCCGAAAATGGCATCCCTGTGTCCCACATCCGTGAACACCTGCCGGATCGCCACGCTGCTGGGAGATAAGCAGCAGGGGATCGTTTACGCTTTCCTGCGGATCGGAAACGGCAAAGTGATGGACAATGTGGACTGCGGCGGTATGGCTTCCAGAATCAATCTTGAAACAGGAAAACTTTGCACCGTAGGCGCTGATAAGCAGGGAAACACCTTTATCAAGCATCCGATGACGGACACGAGCATCATCGGTTTCCAGATTCCTTTCTGGAATGAAGCAAAGCAGATGTGTCTGGAAGCCGCTCAGAAAATTCCGCAGATGCGGTTCATTGCCTGGGACGTGGCCATAACGGAAAACGGTCCGACATTTATCGAAGGAAACAGTTTCCCGTCCCATGCTATTCCTCAGTTTGCGGCTCATTATCCGGACGGAATCGGTATCCTGCCGGAATTTGAGAAATTCATTGACCTCTGAGAAAAAAATCCCTTGCATCCATAGTATAATTGTGATATAGTTCATATGTTATGCGGACGGTCCTCTGTCCGGAAGAGCTGATTCATCCGTTCGGATGAACCGCCGGGTCACGAACGTCTATGAGGGAAGGAGGCACAAACCATGAACGAAATTATCCGCTCCATCGAAGCAAAACAGATTCGCAGTGATCTGCCCCAGATCAACGTCGGTGATACCGTACGTGTATGGGTGAAGGTTGTTGAAGGCAACCGTGAACGTCTGCAGGCTTTCGAAGGCACAGTTATCGCCAAGCGCAACGGCGGCATCCGTGAAACATTCACTGTGCGCCGCGTATCCTACGGCATTGGCGTAGAACGTACTTTCCCGATCCATTCTCCCCGTGTGGATCACGTTGAACTGATCCGTCACGGTAAGGTCCGCCGTGCCAAGCTGTACTATCTCCGTGATCGTCAGGGCAAAGCGGCCAAGATCAAGGAAGTTAAACGCGTCTGATTTGTGCTCTAAAAACTGCTGCTGTGCAGCAGTTTTTTTGTTTTTGGTTCTGCTTTTTTCGCGGGAAGGATTCAACACGATAAATGTTGAAATAAAATAAGATATATTATGATTATTGAAGGAGACATAAACCCATGAGAGACAGAACCGAAGCCGCAGCGAAAGCCAGGGAGCTTGTCAGCCGTATGACGCTTGAGGAGAAAGCCTCTCAGCTGAAATATGACGCCCCCGCAATTCCCAGGCTCGGCATACCGGCCTATAACTGGTGGAATGAAGCGCTGCACGGAGTTGCCCGTGCCGGCACCGCCACCGTTTTCCCGCAGGCCATCGGCCTGGCGGCCATGTTTGATGAAGAGCTGCAGGAAAAGATCGCCGGCGTTATTTCAGACGAAGCCAGGGCCAAATTCAACGGACAAAGCAGGCATGAAGACAGGGATATTTATAAAGGACTTACTGTCTGGAGTCCCAATATCAATATATTCCGCGATCCCCGCTGGGGCAGGGGGCATGAGACCTACGGCGAGGATCCGTACCTGACCTCCCGGCTTGGAATCCGCTTTATCAGAGGACTGCAGGGCAGCGGAAAATACCTGAAAACAGCAGCGTGCAGCAAACATTTTGCGGTTCATTCCGGTCCTGAAGCCCTGCGGCATCATTTTGACGCCCGGGTCAACGCAAAAGATCTGAACGAAACCTACCTGGCTGCCTTTGAAGCTACGGTCAGGGAAGGTGAAGTTGAATCCGTAATGGGTGCCTACAACCGGGTGAACGGTGAACCTGCCTGCGGCAGCGAAACCCTGCTGAAAAAAATTCTCCGTGATAAATGGGGATTCAAAGGCCATGTGGTCAGCGACTGCTGGGCGATCAGTGATTTCCATGTCAACCACAAAGTGACCGATACAGCCCCTGAGAGCGCAGCCCTTGCCATCAGCAACGGCTGCGACCTGAACTGCGGCAATACCTATCTTCACCTGCTGGAAGCCCTGCAGGAAGGGCTGGTAACAGAAGATCAGATTACAACAGCCTGCATTCGGCTGTTCACAACAAGATACCTTCTGGGCCTGTTTGCCGATGACTGCGAATACGACAGGATTCCGGTTACCGATACGGATACGGATGAGCACGCCGCGCTGGCCCTGGAAGCCGCTGAAAAGAGCATGGTTCTCCTGGAAAATGACGGTATTCTCCCGTTGAATCCAGATCAGATAAAAACCATTGCTGTCATCGGCCCCAACGCGGACAGCATACCGGCACTGGAAGGAAACTATAACGGGACAAGCAGCCGCTACGTTACATTCCTGGAAGGTCTGCGTGATTACGCAGAAAAACAAGGAATCCGTATCCTTTACAGCCTGGGCTGCCATCTGTTCAAAGACAGGACTTCCGGCCTTGCGCAGGCCGATGACAGGCTGGCGGAAGCTGCCATGTATGCGGAAGCAGCTGACGTAACCATCGCCTGTGTGGGCCTTGACGCCGGCCTGGAAGGAGAAGAAGGAGATACAGGCAATGAGTATTTCAGCGGCGACAAGAAAGACCTGCTGATTCCGGAGTCCCAGCGCAGGCTGCTCAGTGTTCTGGAAAAGAGCGCACGGAAGCTCATTACCGTCATTACAGCCGGATCCAGCCTGAACGTTCCGGGCGGAAACGCCAGCGTGTTCACCTGGTATCCCGGCCAGGCCGGCGGTACTGCCCTGGCTGAACTGCTTTTCGGTGAAAAGAATTTCAGCGGTCATCTGCCCCTGACATTCTACAGGGACAACAGTGACCTGCCTGATTTTGAAGATTACGGTATGACCAACCGGACATACCGGTATTTCACCGGAAAGCCGCTGTATCCGTTCGGATACGGGCTGAGCTATACCTCTTATCAGATTCTGAACGCTTCCGTATCCGGAAACGAAGTAAAAGCTGAAATTACCAACACCGGGAAGATGGACGGCGAAGCACTCGTTCAGATATATGTGGCATGTGACAGTCCCTTTGCCCCGGTTCATCCCAGGCTCTGCGGTTTTCAGCGCGTATGCCTGAAGACAGGGGAATCCGGATGTGTTTCCATCCGTCTTGATCCGCTGACACGCACCGTGATCAACGATGAAGGTAAACGGATCGCGGCGGAGCACGGCACGCTGTATATCGGTCTGGGACAGCCCGGAGCCGATAATATTCAGGAACCGATTGCCATCCGTTTCTGATCCTGTTTATTCTTTCGGAGGAATCTATGTTTACAGGCTTCACAGATGAAACAATCCAGTTTCTGCTTGACCTTAAATTTCACAACAACAGCACCTATTTTCATGAACAGCATGACCGTTATGTGGAAACTGTCCAGACTCCTTTTTATGAAATGATCTGTGATCTTTCAGATGATATGCGTAAGATCGATCCTCTGATGGAAACCAGACCGCATAAATGTCTTTCCAGAATTCACAGGGACACCCGTTTTTCCAGGGACAAAAGCCCCTACCGGGATCATCACTGGTTTCTGTTCAGGAGAGCCGCGGAACCGCGGGACAAAAGCCTTTTCTATTATTTTGAATTCGGACCGGACCGCCTTGGATGGGGGATGGGAATCTGGGGCGAAAACCGTGAACTGATGGATCTTTTCCGGAAAAGGATGAGAGCCAATCCCGACGGTACGCTCGCACTGATTGACGATATGGATCTTGTCAGACATAAACTGCTTCTGGACGGCAGTTTCTACAAACGGATGGAAATTCCGCCCGAAATTCCCCAGAGGCTGAAACAATGGTATTGCGGGAGAGAAATCTACATCCACCGGTATGATCCCGAATGGAAATGGGCTTTTTCCGACCGGCTGATCAGGGAAGTCCGAAAGGATTTTCTCACCCTGGCGCCGATGTACAGGCTGCTCAGGGGCTGGATGGACGATATACAGAAAGACAGAACCGAATGACACTCCACAGGAAGGAAGTGAATGGATATGAGAAGACCGTTCAGGCCGAAGCCTGATCCTGAAGAATACAGAAGAGAAAGGCGGCACCGCATTCCTTTTATCGCGAAAGTTTTTATGCTGATCGGCATGATCACGGTACTTTATTTCCTGATCACCTATGCTGTTATGCCTGTGCTTGCGATGCTGACAGTGTCCTGAGGAAATGCCTATGAGAAAGACAGGTAGATGGATTGCCTCTATTATCAGCAAGACACTTGTTGTTATTCTGGTTATTATACTGCTTCCCTTTGCCCGGACGTTTCTGCGCAGTTTCCTGCCGGACGCGACGGGGGAGATCCGCGTCCAGAGCGTGATCCTGAAACAGAAACTAGAATCCAGCAAACGGCTAGAAGTAACCACCATCGATGAAGAGGGTGTCCTGGAAGCCAAGACAAATGTGATTATCTTCGGTACAGTTGGTTCCACCACCATTCGATACCGTTATACAGCCAGCATAGGCATAGACCTGAGCAAAGTGGTCATGACAACAGACAGCGACCGGATCATTTTCGCCCTGCCTGATCCGGAAATCCTCAACGACGGCATTGAAGCGCTTGAAATCAACAAAAACAACCTGTTTTCAAAAGCCATCGAAAAAAGTGTGGAAACGCTGCTGAATGAACAGAAAGCCAAATGCAGGGAACAATATGTTACGGAAAAAGAACACGCTGACAGAGCCTGGGAAGATATCAGGAAATCATTTGAGGAAACGATCTGCCAGTGGCTGGAAAATTACGGAGAACGCCATTACCAGTTTGAATTTGTCAGACTCAACGATACGGCGGCCGATGCATCGGCCGCCTTTTTTATGCGGAAATGCAGGCGCGGCGTTGGTTTGTTCGCCTTGACTGAATTCTGATTTTTGCATAATATAATGAAGTAATTTTTTTGAAGCACAAACGGGCTTCTCATATTTCCGATATAAAAGTACAGCAATATTCCTGATTTCAGATGATCCCTTCAGGCCGCGGCTGTAACAGGATAAAGTGATAAAGGAAGTGATTCCGATGAGTGAACAGAATAAAAAAATCAACTGGTATCCCGGTCATATGGCCAAAACAAAACGGCAGCTGCAGGACCAGATTAAACGCATTGACCTGATTATAGAAATCTGTGATGCACGTCTTCCTTTCTCCAGCAGGAATCCTGAACTGTCTTCCATGATTTCCAGAAAACGCCATCTGCTGTTCCTCAACAAATCCGACCTGGCGGATCCAGGCATGAACAACCTCTGGGTGCAGTATTTCCGCCGGCAGGGAACAGAAGCCCATCTGACAAACGCTACAAAAATCAAAGGCAAGGAAACCATCGGACTGATAGAAAAAGCGACAAAGGAAATCGTCGATAAAGCTTTGGAAAAAGGTGTTAGGAAAACCGTCAGAGCCATGATCGTCGGCATCCCCAACGTTGGCAAAAGCACATTGATCAACCGCCTGTACGGCCGTTCCGTTGCTCAGATCGGGGACCGGCCCGGGGTGACAAAAAGCAATCAGTGGGTGAAGGTTTCACCCTATCTGGAACTGCTGGATACCCCCGGACTGCTCTGGCCAAGGCTTGATAACCAGATTTCCGCCCGGCGGCTGTGCTATATCGGTTCCATCAAGGATGATGTTGTTGACACGGCTGAACTGACGGTACAGCTTCTGGAAGATCTTTGCGCCATGATTCCTGATGCTGTTGCCGAAAGGTTCCACCTGGAGGATACCTGCCTGAAAGGCCCTGAACTGATTGATGCCGTATGCACCGGCCGCGGCTGGCTGCTGAAAGGCGGCAGATATGATTATGACCGCTGCTGCAGCGTTGTGCTGGATGAATTCCGCGCCGGAAAGCTCGGAAGGATTACCCTGGAAAAGCCGGCCGAATTTGATACGGAAGAGGTAAAAACAGATGATTGACAGAGCTCAGCATGCCGCTGAACTGATGACTTTTGACAGACAGTACCGCACAGGCGGCCTGGTTGTGGCCGGTATGGACGAAGTGGGCCGCGGCCCCCTGGCAGGGAACGTTGTCACTGCCTGCGTGGTGATGCCTGAAGAACCCCTGATCCTGTGGATTGATGACAGCAAAAAGCTCAGTGAAAGCCGGCGGGAAAAGGTGTTTGATGAGATCATGTCCCGTGCCCTCTACGTCGGCATCGGCGAAGTGACTCCCCAGGAAATTGACAGGATCAATATCCTTGAAGCCACGCGGAAAGCGATGCGCGCAGCCGCAAAAGAAGTGCCCGCGGACATCTTCCTGATCGATGCTGTAACCGGGCTGGGGCTGAACGGAAGGGAAGTACCCATTATCAAAGGGGATGCAACTTCCTATTCCATCGCTGCCGCAAGCATTGTCGCCAAGGTGATCAGGGACAGGCAGATGAAGGACCTTGACAGGCTGTATCCGGAATACGGATTCGCGAGAAATAAAGGATACGGAACCAAAGAGCATATAGAGGCATTAAAACGGACAGGCCCCTGTCCGGAGCACAGGAGGAGCTTTATTACACATTTTGTATGAAGATGACCTATACAACCGGCTTGCTGGGTGAGGATATCGCCGCTGAATGGCTTGAGGAGCATTATGGAATGAAACTGCTCGAGAGCAGATTCAGAACAAAAGCCGGTGAAGTGGACCTGATTATGCTTGACGGGGAATACATTGTATTTGTCGAAGTCAAAACAAGGACATCCGGCAAGCCCGGCAGCGGTCTGTATGCCGTGGACCGCAGGAAACAGCAGCGGATCACCCGGGCCGCGACCCTGTATCTGATGCAGAACAATATGATGAACCACGCAAGCCGCTTCGATGTGATAGAAGTACGCAATGATGAATTTCTCTACATTCCGAACGCTTTTCAGCCGGGCGGAATGTTTTACCGATAATGAAAGGTGCGTTGCAGACTGATGAGATTTAAACGGTTTCTCCCGGCCGCGGTATTGACTGCCGTGCTGATCCTTCTGTTTTCCTTTGGGTGCGCTTCGGCGGAAAACCTGCTCCGGAACGCTGATTTTGACGACCTGGACGAGGAAGGACTTCCTGAATACTGGTATACGGATGCTTACTACCAGCAGACCGGATACAGTGTATTCAGCGCGCAGAATGACGGGCAGGAAGACCGCAATACCGTCACAGTACGCAATATCAATGAGAATGATGCCCGATTCGCCCAGACGGTTGAGGTTGAACCGGATTCCTTATACCTGCTCAGCGGCTATATCCGGGCGGAAGATGTTTCCGGCGGACACGGCGCCAACCTCAGCATAGAAGGTATATACGCCTTCAGTGAACAAATCTACGATACGGACGGAGACTGGCAGCATATCGAGTATTACGGCGAAACAGGACCGGACCAGGATTATATCACTGTATTTGCCCGTCTCGGCGGCTATGGCGGTATGTGTACCGGCCGTGCGGAATTTGCCGGCCTGTCACTGACAAAAGTGGATGCTCTTCCGGACGATATTGTCGCGGATATGTGGTTCAGGGATGATATTGACGATACAGATGATTACGCAGATGACGAGGATTACAGGGATGAGGATGAAGGCCTGCCGACCCTTTTCTGGCTGCTGCTGATCAGTTCTGCCTATCTGCTTGCCTGCCTGTATTTCATTCATCGTCAGCAGCACCGTCCTGAGCTGATTTCCGACAGGCAGACCGTTTCTCCGATGCCTGTTATTGCTTTACTGGCAGCAGCACTGGTTTTGCGGATGATTATCAGCGCCTTTGTGGAAGGATACAGTGTTGATGTAGGCTGCTTCCTCAGCTGGGGAAGAGACATGGCTTCCGCTGGTCCTGCCGGATTCTATAATAAAACCAGTTTCTGCGATTATCCGCCTTTATACACTTATGTTCTGGGCCTGAATTCAATCGTTGCAGGCCTGCTGAAAGCGGGTCCCGAAATGACCCGGGTGATATTCCGCTTTGTTCCGTCCCTTTGTGATGTTGCAGGATGCTGGCTGATTTACAGGCTGATGATTCGACGGAAACTGTTCAAGGCTGATACCTGTCTTCTTTTCCTTGCTCTGGCTCTTTTCAACCCGGCATCCATCCTGAACAGTGCGGCATGGGGACAGATGGACAGCGTCCTGTGCATGATGCTGATGGCAGTGGCTCTATTCGCGGTCAAAGGCAGCTGGACAGCCGCCCTGCCGCTGTATGTCCTTTCCGTACTAGTCAAACCTCAGGCGCTCATGCTCGGGCCGCTCGGGCTGATCTATATCCTGCTTACGTATATCCGTGAAAAAGACATGCGCAGACCGATTCTGACCGGCACAGCTGTCAGCCTGGCTGTCCTTGCGGCCGGCGTTATTCCCTTCAGCCTTGAGCAGAACTGGGACTGGCTGATCAATCTCTACAGCAGGACCCTTTCATCCTATCCTCATGCTACAGTCAACACAGCCAACCTGTACTACCTGCTGGGCGGAAACTGGCAGTCTGTGACCGGCGAAGCTCATGTGATGGCACCCGTTCTGCTGGGCCTTCTGTGTGCCGGCTGCGGAATCTGGTGGTATTACCGGGCAGAGGGTCAGCCGCATCACGGCGTGGAAACCTGCATCTGTTTCCTTTTCACAATCAGCTTTATCCTCTGTGCATTCCTGAAAGCATCCTGGGCATGGACCGGCGCCATTGCCATGGCTTTCCCCTTCGCCGCGGTGATCAGCCCGGCCGTCCGCTCCCGCAGTATCCGGCTGCTGCCGTGGCTGGGCGGACTGCTGTATATCCTTTTATATGTCTTTGGCATCAAGATGCACGAGCGGTATATTTTCCCGGCTCTGCTTCTGCTGGCTCTTTCCTTTGCCCTGCTCAGGGACAGGAGAATCCTGTATATTCTTCTGCTTTATACCGTTACCGTATTCCTGAACGAGGGGATTGTACTGGATAACAGCATCCGGCTCGGAGCCAAACTGGGTCACCTGAACAACGACACGGTATGGCTTGCGGATATTATCAGCGTTGTCAATATTTTCGGCGCCCTGTACGCATTGTGGCTGAATATCGAATTATTCCTCAGCAACGGAAACAGCCTGCCCGTACGGGAAGTACCTCCTGATATTCAACCGGTAATCAAAAATGACCGTTTCCTCCACTGGAAACGAAAGGATACCATTCTGCTTACCCTGATCACCGCCGTATATGCCGTGATCAGCCTGCTGACGCTGGGGAGCACCAAAGCACCCCAGACATACTGGACCTCCAGCAGCCCTGATGAGCAGATTGTATTTGATCTTGGAGAATCGAAACGGGATACGGAAATCCTGTATTTCGCCCAGGTCAGTCAGAGGAATTTCTCCGTCGCGTGCAGTGAAGACCTTGAAAACTGGAGCGATGAAGTATACGCACAGATGGATCAGGGGCAGTGCTGGAAATGGAAATATGTCACCATTTCCACAGAAAAACCCACGAAGGACAAGCCCTATAACCGCGAATTCACCAACTCGGAAAGTGGTATTATCCGTTTCAGCGGCAGGTATATCAGGCTGTCGGCGCGCCAGGTCAACCTGGTCCTGAATGAAGTCCTTTTCCGCACTGCTGACGGGACAATCCTTCCCGCGAAGATTATCAGTCAAAGCGGGGCTGAACCGGAATCATCTCTTTTCTCCGATCCGTCCAACATGCTGGATGAACAGGATACCATGGAAGGTCTGCCGGCTTTCCCGGAAAAAGATGAAACAAAACAGGCGAAGATCCAGCCCAGCTGGTGGAACAGTACCTATTTTGATGAGATTTACCACGCCAGAACAGCCTATGAATTCGTCCGGGGATCTGTTCCGTATGAAACCAGCCATCCGCCGCTGGGCAAAGTCTTCATGAGTCTTTGTGTCGCCATATTCGGCATGACTCCCTTCGGCTGGCGGTTTGCCGGTGCAATGGCAGGCATCCTGATGCTTCCCGGGATGTACCTGCTGGGCAAACAGCTCACCAAGAAAACCAGCACCGGCCTGATCGCCTGCCTGCTGATGGCACTGGACTGCATGCATCTGACACAGACGCAGATTGCCACCATTGACAGCTTCCCTGTATTGTTTATCATTTTCGCCTTCTTCTTCATACTGCGGTTTATCCAGACAGATTTCCTGGCTGAAAAGCTGAGTGTTTCCCTGAAAAACCTTGCGCTCAGCGGACTGTTTATGGGCTTGTCCATCGCCAGCAAATGGATCGGCATCTATGCCGGCGCAGGCCTTGCGGTGCTGTTCTTCTGGCACTGCATCCGGACCGGCCGTATAAAAACAGCATCCGGAGAAACAGACAGCCACCAGGCCTTCATGAGGGTATTCTTCATCTGCCTGTGGTGTATTCTGTTCTTTGTGATTGTTCCGTTAATCATCTACCTGGTCAGCTATATTCCATATATGGCCTTTGCTTTCAAGCGCATGGAGTCCCTCTGGGATTATATTGCCGAAGTCTGGAGCGCACAGGTCGGCATGTTCAAATACCACAGCAAGCCCGGGCTTGGTATGGATCACTACTTCTATTCTCCCTGGTGGGAATGGCCCGTCATAGGCAGACCGATGTATTATGCTTCCCAGCAGTATATTCCGTCTGATTCACCGGTTCACCACAGCATATTCAGTTTCGGCAATCCGCTGATCTGGTACGGCGGCCTTGCCGCCCTGGCCCTTTGCGTCCTCCGGTGCTCACTGGGCAGGAGATACCGCATCGAAGGGTCAGAATATCTCTGGCACCTGCGTTCATTCCGCTGGGACTGCCGCTATGTATTCCTTTTCATCGGCATTCTCGCACAGTATCTGCCCTGGGTTCTTGTGCCCCGCGGTACCTATATTTATCATTACTTCGCGAGTATTCCTTTCCTGATGCTGGCCATAGCGCTGTGCTTCGAAGGCTACGGAGAGAAAACTGACAGGATGCTCCGGTGGGCAGCAGCCGTCTTCATTGCGGCAGCCCTGGTATTCTTTATTATCCTTTTCCCGTACGCATCCGGTCTGAATGTTTCTTCCTCCTGGCTGAACCTGGCCAAAGGACATCTGATGATCTGGTACTGAAAGGGGAGTCTTAAAAAGATGGAAGAGATCATGGCCAGGACTGTCAGCTTCGGTGTCAGCGGTGTAAACGGTTTCCGGGTCAACGTTGAAGTGTTCGGCATAGACAGTATGCCCGGCCTGGAAATCATCGGTCTGCCCGATACCTCTGTCCGTGAAAGCAAAGACCGCGTCAACGCGGCCATCATTAACAGCGGCAGGGAAATAAAACCCAGACGGATCACCATCAACCTGGCTCCTGCCGATATGAAAAAAGAAGGTCCTTCCTTTGATCTGCCGATCGCTGTAGGTTTCATGACGGTTGTGAAGGCACTGACGCCGGATCCGCACATAGATATGGACAAAACCGCCATGTTCGGTGAACTGAGCCTGGACGGCAGCGTTCAGCCAATCAACGGGGCGCTTCCGATGGTGATCAGCGCCAAGGAAAACGGAATGGAAACCGTAATCCTTCCGGAGAAAAACGCCCGGGAGGTTTCCTGCATACAGGGAATAAAGATTCTTCCGGTACACCATCTGAAGCAGGTCATCCACTGGCTTGAGGGAAAGGAAAACATACCGGAGCAGGAACAGATTTCATTTGAAACCCTGAAAAACGAAGCTGTTCCCGTGATGGATATGTCTCAGATCAAAGGGCAGAAAGGCGCGCGCCGGGCTGTGGAAGTTGCTGCTGCCGGCGGACACAATATGCTGATGATCGGTGTTCCCGGAAGCGGAAAAACCATGCTGGCCCGCTGTATCCCCGGGATACTGCCGCCGATGAGTTTCGAGGAATCACTGGAAACGACAAGAATTCATTCCATCTGCGGCAGGCTTCCCGCCGGAAGCGGACTGATGGTTACCCGTCCGTTCTGCGCCCCGCATCACAATGCCTCTGTGGCTTCGCTGATCGGCGGCGGTCAGGATGCCAAGCCGGGAGAAGTATCACTGGCCCATAACGGAGTCCTGTTCCTGGATGAACTGCCGGAATTCAGCAGGGGAGCACTGGAAGCACTGCGGCAGCCGCTGGAGGATGGAATCGTATCCGTGGCCCGTGTGAAACGACAGGCACAGTATCAGTCGTCCTTTATGCTCATCGCCGCCATGAATCCTTGTCCCTGCGGATATTACGGAAGCAACCGGCGCACCTGCCGATGCACCCCTCCCGAAATACGCAGGTACCTGGACCGGGTCTCCGGTCCGCTGCTGGACAGAATAGACCTGCAGATTGAAGTGGACTCAGTCCCTGTAAACGAAATCAATGACGCTGAACCTTCTGAATCATCGGCAGCTGTAGCCGAACGCGTACGGAAAGCCCGTGAAATCCAGCAGCTGCGTTATAAGGGAACAGGAAAACACTGCAATGCACAGCTGACAAACACGGAAGTCGGAAAATACTGTACCCCTGACGCGGAAGGGCTCAGGCTGCTGAATATGGCCGTTGATTCCATGCACCTGAGCATGCGGGCCTACCAGCGGATCCTGAAAGTTGCCAGAACCATCGCTGATCTGGCAGATGAAGAAACCATTTCCTCCGTTCATATTGCAGAGGCAGTGCAATACCGTGAACTTGACCAGAAGTATTGGAGATGAACAAGGGTGTCGCGGAGCTTAACGGATTCCAGGTATGACTGCTGGCTGGCTTCAGCCTGCATGCCTTCAGGCATGGTCCGGAAGCTGCTGCTGGAGTTTGGCAGCCCGGAAGGCTGTTACCTGGCGTTACAAAAGCACGAAGAAGCCGTCTCACAGATTATCACACCGCGCTTTTACCGGATGCTTTCAGAAAGCGGACGGGAGGAAATCCTGCAAAAATACGGGAAAAAGCTGGAACAGCATTCCATCCGTTCCATTCTGTATACGGATCCGCTGTATCCGGAATCACTGAAAGATCTCAGCGATTCTCCTCCTGTTCTGTTTTACCAGGGGAACCTGGAATGTTCCGGCGGCAGAGCCCTTTGCATGGTCGGCAGCAGGGCGGCTTCCTATTCCGGCCAGAAGGCAGCCAGGAAACTGGCCGCCGATCTTGGAACGCAGGGAGTAACCATCATAAGCGGCATGGCCAGCGGCATTGATGCTGCTGCGCACCAGGGATGCATGGAAGGAAAAAGTCCGACTGTTGCGGTTCTCGGATGCGGACTGGATAAACCTTATCCGGCTGACAATATCCCTCTTCGGGATGAAATTCTCAAAAATGACGGCCTGATACTGAGTGAATACGCGCCGGGTGAGAAGGCTGCAGGATGGCATTTCCCCGTCAGAAACCGGATCATTGTCGGATTGAGCAGAGCGCTGATCCTGATGGAAGCGAGAATACGCAGCGGCAGTATGACCTCCGTTAATCATGCGCTGGAGCAGGGAAAAGATGTTTTTGTTTATCCCGGTGATCCCGCTTCCGAAAACTTTGAGGGAAATCACCAGCTGCTCCGGGAGGGCGGGATCTATTTCACAAGCGCCCGTGATATCCTGGAGGATATGCACTGGCTTGACAATCCTCCCGCTGTAAGGCACAATAGCGACTGTGCGCAGGAACAGATTACCCGCACACCTGAAGAGGAAAAGGTTATCAAAGCCTTGAAACCCGGATCCCTCAGCTTTGAACAGCTTCTCATCCATACAGAACTGAGTCCGTCCGTGCTGATGAGCACGCTGACAATACTTCAGATCCGTGGAGTGATTGAGGCTATGCCGGGTAAGCAATACAAGATTAAGCAATAAGCTGCTCCGAAGGAGAGATATTTATGGCAACCACCAAGCAGAAACTGATCATCGTTGAGTCTCCCGCTAAGGCGAAGACTATCGGCAAATACCTTGGCAAAGGATATAAGGTTGAAGCATCGCAGGGACATGTCTGCGACTTGCCGAAAAGCCAGCTGGGCGTGGATATCGATCATGATTTCGATCTGAAATATATCACGATCCGCGGACGCGGCGACATTCTCAGCCGGATACGCAAAGAAGCCAGGAACGCCTCCCAGGTTTATTTCGCGACAGACCCTGACCGCGAAGGAGAAGCCATCAGCTGGCATCTGTTCCATGTGCTCGGCGTGGATGAATCCGCTCCGTGCCGGATTGAATTCAACGAAGTCACCAAAAAGGCTGTCCAGGCTGCCATCAAAAAGCCCCGCAAGCTGGATATGGGACGGATTGATGCCCAGCAGGCCCGCCGTGCTTTGGACCGTCTTGTGGGTTATAAAATCAGTCCTCTGCTCTGGGTGAAAGTGAAAAAAGGCCTGTCCGCAGGCCGTGTGCAGAGCGTTGCCACCCGTATGGTTGTTGAACGGGAACGGGAGATTGATAATTTCATTCCTGAAGAATACTGGGATATCAGTGCCGACTGTGCCGCAGGCGAAGAGAAAAAGCCTGTCAGTTTCACTGCCAAGTTTATGAGCCTGGACGGTAAAAAGTGCCCCGTATCCAGCAGGGAAGAAGCGGACCGGATCAAAGCGCTGATTGAAGCAGGCAGCTTCTCTGTTTCAGAGATCAGGAAAAAGGATAAAAAGCGGCAGCCTGCTCCGCCTTTCACCACTTCCAGCCTGCAGCAGGAAGCCGGACGAAAGCTCAGCTTTACCACCGCAAAAACCATGCAGGTCGTCCAGCAGCTGTATGAAGGCGTGGACCTGGAAGGGGAAGGTGCCCAGGGTCTTGTAACCTATATCCGTACGGACAGCGTCCGGATCAGCGATGAAGCTATGGCCGCCCTGCGAGCATTTATTCCCGAGAAATACGGCAAAGAGTACCTGCCGAAGGAAAAGAATGAATTCAAGGGACGGAAAAACGCGCAGGACGCGCATGAGGCAATCCGTCCCACAGATGTGACCCGCACGCCGGATTCCATCAAAAGCTCCCTGACCCGGGAACAGTTCATGCTGTACCGGCTGATCTACAACCGTTATGTGGCCAGCCAGATGGCGCCTGCCGTTTACGAAACGCTTTCCGCTGAAATCACCGATAAAAGAATCGGCCTCCGTTTCTACGGTGAACACAAGATCTTTGCCGGTTTTACCGCCCTTTACGAGGAAGGTACGGACGAAGCAACGGACAGTGTGGAAATGACGCTTCCGGCTCTGAAGGAAGGGCAGAAGATCACGGTCAGAAAAATTATCACAGATCAGCATTTTACCCAGCCGCCGAGCCGCTTTACAGAAGCGAGCCTGGTCCGCACGCTGGAAGAAAACGGCATCGGCAGGCCTTCCACCTACGCGCCGACCATAACAACCATTATCTCCCGCGGTTATGTTTCCAGGGAGAAAAAGCGTCTTTTCCCGACGGAGCTCGGCATCATGGTCACTGAAATGATGGAAAAGTATTTTTCCAGGATCGTGGACACTGAGTTTACCGCCATCATGGAAGAAAAGCTGGATGACGTGGAGGAAGGGAAGACGGACTGGAAGCAGATTCTCCGGGAATTCTACCCCGATTTCGTTGAAACCCTTTCCGTCGCGGAAAAGGAAATTGAAAAAGTGGAAGTCAAGGATGACGTCAGCGACGTGCCCTGTGACAAATGCGGCGCCATGATGGTCTACAAAATGGGCAAATTCGGCCGTTTCCTCGCATGTCCGAATTTCCCGGAATGCAGAAACACCATGCCGATCCTGAATTATATAGATGCTTCCTGTCCTGTGTGCGGGAAACGCCTGCTTGAAAAGACCAGCCGGAAGAACCGGAAATTCTACGGCTGTGAGGGGTATCCCGAATGTGACTTTGTCAGCTGGGACAAACCCGTCAATGAAAAGTGCCCCAAATGCGGACATTATATGATCGAAAAGAAAAACAATAAAGGAGAAACCCTGCATCTCTGTACCAATGAAAACTGCCGGTACAAGAAAATAGCGGCCGGTGCTGAGGAAGAAGAAAATGAGTGATCGTACAGCAACGGTCATCGGTGCCGGACTTGCAGGCTGTGAAGCAGCCTGGCAGCTTGCGCAGAAGGGAATCCATGTCAGACTGATCGAAATGAAGCCTGTCCGGATGTCACCGGCCCATCATTCCGACCAGCTGGCGGAGCTTGTCTGCTCCAACAGTTTCCGTGGCGACAGGCTGACCAACGCGGTCGGTCTTCTGAAAGAAGAAATGCGGATTCTCGGTTCCCTGATCATGCGATGCGCTGATGAAACCAGGGTTCCTGCAGGAGGCGCCCTCGCGGTGGACCGTGATTCCTTTTCACTGTATGTTACAAAAGCCGTCACGGAACATCCCTGCATTGAACTGGTCAGGGAGGAAGCTGTCACCATTCCGGAAGGTCCGGTGATCATTGCCACCGGTCCGCTGACAAGCGACCGTTTCGCAGAGGTAATCATGTCCGTTCCAGGACTGTCCACCCTGAATTTTTATGATGCCGCTGCACCCATAGTCTTCCGGGAATCGCTGGATGAAAGCAGGCTTTTCCGGCTCAGCCGGTATGACAGGGGAAACGACTACCTGAACGCCCCTATGACAGAGGAACAGTATACTGTTTTTATCCGGGAACTGATCGCAGCAGAAACCGCGGAAATACACGGTTTTGAGGAAACCCGGGTTTTTGAGGGATGCATGCCGATCGAAAGCATGGCCAAACGCGGTTTCATGGTACCGGCTTTCGGCCCGATGAAACCCGTCGGTCTGAAAGATCCGCGGACAGGCAGGGAACCCTTTGCGGTTGTCCAGCTGCGCCAGGATAATGCTTCTGATACGATGTATAATCTCGTCGGATTCCAGACACGCCTCAAATTCGGTGAACAGAAACGTGTTTTCGGCCTGATTCCCGGGCTGGAGCATGCTGAATTCGCCCGCTACGGGGTCATGCACCGGAACACTTTCCTGAACAGCCCCGGATTCCTGAACCAGTCTTTTGAAATGCTCAGCAGAAAGCAGTGTTTCTTCGCCGGTCAGATCACCGGTGTTGAAGGATATGTTGAAAGCGCGGGAAGCGGCCTGGTAGCCGGTCTGACACTGGCTGCTGAGCTGAACGGCACCGAACTGCCTGTTTTCCCGTCTTTCACAGCTCTCGGAGCCATGGGAAAGCACGTTTCCACACCGAATCCCAACTTCCAGCCGATGAACTGCTCCTTCGGACTGATTGATCCCCTTCCTGTTGTTCCGGGTGAAAAGCGTCCGAAAAAGAAACAGGACAGGTATGAAGCAGTCGCGGAGAGGGCATTATCCTATATCCGATCCATCAGTTCACAGACAGGAGGGAATTGACAATGTCCAGTCCTTTCAGAGGAACCACCATCTGTGCCGTGAAACGCAACGGTGAAATCGCCATTGCCGGTGACGGCCAGGTCACAATGGGGGAGCATACCATTTTCAAAACCACCGCGCGTAAAGTTCGCCGCCTGTATAACGGAGAGGTTGTGGTAGGCTTTGCCGGCAGCGTGGCGGATGCTTTTACGCTGTGCGAAAAATTCGAGGAAAAACTGCAGCAATGCGGCGGCAACCTGGAAAAAGCCGCTGTCGCCCTGGCGCAGAACTGGCGCGGCGACCAGATGATGCGTCAGCTTGAATCCATGATGATCGCGGCCAATAAGGAAAGACTGCTGATTCTCAGCGGAACCGGCGAGGTCATTGATCCCGATGAAGGAATCGCCGCCATCGGATCCGGCGGTAACTACGCTCTGGCAGCCGCACGCGCGCTGCTCCAGAATACCGAGCTGAGCGCTTCGGAAATTGCTGAGAAAGCCCTGCATATCGCCGCAAGCATCTGTGTCTTTACCAATGATCACATTATCGTTGAAACCGTATAAAGGCAGGTGAATTCAATGAGTGAACAGCTGACCCCCAGGCAGATTGTACACGAACTGGACCGCTTTATTATCGGCCAGGATGAAGCCAAGAAAGCAGTTGCCATCGCCCTGAGAAACCGTTACCGCCGCAGCCGGGTGGAAGGCGATCTCCGCGATGAGATTATCCCCAAGAACATCCTGATGATCGGTCCGACCGGCGTGGGAAAAACAGAAATTGCCCGACGGCTGGCCAAACTGGTCAGCGCGCCTTTCATCAAGGTGGAAGCCACAAAATTTACCGAAGTCGGTTATGTGGGCCGTGACGTGGAAAGCATTATCAGAGATCTGACTGAAAACGCCGTACGAATGGTCCGCAGGGAGCATGAGGAGCGCGTGATGCCCCGCGCCCGGGTGATGGCTGAGGAGCGTTTAAGCGATATCCTGGCGCACGGTCCCCGGAAAAGCAGCGCCTCCAATCCCCTTGATTTCCTGCTGGGCAAGCAGAAAGAGCAGCAGCAGAGCGGGGAAGAGGTCGCCGCGCTGGCCAGGCGGAAAGAGGATATCCGCCAGCAGCTGATGCGGGGTGAAATAGAGGATACGGAACTCGAGCTTGAAGTGGAGGATGAAGCGCCTACCCTCGAAGTCGGGGGAAGCAGCATCAGCCTCGGAGACATGATGGGCAACATGATGCCCAAGCGCACCAGAATGCGCCATGTGAAGGTAAGTGAAGCCCGGAAAATCCTGACGGACCAGGAGGCTGCCAAACTGATCGATAATGACGCTGTCCAGGAGGAAGCGGTTTACAGGACAGAGCAGAACGGCATTGTATTTATCGATGAAATCGACAAAATTGCCAGCTCGTCCGGCGCCCACGGGCCTGATGTCAGCCGGGAAGGTGTACAGCGCGATATCCTGCCGATTGTGGAAGGATGCACCGTCAATACGAAATACGGCGCGGTGAAGACAGATTATATGCTGTTTATTGCCGCAGGTGCGTTCCATGTCAGCAAAATCACAGACCTGATTCCCGAGCTGCAGGGCCGGTTCCCTGTACATGTCAAACTGAAGAGCCTGACAAAGGAAGACTTCATGCAGATCATGACGGTGCCCGAAAACGCGCTTACCAAGCAATACCAGGCTTTGCTGGCTGTGGACCGCGTGATGGTCACCTTTGAGGAAAGTGCTGTTTCCGCTGTGGCGGAAGCCGCCTGCAACGCCAATGAAAACGCAGAAGATATCGGCGCCCGCAGACTGCACGCCATTTTTGAGCAGCTTCTGGAGGACGTGCTGTTCAACGCAGGTGATGAGAATATGCCGCCGTTTGAACTGAAAATTGACGCGGCGTATGTCAATGAAAGACTGAAGGGTGAAAACCGCCCGATGGATATCCGTAAGTTTATTCTTTAATGCATAATGAATACCGCCTGACGCTTTGCAGGCGGCTTTTTTCATGTTATAATCCATTCAAAACAGGCGGGGAGGATCTTTTTATGATCAATACAATCGGTATGATCGGCACAGGCAACATGGGGTCGGCTATCCTTCGCGGAATTGTCGAAGCAGACTACGTGAAGGCTTCTCAGATTATTGCATATGATACCAGCAGCCGCAGGATGAATGAACTGGCTGAAGATCTTCCCGGCATTATGATCGCTCGTGACTGCCTTGAGGTGGCGGAGAAAGCAGACCTGATCATCCTGGCCGTCAAGCCGATCTATGTAAAGGACGTTATAGATGAAATTCATTCCGGGCTGGACGGAAAAGCTGTTCTCAGCATTGCCGCCGGCTGGACGGTGAGCATGCTGGAAAATGCCCTCTACGGCACCACGGCTACCTATCTCAGGGTGATGCCGAACACACCGGCGCTCGTCGGGGAAGGCATGACAGCCATCTGCGACAACACCACCTTTTCCAAGGAAGATTTCAATTATGCGAAAGGCATCTTTGATTCCGTCGGCAAGACCAAAGTCCTGCCCGAACGGCTTTTTGACGGCGTTGTGGCGGTCAGCGGAAGCAGCCCCGCCTATGTGTATATGATGATCGAAGCAATGGCTGACGCGGCCGTCAAAGAGGGAATTCCGCGGGTATACGCCTATGAAATGGCTGCCCAGAGCGTGCTTGGCAGCGCCCTGATGGTTCTTTCCTCCGGAACCCATCCGGCCGCCCTGAAAGACGCGGTCTGCTCACCCGGCGGCACCACCATTGAAGCGGTGGAGGAACTGGAGCGCAAAGGCTTCCGGGCTGCCATTATGGACGCCATGGACGCCTGTGCCAGAAAGAGCCGTGAACTTTCCAAGGAATAAGGAAGAGGTAATAATCTCTCATGGATGAAAACAGGAAAACAGTCAATATCTATACAGACGGCGCGTGCAGCGGCAATCCCGGTCCCGGCGGGTGGGCCGCCATCCTGGAATTCGGTCCGCACAGAAAAGAACTCAGCGGATATATGGCAGGAACAACCAACAACCGGATGGAGCTTTTCGCGGCAATCAGCGGACTTGGCGCCCTGAAGGAGCCCTGCAATGTAAAGCTTTATTCCGACAGCAACTACCTGGTACAGGCCTTTAATGACCACTGGATCGAAAACTGGAAGAAAAACGGCTGGAAAACCAGCAGCGGAGCCAAAGTGGAGAACCAGGACCTTTGGTTTATCCTTTCCGCGCAGGCATCCAAGCACAACATCACTTTTATCAAAGTCAAAGGGCACGCGGATCATCCTGAAAACAACCGGTGTGATGAACTGGCCCGGGCCGCCATTGACGAGTACAGAAGAATCAATACTGAACCTGCAGAAGAGCAGAAATAACTGTCCGCCCTTATGCCGGTTTTACGGAGAAAAATGATGATCCTGCATGAAGGCAGACCGTCGGATCCTTCCGGAAGGCTTCCGCGGGAAATACGAACCTATGATTTCCTGGACAGGCTTGATATCCCATATCAGCGGACTGATCATGAACGGGCAGATACCATGGAAGCCTGCAATGTCATCGATGCCGTACTGAATGTAGTAATCTGCAAGAATCTTTTCCTATGCAACCGGCAGAAAACCGCATTTTACCTTCTGATGATGCCCGGCGGAAAGAGATTCAGGACCAGGGAGCTGTCCGCCCAGATCAATTCCTCCAGACTTTCCTTCGCGGGGGCGGAAGATATGCTGAAATACCTGGATATCGAACCGGGAGCAGTCAGCATCATGGGACTGATGAACGACAGGGAACTCCGGGTCAGGCTGCTGATCGACGAGGAGATCCTGAAGGACGAGTACATCGGATGTCATCCCTGTGTCTGCACTTCCAGCCTGAAACTGAGAACATCTGATATCCTCAATCGATTTCTGCCTGCCGTAGGTCATTCTTACAAAACAGTGCAACTGAAAGGGGAGTAATAACCTCCTTTTTTCATTTACAGGTTATCAGAAACCGGAATTGTGTTTCAGTTCAGCGCAGGTAATATGCAGGCAGCAGAAAGACAGTTGACATCAGACCGTGCGGGTGATAAGATAAACACAGATATATAACTATTCGCTAAACCACAGTTTTACGAATAGTTGGATACAGAGAATCCGCTCCGGGAGGGCTGTTTCTGATGGCAGAAAGAACCAATCGATACAGAGAAGAAATGGACGCGAAACGAATTCTGCAGATTCGTGATATCACCCGTGACCTTCCTCAGTCCTGCGGTGATTTTATCCGCTCCATCGCTATATCCACCAGCACGCTCACCAGGCTCGCATATGCCATCGATCTGAACACATTTTTCACTTTTCTGCACAATGAACGGATCTCCTTTTCCGACAAGCCTCTCCGGTTCATGACGGATAAAGATCTCGAAAAACTGGACAGGACCGATATCATCGCCTACACCGAATACCTGACCTATTACCTGAAAAGTGAAGATGATGCTTCGGTACCTAACAAAGTGTATGTCAATCACGAGCTTGCCATTAAACGAAAACTATGTTCTATCCGCTCTTTTTATGATTATCTGTTTAAAAACCAGCGGATATCCTCCAATGTCACGGAGCTTGTCCCCCTCCCCAAGATTCATGAAAAGCCCATCATCCGCCTGAATAAAGATGAAATGGTACGAATGCTGGACCAGGCGCAGAACGGTGACCAGCTGACAGATCATCAGCAGAAATACCAGAAGCTTACAGCCAGACGGGATTTTGCGATTCTTTCCCTGTTTCTTGGTACCGGAATCCGCGTCAGTGAGTGCGTTGGTATCAATATTGCCGATGTGGATCTGGAAAACAACGCTTTTATTGTTACACGCAAAGGCGGCAACCAGGTGGTGCTCTATTTTCCGCCGGAAGTGGCAGACGCGCTGGCCGAATACATGGAGGAACGATCCCGCATTGAAACTGTTGAAGGTCATGAGGACGCCCTTTTTCTGAGTCTTCAGCGCCGCAGGATTACCCAGCGTGCCGTTCAGAATCTGGTCAAAAAATATGCGGCCGTCGCTGCACCGCTGAAATCCAAAATCAGTCCCCATAAGCTCAGAAGTACCTACGCGACCAATTTATATAACGAAACCGGTGATATTTACCTGGTTGCCGATGTGCTCGGACACACATCCGTGGATACAACCAGAAAGCATTATGCCGATATGACAGACGCCCGCAGGAGAATGGCCGCGGAGCACGTCCATCTTCCCGGAGATCCGGATTTCCATCAGTAATGCAACAGCCCCGGTCCGTAAAAGGACTGGGGCTGTTTTTTTTATTTTTCAATCAGTTCAAGGATTTTTCTGGTCAGTTTTTTCAGTTCACTGTTGGAATGTCCCTTCAGGTTTTCTGTGTAGGCCGCCAGTTTCCGGACCGCGTCTGTCAGTTCGCTGTAAATATCATCACTGCGGGAGCGTGAAGCGGATACATGAGAGGTTCCGGCGGGCTTTTCCCTGTATACAGGTGCCGTCAGCCTGATCCACTCCCCTTTCAGCAGATCAAATTCCGATCCGGAATACGGCGCACAGGCCTGCAGACCGAGTTTTTCCCTGATGATATCAGCAAATCCGGCACAGGATTCATCGTCTCCGTGATTGACAAAAACATAGGAGGGTTTCTTCTGATATGCCTCAAGCCAGCGAATCAGACCATCCCGGTCTGCGTGGCCCGAGATGCCGGCCAGGAGTGAAATCTGCGCGTTGACATCAATCTCCTCACCCAGGATCTTTACTGACTTGGCGCCTTCATAGATGATTCTTCCCAAAGTACCGTTTGCCTGATATCCTGCAAACAGGATCGTATTCCTTTTATCCCACAGGTTATGTTTCAGGTGATGGCGGATCCGTCCGCCTTCGCACATGCCTCCGGAGGAAATGATGACTTTGGGTGTCTGGTTGGCATTCAGCGCTTTCGATTCTTCAGATGAGATAATGGTATTCAGTCCGTCAAACCAGATCGGATTCTGTCCGTCCGACATAATCTCCTTTGTTACGGGATCCAGACAGTCGGGGCTGCACTGAAGGAATACAGCCGTAGCCTCGTTGGCAAGCGGACTGTCCACATAGACCGGAAAAGATTCAAATTCAGGCAGCAGATGATTCTGCTTGATTTCGCGCAGGAAATACAGGATTTCCTGTGTGCGTCCGACAGCGAATGAAGGAATAATAACACTGCCTCCCCTGCTGAAAGTCTGCCTGAGTATTTCAGTCAGCGCAGGTACAGGCGCCTGAACAGATTCATGAAGCCGCGTTCCGTAGGTGGATTCAATCAGAAGATAATCAGCTTCCCCGATATTCTGGGGATTATTGATGATCGGCTGGTCTGTGTTTCCGACATCACCGCTGCAGACAAGCTTTCTTTTCTCACCCTGATCTTCCAGGAATAATTCAAGGAAAGAGGAGCCGAGGAGATGCCCAGCGTCAGTGAAACGCACGGAGAGTCCCTCGTCTATCATATAGATTTCACCGTAAACGCAGGGCCTGAACAGTTCCATGACAGCAGCCGCGTCCTCCGCTGTATAAAGCGGTTCCACAGCGGTACCGCTGTGGCGAAGGTTCTTCTTTGTTTCGTAGGCAGCGTCCGTTTCCTGTATATGGGCGCTGTCAGCCAGCATGATGGAACAAAGGTTCGTTGTTTCCGGCGTGGCATATATGCCGCCCCGGAACCCCTGCCTGTAAAGAAGCGGCAGAAGGCCGGAATGATCGATATGCGCATGGGTCAGAAAAACATATTCAATCTTTGACGCAGCTGCAGGCAGTTCTGAACGGACATACTCATTTTCCCCCTGTTCCATCCCGTAATCAACCAGAAAAAAGCGGTTGTCCATCCATTCCACAAGCGTACAGCTTCCGGTGACCTGGTGTGCAGCGCCGATAAATGTTATTTTCATACAGAACGGACCCTTTCATCTGTTTATATTTGCAAAACATCATTCAGGCCGATATAATAAATAGGCTTTTGTGCTGCCCGGGAGTTTACCGGCCTTCGGCATCCTCCTCATGTTCCAGCACAATCCCGTCAATGCCGATGCCGCGGTATTCCGCGTCTCCGTTGACGCATTTCATACAGTTGTCACAGATCTTTTCCGGATCGAGATCGCAGCGGTCGCATTCACCGCAGCCGATACACTCCCTGTCATACAGTACACATTGCTTATGTACGGCCATCGTTCCGGAACACCTCCTTTTTGTTCATTATACATTTTGTCCGAAAGGATGGTCAAGCACAGTCATGGTTGAACTCCGCACCTTTACGGAAAAGGAATACCATCAGTTTTTCAGGGAATATGAATCTGATCCGTTGATGGATCCGGTTCCTTTTGTATATAATAAGGAGCAGATATCCCGTTCCTATGCCTATAATCATGGCGGCTTCAGGGAAAACTACGCGCACTACGGCATTTTCCTTGACGGAAAACCTGTGGGGTCATTCCAGCTGAAAAGAATGGATCCTGTCCGTAAATGCTGTGAATTCGGAATCATCCTGAAAAATGATTCGGTCAAAAACCGCGGAATAGGGTCTGAAGCAATCCGCCTGGGCCTTGAAACAGCCCGCAGCCGTTTCGGAATGAAAACCGTTATGGGCGATACCATGGGGCGAAACAAGCGCATGATCCATGTTTTCGAAAAGCTTGGGTTTACGCTGATCGAAACCATACCGGAATCGTTTGAACTTCCCGGCGGTATAAAGGAAGACCGGCTGGTATTTCAGAAGAACCTGGAGGAGGACTGAATCATATGGCTGCACAAATTACGCTTAAACCCGGAAAGGAAAAACGGGTTTACACTTTACATCCATGGATTTTCAAAAGCGACATTGACAAGCTGGATGCCCAGTGCCTGCCGGGTGATACGGTTGATATCATGAGTGCCAAAGGACGTTTCCTGGCCCGCGGATACTACAATCCGAACAGTCAGATTGCTCTTCGGATTATGACCTATAACGAAGATGAGGCAGTAGACCGGGAACTCATATTCCGCCGGATTCATGAAGCGGTCGAATACAGGCGCTCCTTTGCGGACCTCAGAAGCTGCCGTCTCGTTTTTGCCGAAAGCGACAGGCTTCCGGCTCTGATTGTGGATGCGTTTGACGACATTCTGGTTTTGCAGTGCCTGGCCCTTGGCATGGAAAGGTTTAAACAGGATGTCGTTGATGCTCTTGTGGAAGAGCTTCATCCCCGGGGAATCTGGGAGCGCAATGATGTTCCCGTTCGAAGGCTGGAAGGCCTCGATATGTGCACCGGTTTATTGTACGGCGAGGTTCCGGATCGTGTTCAGATCGTTGAGAACGGCGTCAAATTCTGGGTGGATGTCAAGGAAGGCCAGAAAACCGGCTTTTTCCTGGACCAGAAGGAAAACCGCGCAGCTATCGCTCCTTTTGTAAAAGACAAGCGGGTACTGGATTGTTTCACACATACCGGTTCCTTTGCCCTGCATGCCGGCCATTACGGCGCCGCCGAAGTGACCGGTGTGGATATCAGCGAATATGCCTGCACCTTCGCAACGGAAAACGCGAAGCTGAACGGTCTGGAAGACAGGGTCCGTTTTGTGACTGCCAATGCCTTTGATCTGCTGTCAGACCAGAGCCGAAAAAAGGAAAAATATGACGTGATTATTCTGGATCCGCCCGCTTTTACAAAAACGCGCAATGCTGTTGAAAGCGCGCTGCGGGGCTATAAGGAAATCAACCTGCGCGCCATGAAAATGATTGAAACAGGCGGATATCTGGTTACCTGTTCCTGCAGCCAGCATGTACTGCCCGATCTGTTCCGGAAAATGGTACTTGATGCAGCCAGGGATGCCAGAATTCTCCTGAGACAGGTTGAATTCAGAACGCAGGGAAAAGATCATCCGATCCTTCCTTACGCACAGGAAACCGAATATCTGAAATGCGGTATCTATCAGGTTTTCAGGTAAAGAACGGCTATCGTTAAACAACTTCAGGTATCATAACCGAGATTCTTCAGATCGGAGGCATTGTTCCGCCAGTCCGGACGGACTTTCACCCACAGTTTCAGGTTCACATGGGTATCCAGGAGCTTTTCGATATCAGTTCTGGCTTCTGTTCCGATTGTCTGAAGCATGGTGCCGTTTTTTCCGATGATGATTCCTTTGTGAGCGTTTCGTTCGCAATACACCGTGGCGTTGATCTCTGTCAGCCTGTCACTGAGCTGCTCAATTTTCATCATTTCAACACCGATTCCGTGTGGCACTTCGTCCCTCAGGTGACGAAGTGCTTTTTCGCGGATAATTTCAGCACAGAGAATACGCTCCGGCTGATCCGTAATCATATCATCAGGGAAATAGCGTGGTCCTTCCGGAAGACGGCAGCTGATGCTGCTGATCAGGTCATCCACTCCGCTGCCTGTTCTTGCGCTTACGGGAATAATTTCATCAAATCCGGCTTCCGCTGTTTTTGCGGTCGCAGCAAGGATGGCTTCCGGCGTGGCCAGGTCGATTTTATTCAGCGCAAGGATGACAGGAACCTTCTTCCCTTTCATTTCCGACGCAATGGATAAATCATTGTCGGTGATATGCGTGACGTCAAAAATGACCAGGACGGCATCCGTTCCGTCCATGGCATCCTTTACGGAATGCATCATATACTCACCCAGACGTGTACGCGGATCATGAATTCCCGGTGTATCCAGAAATACAATCTGATAATCTTCCCTGGACAGAACGCCCATGATACGGCTGCGGGTGGTCTGGGGACGGCTGGATACAATGGCGATTTTTTCGCCGATCATCCTGTTCATCAGGGAGGACTTCCCCACATTCGGCCTGCCGATAATGGTAACAAATCCGGAATGGAATTTCTTTTCCTGCTGTTTCATAACAATCTCCTGCTTATTCGTCCATACTGTGCGGCCCAAAGCTTTCAGGAAGCAGCTCAGTCAGTCTTTTTTCCTCCACGTGGTCTTCCCAGGTCACAAGAATCCTGATATCGGGAGCAAATTCATTCAGCACCTGCCTGCATGCTCCGCAGGGCCAGGCTTTTTTTCTGGCGGCAATGGCTATGGTATCAAAGGAGAGTACTCCTTCGCTCACTGCTTTGAACAGGGCCGTACGCTCCGCGCAGTTCGTCAGTCCGAAGGATGCGTTTTCAATATTGCATCCTGTGAAAACCCTTCCGTCTGTGGAACGGAGCGCTGCACCGACGGGAAATGAGGAATAGGGCGAATAGCTTTTCTTCATAGCTTCCCGTGCCATATCCAGCAAAACAGCATCTTCCCGGGCTTCCGGTTCCCTTGTGACAGAAGCGGCGGAAAGTATTTTTTCTTCCATTTTCCTCATCCTCTCCTTGTCTTGATCCACCATATGATCATATCCCATCAGATGGCAGATGCCGTGTACAAGAAGGTAAACTCCTTCCCGCATCACGGAATGACCGTATTCCTGCGCCTGGGCAGTCATATGGGGAACTGATATAAACAGATCCCCCAGAAACACAGCGTCTGTTTCGTCATCGTATTCCTGTCTGAGGAGAGACGGGCAGCTGCCGGCGGTTTTCCCCTCAGGATAGGATACCGACGGAAAGGAAAGCACGTCCGTTGAACGGTCTATTCCTCTGTATTTTTTATTGATTTCAGCAATTGTTTCATCATCACAAAGGCATACCGATACGGCGCAGTCTGCTGTCACCTTTTCGCATTTCAGGCACAGATCCGCTGCCGTCTGCATTTTCAGCAGGATTTCATCATCTGTCTGAACCCTTACATCCCACTCAATCAGCACTTTCTGCCTCCCTGCCGGTATGCCGGCCGGTCTGATTTTCTTCGTCTGTCTCTTCAGAAGTGACAGCTGTTTTTTCGGGATCGTTTTTCTCCTCGTCCGCAGGTTCCGCTTTCGTATTTTTCACGCTGCTCTGGGCAGGTTCGGATTCTGCCGCGGGTACATTTGTTTTTGTGCCGGGCTGAACAGCGTATTTCTCGACCTTGGGATACTCGATCCTTTCATGGTATACGCCTTTCAGGATGCCGGAAAACGCATTGCAGATCTCATCGATATCATGAAGGGACAGCGGGCATTCACTGAGCTGTCCGTCTTCCAGTTTGCCGCGGATCAGGCGTTCAATATACTGATCGATTGCTTTGGGGGTAGGATCCTTCATGGAGCGGACTGCCGCTTCAATGCTGTCCGCCATCATAACAATGGAAGCCTCACGGGTTCTCGGTTTAGGACCGGAATAGCGGAAATCATTGATGTCCACATGTTTTCCGTCAGACAACTGCAGCGCTTTGTGATAAAAGAACATCACAGGCGTCACACCGTGGTGCTGGAGAATAATATCCTGTACTTCGGGCGGCAGGTGATCCTTCTGGGCCATCAGCGCACCATCCTTTGTGTGAGAAGTCAGGATGGCAGCGGAAATATAGGGATCCGTTTTTTCATGTGGATTGGATCCATGCTGGTTTTCACTGAAATAACCCGGCCTTTTCAGCTTGCCGATATCATGGTAATAGGCGCCGGCTCTGGCAAGATAGGCATTGGCGCCGATTTTGTCCGCAGCGGCTTCTGCCAGGTTGGCAACGATGATGGAATGATGATAGGTACCGGGCGCTTCAATCATCAATCTCTTCATCAGGGGATGATTAGGATTGGTGATTTCGAGCAGCCGGCTGGGCGTCGCCAGATGGAATAAAGTTTCAAAGGCTGGCTGCAAAGCAACTGCCAGTGTACCGCTCAGCAGGCTGCCGGCGACCGTCCAGACGCCCGTCTGAATCATATTCAGCGTCTCGGCGGAAGTCAGCAGTTTAATGCCGGCAATCATCACTATATTGACTACCGCGGCAAGCATACCGGAAAGGAGCACGCGGATACGCTGGGGCCTTCCCTTCAGGAACCAGACAGTGGCTACACCGCAGGAAAGCGTATTGGCCATAATAACGACCACATCGTAGAACGTTGTACTGCTGCTGCAGGAGGTAATGGCCGCAAAAAGCAGTGTAAGCGGAACAATCAGGACAAGACCGGCCCTGTATCCAATCAGAACGGTACCGAGAATCGCGCCAAGTGAAATCGGAATGACATATATGCTGGGAAGCAGAGTCGCCAGCGAAGCGAACCCGACACAGAGAACGAGAATAATCAGGATGACAGCCAGCCTTCGGATTTCGGTCAGAAGATCCTTCAGAAGCAGCCTGAGCATCATCAGGAGGATAACCATGGAAATAACGACAATGATAGAGGCACCGTAATAGATGGAATAGTCATAACTGTTTTCATTCAGCATTCCCAGGCTTCGCAGCATCTCGATCTGGCTGAGGGTGATGCGGTCGCCTTCACGGATGATATTCTGTCCCTGCAGGAACACGATCGGTTCCACAGCATCCCTTGCCTTCTGGCGTGCCTCTTCCGTTTCTTCCGGATCGCTGATCATATTCGGTTTGATGCAGGTACGCAGAACAGTGGGTACAATAATCTGGGTAAATGAGATATCCAGTGAATAACCGACGTTCTGCTGAATATTGCTGATGGCCTGGTTGACCTGCCCCTCACGGATGGTTGAGGCATTCAGAGAGTTTTCAACTGCTTTTGTGACAGTGGTGACCATTTTTTCGAATTCATCCGTATCGGACCTGAGAATGATTTCAAGCTGGGTACGGTTTAATTCGAGAATATCTATCATGGAAAACGCGTATTCGATTTCTTCCTCTGAGAACGGCCTGTCAGCAATCAGTTCCCCGTCTCTGGAGGTCCTCAGCATCAGTCCGTACTGCTGAATCGCCCTAAGTTCCTGGAAAGCTCCGGAAAGGCTTGCAAGCACCTCTTCCTTAACGCCCTGCTTAAAATGCAGATTGGGAACAACCTGTTCAGCCGCCGCGTTCTGTTTTTCCTCCGTTGTTACCTTGTCAACAACATCCTTGGTCGCATCGACTGTAACATGTGAAATAGACCCCACACGAAGATCATACTTCCGGGGTGTGCACACACAGAAAAGAAGGCCCAGGATAATCAGAAACGCAGCCAGAATCATCAGGAGGCATTTGCTTTTGGAGGAATGGAGCCATAGTTGAACCGAATCCCTGAAACCCTTCTTCTGATTCGTTTTACTCTCTGTCATTGTTCGTCCTTTCCGGATGCAGAATCCGAAACATGCGTTTTTTCATATGCTTCAACAATCTGCTGAACAAGTTCATGACGTACGATATCCTTGCCGGACAGTTCCACAATACCGATTTCGGGAATGTTCCGCAGGAGATTCACCGCTTCGGCGAGACCGGATTTTTTGCCTGCGGGCAGGTCTGTCTGGGTGATATCCCCTGTGACAACCACCCTGGACCGGAATCCCATACGGGTGAGGAACATTTTCATCTGTTCCGATGTGGTATTCTGGGCTTCATCCAGGATAATAAAAGCATCGGACAGTGTACGCCCGCGCATATAGGCCAGCGGCGCCACTTCCACAATTCCCCGTTCAATCAGCTTGTTGTATGAATCAGAACCCATGAAATCGTACATGGCATCATACAGCGGGCGAAGATAAGGATCCACCTTCTGCGTCAGATCCCCGGGAAGAAATCCGAGTTTCTCTCCCGCTTCGACAGCGGGCCTCGTAAGAATGATTCTTTCCACTTCCTTGTTTTTTAACGCCATCACCGCCAGGGCCATGGCCAGATAGGTTTTACCCGTACCGGCGGGGCCCACGGCAAAAGTCAGCACATGGTTGCGGATGGTATCCACATACAGCTTCTGTCCGACTGTCTTGCAGGTGATTTCCTTACCGCGGTGTGTAACCGCAATAACCCTTTTCAGGTTTTCCTCGATCTGCGAGACCTTTCCCTCGCGGACCATGGCAATGGTGTAACGAATGCGGATTCTGTCAACATTTTCGTTCCGGTGGATCATTTCCAGAAGAAGCGTGACTACCTGCCGCGCAAGCTCCCGGTCTTTCCCGTCACCGGTAATAACGAGATGATTGCGCCGCAGGGCAATACTCACATTGCATTCCTGCTCAATCAGCGCAATGTTTCGGTCGTTCATTCCGAAAAGAGAAACATAGGCGTCCATGGATTCGGCTGTCAGTTCCAGTTCTGTTGCTTCAGGCAAATCTGCGACTTCCCTTCTTCTGATTCTTCTATATTATATAATGATAATGAAATACTGCCGTTTGTCAAACATAATACGCTTATTTTGAGGCACCGGATCATCCTGTTTTTCACAGTGTTTTACAGGGCATTCCGTGCGGTAGGCATCCCGTACAGAGAAAAGACAAAAAACTACGGAAAACAAGGCCGGTTGCTTTATTGACACCGTTTTTGAATTATGATAGTATCCATATAATTTCATATTGAGGAAAGACGATGATGGATGGTAATCCTTTCCGCAGACGCTACAGAGAGCCGCCGGATGCTGCGAGGCGGTGCCGAGCGCAAGGAGACTGCTTCCGGAGTTGGTTTCGTGAACACCTTGCGGTTATTAAGGAAACCCGGATGCCCCGTAACAGGCTGAGAACTTGTCAGAGTTCAAGAGAGACTCCTGAATAAGGAGTAATATGGGTGGTACCGCGGAGAATTTGTTTTTCGTCCCTGAAGCATATGCTTCAGGGTTTTTTCATTCGTATTTTCCAAGGGAGGATTGTTTCATGAATAAAAACGCGCTTGTCCATGTCACCGACTGTACGCTGCCTCAGTCTGAGAACCAGTGTGAACTCAGTTTCAGGGAAAAAATAGAATTATGCCGTCTGATCGATAAACTGGGTGTTTCTTCCATCGATCTTTGTCCGATCAGGCAGAAGAAAATAGACCGTCTCCTTGTCAAGTCCATCTGTTCCGCGGTGAAACACGCCACAGTGGCTGTTCCCGTAGACCTGATGGACAAGGATTCCGTTCAGATCACATGGGAAGCCATGAAAGAAGCTGTCAATCCCCGTCTCCAGGTTGCCGCACCGGTCAGTTCAGTTCAGATGGAATATATCCTTCATCTGAAGGCTGACGCCGCCTGCCGGAAAACGGAGGAAATGATCAGATGCTGCCGGGAACTGACGGATAACGTGGAGTTTATCGCGCAGGACGCAACACGCAGCGATCATTCCTTCCTTGTCAGGATTATCACTGCTGCCATTGAAGCCGGCGCTGCTGTTGTTACATTGTGCGATACCGCCGGTGCCATGATGCCGGATGAAATATCCGACTGGCTCAGTTCTCTCAAAAGCGACATTCCGGAGCTGAACAAAGTCACTCTTGGTTTCTATTGCTCAGGAGAACTGAACATGGCCGATGCCAACGCGGTTTCAGCCATTCGTTGCGGCGTCCGTGAAATCAAAGCCGCTGCCTGCAGCGCCACTGCCATCTCGCTTCCGAATATTGTCCGTATCCTGAACGCTAAAGGCGGTTCAATGGGTGTCTGCACCGATATCGGTGTCGAAAAGATCAGGAAGATTACAGGGCAAGTCAGGATGATCTGCCAGGCTTCCGGCCGCAAATCCGAACTATCCGCCGGTTACAGTGATGAAGAATCCGACGCGGATTATCTTCTGAGCATTCATGACAGTATTGAAACAGTGATGCGTGCTGCTGAAAAACTTGGTTACGATCTGAATGCGGAAGATCAGCAGAAAATCTGGAAAAGCTTCTGTCAGACTGCAGAGAAAAAAGAACATATTACGCTGCGGGAACTGGATGCTATTATAGCTGCCGAAGCAATGCAGGTGCCGCCGGCTTATCATGATATCCATTATATGATCAGTACAGGAAATCAGATCGGCGCAGTAGCCCATATGAAACTGATGTTCCATAACCAGGAGCTGGAAGGCACCGCGTCCGGGGACGGCGTAATTGATGCCGCCTTCAATTCTGTTGAGCAGGCTACAGGCAGGCATTTCGAGCTTGACGATTTCCAGATTCAGGCTGTTACCGAGGGGCGTGAAGCTATGGGCGAAACCGTTGTAAGGCTCCGCTGGGAAGGAAAACTGTATTCCGGGCGCGGCATTTCCACTGATATTGTCGGGGCCGGTATCATGGCTTATATCAATGCCGTCAATAAAATCGTCTATGAGGAGGAAGAGGCATGAATCTTTCTTTTTCCACAAGGGGATGGAATTCCCTCTCCTGGGATGAACAGGTCAGGGATGCCTCTGAAATGGGTTTCCAGGGCATTGAACCTTATAACATTCAGGAATTTCCCTCCCTTTCCGGCCGCGGAGGTCCTTTCCACAGTTACAGTCAGAATGAAACCTTGCGTGAGCTGAAAAAAAACAAGCTTGCCCTTCCCTGTCTGGATTCCTCCGTTGATCTGTCACTCCCCTTTGATTCTCCTGAGAAGATACAGTATCTGATTGAAACAGCATCTTCCATGAAAACGCGTTATGTGGCTTTCTGCGCCCTGAAGGATCACGAGGAGCAGATCAGGCAGAATATTGAAACCCTGCTTCCGCTTGCCCGGGGAGAAAACGTCTGCCTGCTGGTCAAAACCGTCGGTATTTATGCCGATACCTCCAGGCTCCGGGCGCTGATGGACAGTTATGCCTGCGATGAACTCGCCGCGCTGTGGGATATGCATCATCCCTATCGAGATTTTAATGAAATTCCCGACACAACCATCCGCAACCTGGGCGGATATGTAAAACATGTTCATCTCCGTGATTCCGATGATGACGGTTCCTATAACCTGATCGGTGAAGGCACCCTGCCGATCCGTGATATGATGAATGCCCTTTCCTCCATTGACTATGACGGTTTTATTTCTCTTGAGTGGAAAACCGAATGGATTGCGGATATTCCGGACCGGGAGATTATCTTCCCCCATTTCCTGAATTATATGAACCGTTTTGAGAATCCGCGGGGCAAGAAAAAAGGCCTGTATTTCAATGAAGACGGAACAGGAAAGTATATCTGGAAAAAAGATGAGCTGATTGACCTGACCTTCGGCCGTGTGCTGGACCAACTGGTGGAAGAGTTCCCTGATCAGTATGCATTCAAATATACAACGCTGGATTATACGCGCACCTATTCCGAATTCCGTGATGACGTTGACCGTTTTGCCCGTGCCCTGATCTCCATGGGTGTCAGGGCCGGATCCAAAGTCGCTATATGGGCAACCAATGTCCCCGCCTGGTATATCACTTTCTGGGCAGCGACAAGAATCGGCGCGGTTCTTGTTACCGTCAATACCGCATATAAAATCCATGAAGCCGAATACCTTCTCCGCCAGAGCGATACACATACGCTGGTCATGATCGAAAGTGCACTGGACAGCAATTACAGGGCCATCATCAATGAACTATGCCCCGAAATCATGCAGTCAAAAGCAGGAGCTCCGCTGCACTGTAAAAAACTGCCTTTCCTTCGGAATGTGATTACAGTCGGTTTTGTACAGCAGGGCTGCCTGACATTTGAGGAGGCAATGAAAAGAGCGGATTCCGTTCCTGTTGAAACACTGAATGCCATGGCCCAGAGCGTCAAACCGGACGATGTCTGCAATATGCAGTATACTTCCGGCACAACCGGTTTCCCGAAAGGCGTCATGCTGACTCATTACAATGTTGTCAATGACGGCAAGTGTATCGGTGACCGGATGGGTCTTTCCACCGCTGACCGGATGATGATCCAGGTGCCTATGTTCCATTGCTTCGGAATGGTGCTGGCCATGACCGCTTCCATGACCCACGGGACAACCCTGTGTCCGCTTCCCTACTTCTCCGCGAAAAACTCCCTGGCCTGTATAAACCAGGAAAGGATCACCTGTTTCCATGGGGTTCCCACGATGTTTATCGCCATGTTCAACCATGAAGACTACAGGAAAACCGATTTTTCATACATGAGAACAGGAATCATGGCCGGTTCAGGATGCCCGCCCGAACTGATGAAACGGGCCGCGCAGCCTGATGAAATGAACATGCGCGGAATCGTCAGCGTTTACGGACAGACAGAATCCTCTCCCGGCAGCACCATGTCGGCATGGACGGATTCCCTTGAACTGCGTACGGAAACCGTGGGCTATTCCTTCCCCCATGTGCAGACCAAAGTCATTGATCCCGAAACCGGCAAGGAAGTACCGGACGGTGTGGACGGTGAATTCTGCTCAAGGGGTTATCATATCATGAAGGGGTATTATAAGATGCCCGATGCGACCAATCAGGCCATTGACCAGGACGGCTGGCTGCATTCCGGCGATCTGGCGCGCAGGAACCCGGACGGAACCTATCTGATTACAGGACGCCTGAAGGATATGATTATACGCGGAGGCGAAAACATCTATCCCAAGGAGATCGAAGAATTTATTTATACACATCCTGCCGTTGCTGACGTACAGGTAATCGGCGTACCGGACGCCAAATACGGTGAGGCTGTGATGGCCTGTATCATTCTGAAAAAGGGTGAACAGTTAACAAAGGAAGAGATGACAGAATACATCAAATCCCATATGGCGCGTCACAAGGTGCCGCAGTATATTGAATTTGTCGATGCCTTCCCGATGAACGCTGCAGGCAAAGTGCTGAAATATAAAATGAGAGAAGAAGCAGCTGAAAGGCTCGGCCTGGTCGGTGCCGCCGGTATTGATACAGCCAAGGGACTCAAATAAAAAGAAGGAAGGATTAATTCCTTCCTTCTTTCTTTTACCTGTTTTCCAGCAGATGACGCGTTCCGCTGGGATCCGTAAGTACTTTGGCACATCCGAGTACCACGCAGTCCCTGGCGTCTGCTGACACCTGACAGGGAATATTCAGTGCGTCTCCGATCGCCTCGGACAATCCGTACAAAAGCGCACCGCCTCCGGTCAGGGTGACGCCGCTGTCGAAAATATCGGAAGCAAGCTGCGGCGGTGTACGCTCAATCACAACCTGTACCGCCTCAATCAGGTCGTTGACCTGATCCACAATCGCCTCATATATTTCGTCAGATTCAATGCTCATGGTCTTCGGCAGGCCGGAAATCAGATTGCGTCCTGTGATATCCATCACAACGGGCGGATCCTTTCTGACAGCGCCGCCAAGCGTAATCTTGATCTGTTCGGCTGTTCTTTCTCCGATCAGCATATTGTATTTTTTCCGGAGATACCGGATGATGGCGTCGTCAAAATGATCGCCTCCGATATGTACCGAACTGATAACGGATACCGAACTGTTATACAGGACTGCCAGGTCTGTACATCCGGCGCTGATATCCACCACAAGGCTTCCGTAGGGTCCGAGGAAATTGAGCTGTGCGCCCAGGGCAGCCGCTATGTTCTTATCCATCAGCTGTGTGCGACGGACACCCGCCTCAAACATGGAACTGATCAGCGCCTTTTTTTCCATATCCTTTACGCCGCTGGGAACAGCCATCACAGCACGGGGCCTGGCAAGCAGATGCTTGCCTATGACGGATGTGACAAAAAAGCGAAGCATGGCGCTTGTCAGCTCAAAATCAAGCATCTCACCCTGCGCAAGCGGACGGATAACATTCACGTTGGCCGGAGTCCGTCCGATCATCCTGTAAGCTTCAGAGCCAAAGGCAATAATATGATTGGTTTCACGGTCCACTGCCACTACGGAAGGTTCACGGAAAACAATTCCCCGTCCTTTCATATAGATGACAACGTTGGATGTACCGAGATCAATCGCGATATCGTTCGTCTGAGCCATAATGCGATCCTTTCACCACCTTCGGATAATACCTGAAAATCATATCATTATAAGATAAAAAAAACAACCTGGCCTGATAAAGAAAGCTGCATTCCTTGACAATGCGAAATGTTCCACGCATAATATAATATGGTATATTACGGGGATGAGGTGTTTGTTTTGTCTGTCAGAATTCATGCTGTTTCCGCTGGTTCACCCGCTGAAAAAGCCGGTATACAGCCTGATGACCGGATTGTATCCATTAACGATACACCCATTGCTGACGAGATAGATTATCAGGCACTTTCCACCGGTACAAACCTCAGGGTCCGGATTGAGCATGAAGGCATTCCCTGTGATTTTACCATCCGCAAATCCGAATGGACTCCTCTGGGTCTCAGCCTGGATGAGACCGAATCCATGAAACCCCGTCACTGCAGAAACCGCTGCCTGTTTTGTTTTATTGACCAGCTGCCGCAGGGGATGCGGGATACCCTGTATGTCAAGGATGATGACTGGCGTCTGAGTCTCATGATGGGCAACTATGTTACGCTTACCAATGTCAATGATGAAGAGTTTAACCGTATCATAGAGCGGAAAGCCTCTCCCCTTTTCATTTCCGTTCAGGCAACCGATCCACAGACCCGGTGCGTCATGCTCAGTAACCGGCACGCCGGTAACCTGATGGACAGGCTCAGGCGCCTGAAGGAGAATGGTCTGCAGTTCCACTGCCAGGTGGTTCTCTGTCCCGGTGTCAACGACGGTGAAATCCTGAAGAAAACCATTACGGACCTGGCGTCATTATATCCTGCCTCTCAGTCTCTCGCGATCGTTCCGGTCGGTTTGACCAAACACAGGGAGGGACTGGCAGATCTGAAAGGTTTCGATGCCGTGTCAGCCAAAAAGCTGATCGATTTTGTCAGGGAGTATCAGGAAAAATACCTCAGGGAATTCGGTACCAGGTTCGTTTTTGCATCGGATGAGTTCTTCTGTATCTGCAATGAGCCTATCCCGGATCATACCGAATATGAGGATTATCCGCAGATAGAAAACGGAGTGGGTATGCTTCGTCTGCTGGAACAGGAATGCGAGGAAGCCTACGAATTCCTGTTTGCTGACGGATTCCCGGATCCGATGCCGGATCGTCACCTGCTGATTCCGACCGGCGTTTCAGCCCGTCCTTATATTGAGAAGCTTGTCAGCCGGTATGCGCCGGAAAAAACATCCGTCCGGGTGATGGAAGTCAAAAACCGCTTTTTCGGCGAAAGCATTACGGTTACCGGCCTGATTGTCGGCCGCGATCTCATTGACACCCTGAAAGGCGTGCCGTGTACCGAAATACTGATCTGCGATACAATGCTTCGCGCGCAGACAGATAAATTTCTTGATGAAACAACGCTTGATGATGTTCGCAGGGAATTAGGAAAACCAATCAGGGTCGTTCAGAATAACGGAGAATCGCTGATCCGTGCCCTGTGGGGATTGGAGGAAGAAAATGGCTAAACCTCTTGTTGCAATTGTCGGCCGTCCGAATGTCGGCAAATCCACCTTTTTTAATAAAATGGCCGGTAAAAGAATCAGCATCGTGGATGATATGCCCGGCGTGACGCGGGACAGAATCACCGCGGATGCCGAATGGCTTGGTCATGCTTTTACCATGATCGATACAGGCGGCATTGACCCCAAGAGTGATGATGTCCTTCTCGGCCAGATGCGGGAACAGGCTGAAATCGCCATGGATCTTGCCGATGTTATCTGTTTTTTCACGGACGCCAGAGACGGACTGACGGAGGATGACAAGGATGTCGCCAATATGCTCCGCAAGACCACAAAGCCTGTGCTGCTCGTTGTGAATAAAGTGGATTATCTTGACCTGAATGATAATCTGTATGAATTCTATGAACTGGGTCTCGGGGACCCGATCGGTATCAGCAGTGTCAATATGCTTGGATTCGGTGATTTGCTGGATCGCCTGATTGAGTTGTTCCCGAAGGATGCGGAAAGCACTGACGAAGAAACCAGCCCGATTCAGCTTGCCATTGTCGGCAGACCCAATGTAGGCAAAAGCTCTCTGACCAACCGTCTGCTGGGTGAAAACCGCACAATGGTCTCTGATATAGCAGGGACAACACGGGACGCCATAGACTCCCTTTATACCGATGAAGACGGCACCGTCTTCAACATCATCGATACCGCCGGTATCCGCAGAAAGCGTTCTGTTGAGGATGAATCTCTTGAAAGATACAGCGTACTCCGTTCCATCGCAGCCATCAGACGATGTGATGTGGCATTGCTCCTGATTGACGCGAATGACGGTGTGACCGAGCAGGATACAAAGATTGCCGGTCTGATTCACGATGAAGGCAAGGCCGTGATTGTCATCGTCAATAAATGGGACATGCTTGACAAGGAAACAGGCACTTATGAAAAATACAGGAAACAGGTGCTGGATGACCTGAAATTCATGACTTACGCTCCTGTTTTATTCATTTCCGCCAAATCCGGCCAGCGTGTGGGGCAGATCCTGGATAAAGTCAAGGAAGTATATGCGACAGCCTGCCGCAGGATCACCACCGGTGTACTGAATGATGTCCTGAACGATGCTGTCAACGCGCTTCAGCCGCCGGTTCAGGGCGGAAAGCGCCTGAGAATCTATTATGCTACACAGGGAGGTGTTCAGCCGCCTTCCTTTGTACTGTTCGTAAACGAGGAAAAACTGATGTTCTTCTCCTATGAAAGATATCTTGAGAATTTCTTCAGGAAATCCTTCAATCTGGAGGGCACGCCGATCCGCTTTATCCTGCGCGAAAAAAAGAAGGAGGACTGACCGCATGTCCATGGAAATCCTTTTGATTATATGTTGTCTGCTGAGCTATCTTCTTGGTTCCGTTTCCGGCGGAATCATCACGTCAAAGCTTGCCAAAGGTCCGGATCTTCATACAGTGGGAAGCAAAAGCACCGGAGCCAGCAACGTCCAGCGCACCATGGGCTGGAAATATGGCATTATCACTTTCCTGATTGATGCCCTGAAGGGAATCGCCGCCTGTGCAGTCACTGAACTGATTACCGGAAGCCATTATGCCGCCCTGCTGGCGGGATTGTTCTGCGTAATCGGTCATAACTGGCCTGTTTTCTTTCACTTCCGCGGAGGAAAAGGCGTAGCCACAACCGGCGGCGTCATGCTTTACTGTTTTCCCCTTCCCGCTTTGCTGTGCATTGCCCTGACCGTCGCTGTTATCGTTCTTTTTAAATATATCTCAGTCGGCAGTATGCTGCTTGTAATCATGTTCTTTATTCTTTCCTTTTTCTTCAGTTCCGGAAATGCCTGTGTAATCATCTGGGCTTTCATTCTGATGGTTATGTGCATTGCCAGGCATCATGCCAATATTAACCGGCTGATTCACGGAAATGAAAACAAGCTCGGAAGCAAAGTACATTCTTCCGGAGGTACTCATGAACAATAATATGAATCATGTCCGCAATTTTTGTATTGTTGCTCATATCGACCACGGTAAAAGTACCCTTGCTGACCGGATTCTTGAAAAAACGGGTGTCTTTGAAAAACGTGAGATGGTGGAACAGATCCTGGACAGCATGGAACTGGAACGCGAGCGCGGCATCACCATCAAAAGCAAAGCGGTTCATATGACCTACCGTGCCAAGGATGGAAACGACTATATTCTGAATCTGATTGACACACCCGGTCATGTAGACTTCACCTATGAAGTCAGCCGTGCTCTGGCAGCATGCGAAGGCGCCCTTCTTGTTGTGGACGCGACACAGGGAATCGAAGCGCAGACGCTTGCCAATGTTTACATGGCTCTTGAGCACAACCTTGAAACGATTCCTGTCATCAATAAAATTGATCTTCCGTCCGCAAGACCTGAAGAAGTAAAGCAGGAAATTGAAGATGTAATCGGTCTGGACGCGAGTTACGCTCCCCTCATTTCCGCAAAAACCGGACTGAACGTGGAAGATGTTCTTGAAGCCATCGTTAATCATATCCCTGCCCCGCAGGGTGATGCCGATGCTCCGCTCAAGGCACTGATTTTTGATGCTTACTATGACAACTATCGCGGAGCCATCTGCTTTATCAGGGTCATGGACGGAACAATACGGCCCGGGATGAAAATGCGAATGATGGCCACCGGCAGTGAATTTGACGTTGTGGAAGTCGGTACTTTTGATCCCGGCTACCGGCCCTGCAGCGAACTGAAGGCCGGTGATGTCGGATACGTATCCGCTTCCATCAAGGATGTTCGCGACACCCGGGTCGGTGACACCATTACCGACGCTTCCCGGCCGGCTTCAGAGCCGCTTCCGGGTTACCGTAATGTTACACCCATGGTTTACTGCGGTATCTATCCCGCCGACGGCGCTGATTATCCCGCACTCAAGGACGCGCTGGAAAAGCTTCGGATGAATGATGCCTCCCTGTCTTTTGAACCGGAAACATCCGTCGCTCTTGGATACGGTTTCCGGTGCGGTTTTCTCGGTCTTCTCCACATGGACATCATTACCACACGCCTGGAACGTGAATTTGACCTGAATCTCGTTACAACGGCTCCCAGTGTTATTTACCGTGTTATTAAAACAAACGGCACAGAGCTGATGATCGACAATCCGACCAATCTTCCTCCTGTCGGAGAAATTGCTGAGATGGAAGAACCTTTTGTCCATGCGACCATATATACTCCCCAGGATGCTGTCGGTACGCTGATGGAACTGTGCCAGGATAAACGTGGGATTTTCATTGATATGCAGTATGAGGGAAACCGGGTCAAGCTGAACTATGATATGCCGCTGAATGAGATCATTTTTGATTTCTTTGATCAGATCAAAAGCCGGAGCCGCGGATATGCTTCTTTTGATTACGAACTGAAGGATTATCGTCCCAGCGATCTGGTCAAACTGGATATCCTGCTCAACGGAGATATCTGCGATGCTTTTTCGATCATCGTACACCGCGAAAAAGCCTATGCCCGCGGCAGGGGAATTGCAGAAAAACTGAAGGACGTTATTCCCCGTCAGATGTTTGAGATACCGATTCAGGCCGCCATCGGCGGAAAAGTCATTGCACGGGAAACCGTTAAAGCAGTACGCAAGGACGTTCTCGCAAAATGTTACGGCGGCGATATCACCCGTAAGAAAAAACTGCTTGAAAAACAAAAAGAGGGCAAAAAACGGATGCGTCAGTTCGGCACCGTCCAGGTTCCGAGCGAAGCCTTCCTTGCAGTGCTGAAGATGGATTAAAAGATGTACGATAATCCGCTATCACCGGAACGGATCAGGGAAACAGCGTTCTTTACCGGCCACAGATTCCTTCCGTCCGCCGAAACAGAACATATTCAGAAGCGTCTTGCTGACAGCATTACAGACGCATATCAACAAGGTTACAGACGCTTTTTCTGCGGCTGTGCCCTCGGTTTTGATACTCTCGCCGCCTTGCAGGTGCTTCATTTGAAAAACGAATATCCGGACATGATTCTGTCCCTCGCCATTCCATGTGATACCCAGGCGGAAAAATGGCATGAAAAAGACCGGGCAATATACAGAAAAATCATCGAACAGGCAGATGAAAAATACGTTCTTTCCCCGTATTATTATCAGGGAGTCATGCTCACAAGAAACAGATTTATGGCCGATCGTTCCTCGTTATGTATCTGTTATCTGTATCATATGCGCGGAGGTACAGCTTCCACTGTTCGCTACGCGTTGAAACACGATCACATCCGGATCGTTAATCTGGCTTCAGCCCGCGACTATAACGAAGGAATGCTGAGGGAAAAAACATGGAACTATATGTCCACATCCCCTTCTGCAAAAGAAAATGCCGGTACTGCTCGTTTGTTTCTTTCACCGAGAAAGCAGCTGAGCATGAAGCATATATCAACCTTCTTCTGAAAGAAGCGGAATTGCGTGCGGAAGAAGCTGACGAAAAGATTACAACCATTTATCTCGGCGGCGGAACGCCTTCTCTTCTTTCGTCCCGCCTGCTGGAAAAGCTGATCAGGGGCCTGAACAGCATTTTCAATCTGGACAGCGTATCCGAGTTTACCTCTGAGGCCAATCCCGGAACAGTTACGGAAGACTGGCTGGAAAAGGCCGCTGAATTAGGTGTAAACCGTATCTCATTCGGAATGCAGGCATCCCAGGATTCACTTCTTTGTATCCTCGGGAGAATTCATCGTCAGGATGAAGTTTTTCATTCCATGGAACTGGCCAGGCAGGCCGGTTTCAAGAATATCAATCTGGATCTGATTTTCGGCATACCCACACAGACGGAAGATGACTGGACGCAGACGCTGTTAACAGCTCTGTCTCTCCATCCCGAACACATCAGTGCCTACGGTCTGATTCCGGAGGAAGGCACTCCCCTTTTTAATGACCTGCGGATGAACCGTCTGCAGCTTCCGGATGCAGACATGGAAAGAAACATGTATTCCAAAGCGGTTTCACTGCTTCATTCATACGGTCTGCAGCGTTATGAAATATCAAACTTTGCCAGGCCGGGCTGTGAATGTATGCATAACATCGGTTACTGGACTCAGGTTCCGTATATAGGAATCGGAATCTCTGCCGCTTCCATGACCGGGTTCCGTTCGCTTCCTGACGGCATCAGCTATTCCCGCAGCACCAATCCCTGCAGCTGGGCAGATTACCGCAGCATGATTCTGGGAAAAAAGCTTCCTGTTCCGGAAGTCATATCACCGAAAGAAGCACGTTTTGAATCCGTTATGCTCGGATTCAGAATGGCGGATGGCATAAATGAAGACACTTTTATGCGTATGCATAAAGTTTCCCTTGAAGACTGCTATGGTGAAAAGCTTCATAAGTATTGCGAAAACGGACTGATCATCCAGGAAGGACATCATTGGAGGATGTCCGAACGCGGTTTTGATATCCAGAACACGATCCTGTCCGATCTGATGGATGATTCTTTCAATTAAGGGCCGGTGTATATTCATTTTCCGCAAAAAACTGTTCCGCGTTCTTTCTGATCTGATCAAGAACAGGTTTATCGGAAGGATTCCGTGTCATCTGCTGAACACATTTTGATACTTCATCAAGAAGCCGGATATCCGCAAAAAGGAACTGACTTCCAGGTTCTCCTGACTGACGTGTACCGATAAGGTCTCCTGGTCCCCTGAGTTCAAGGTCCTTCTGAGCAATAACAAATCCGTCATTGGTTGAGCAGAACAGCTTCAGTTTTTCGGACGGATCCGCAAACAGAAAACACCAGCTTTCATCCCTGCCGCGTCCGACCCTGCCCCTCAGCTGATGAAGCTGGCTTAATCCGTATCGTTCGGCGTTTTCTATAATCATAATTGTCGCGTTGGGATTGTTTACACCGACCTCAATCACAGTCGTGGATACAAGAACATCAAACATTCCTTCTGCAAAATCATGCAGTACTTTCTCCTTTTCCGCGGGTTTCTGTGATCCCCAGGTCAGCCCGAGACGAAGGCCTTTCATTTCGTTTTCCTTCAGTCTTTGAAACAGGGCTTTGGCACTGTGCAGTTCATTGTTTTCTTCCTCATCATCCTCTACAAGCGGACAGACAATATAGGCCTGTTTTCCTTCCGCGATTCTGCTGCGAAGAAAAGCATACATATCCTGCCTTTTCTGTTCAGGAACCAGTCTCGTTTTCACCGGGATCCGGCCTTCAGGCATCTGATCAATAACGGAAAGATCCAGATCTCCGTACAGGATCAGAGCCAGCGTACGCGGAATCGGCGTGGCTGACATAACAAGCACATGAGGCAGCATCCGGTCTGTTTTTCCTTTCATCTGCAGGTTGGAGCGCTGCCTGACGCCAAAGCGATGCTGTTCGTCTGTAATTGCCAGGCCGAGCTTACCATATTCAACATCCCTGCTGATCAGAGCGTGTGTGCCGAAAACCGCATCACACTGATGTTCCTTCAGTTCAGAAAGAATGCGCCTCCGTTCCGAAGCCCTTGTGCTGCCTGTCAATAGGCGGCAGCGGATACCGAAAGGTTCGAGCGTTTTTCGGGCGTTCTCATAATGTTGTACTGCAAGGATTTCAGTCGGTGCCATCATCGTTGCCTGGTATCCGGCATGACAGGCAAGCCATATGGCTCCGAAAGCCACGGCTGTTTTACCGCATCCAACATCACCCTGTACAAGTCTGCTCATGGCGATGTTCCGGCTAAGATCGGAAGCAATATCAAGCAATACCTTCTGCTGTGCTTCTGTCGGTTTAAAACCCAGTAATTTCCAGTACTCATCAATCCATTCATGATGAATTTCAAATGGAAAACCGGGCTGTTTTTCGGTTCCCGCACATGACACATAGACCAGATAGAGCAGAATCCTTTCAAATTCTATTCTTCTTCTGGCTGACTGAAGGGCTGTCAGGCTGTCCGGAAAATGCGCCTGCCTCACGGCATAGTTCAGTTCGCACAAATGGTTCCTGATCCGGAATTCCGCGGGGAGTGTTTCCGGGCAGCAGTCGTCCAGCAGTTCCAGTGCATTTCGGATCAGCTTCCTGAAAGATTTGGACGGAAATCCTTTTATGGCACGATATACCGGAACATACCCTTCTTCTGTTCCCGCGATCTGTGGATTCTGAAGAGTTCTTCTGTTGTTGCGGATAACCAGCCTTCCGTACAGCCTGATTGTCTCTCCCTGATGAATCCTGTCCCTGATCCAGACAGCATTATACCAGCAGACAGGCATTTTCCCCGTTTCATCCTCTATGGTCAGCGTCACCTTTTTGAGCGAATGAAAATAGGAAATTTTGGGCTCCTGCAGTACACTTCCTTCAACAAGAACAAAGCCCTCTCTGTGTGTATTGCATGGAAAAACAGTACTGTGATCCTCATAACGGACAGGCAGGGAAAACAATAAATCGCGCAATGAGAAAACTCCCATTGCGCGTAGTGTTTCAGCTCTAACAGGTCCGATACCGGCCAGTTCCGTCAGTTCCATATCTTACTCCACGGAAATCAGGTAATAGTACAGCGGCTGACCGCCGTTATGATATTCCACATCGCAGTCTTCATACTGCTTTTCGATTTCTTCCGCAATCAGTTTTGCGTCTTCTTCCTTTACGTCCGCACCGTAGTAAACTGTAATCAGTTCATCTTCATCCGTGATGATCTCTTTCATCATTTCAAGAACCACATCATGTATGGAATGACCTGAAAATTCAATCTGACCGTTGTGAAGGCCGATGATATCGCCCTGCTTGATTTCGATTCCGTTATATTCACTGTCACGGATCGCATAGGTAACCATGGCAGTCTTAACATGCTGCGCAGCAGCAATCATACGCTGCATGTTCTCATCCGGTTCTGTATCGTTCTGGAAGGCAATAGCCGCAGCAATTCCCATGGCCACGTTCTTTGTGGGAATCACGCGGACATCCTTGGAGGAAAGTTCCGCAGCCTGGTTGGCAGCAAAAATGACATTTCCATTATTGGGCAGGATAAACACGCATTCCGCTTTGACCTGATTGATGGCATTCAGCAAATCGTCCACTGAGGGATTCATTGTCTGACCGCCCTCAACAATCTTGTCTACATTCAGGTCATGGAAAAACTGTGAAAAACCGGAACCGAGAGAAACGGCCACAAAACCGTATCTCTTTTCGGGTTCAGCAGATTCATCAGGTTCTGTTTCCGGCTCTTTCTTTTCTCCTGATTGTTCCAGTTCACGCTTCATGGCTGCCAGATTATCGATTTTGATATCTGTTATTTCAGCCAGTTCAATACCGTAATCAAGCGCAAAACCGGGATTATCAGTGTGTACGTGAATCTCCGCACCGTTCAGGTCTCCGTTCACGGAAACGGCATCACCGATCCGGTTCAGCCGGCGCCTGAATGAATCCAGGTCGTGTTCGTCACAGTCATCCCGGAAACGAATGAGCTTAAATGATACGCAGTAGGTATATGTCAGGTCTTTAGTCAGGTCATGACAGTCATCGGACACAGCCTGTACATCATCTTCCATTAATGTATCAGCTGCGGAGATATCTTCACCCCTGAGTACAGCCGCATAACCCTGATAAATCAGCATCAGTCCGCGTCCGCCGGAGTCAACAACGCCGGCCTGTTTAAGTGCCGGAAGCATATCCGGTGTTTTTTTCAGGATCGCTTCACCGCTTTTCAGAATGACGGAAATCAGCTGATCATAATCATCAGGATTCTTCTGAGCCTGCTTCATGGCGTCTTCTGCCACAACACGCGCAACGGTAAGAATAGTACCCTCTTTCGGTTTCATAACAGCCTTATAGGCCATTTCAGAACCCTTCATAAGGGCTTCAGCGAACTGTACAGGCGTAATCTTTTCCACGCCGTTCAAAGCCTTGGCAAATCCACGCAGCAGCTGGCTGGTAATAACGCCTGAATTACCCCGGGCTCCTTTCAGAGCGCCTTTTGCAAGAGCGCTGGCTGCTTCATCCGCCCGAAGATATTCTTTGCTGTTCAGTTCTCTTGTCGCTGACTGCATGGTCAGTGACATGTTCGTACCGGTATCGCCGTCCGGAACAGGAAACACGTTAAGCGCATCTACCGCTTCACGGTTCTTTTCGAGTATGGCAGTACCGGCCATCACCATATCACGTAAAAGCAGTCCGTCAATCGTTTTAAACTGTATCAAAGGAATATTCCTCCGTTATCCATATTCGTTGCGTGAACCGGTCAGATTCTGATCCCTTCGACAGAGATGCTGATTTTCCGAACCTTAACGCCTGTGGTGCTTTCCAGTTTATAACGAACTGTTTCCACAATGGTTTTGCAAACTTCTGAAATCGAAATACCATACTCAACAATGATATAAAGATCAACGTCCAGCATGTCCCCCACATTACGGATCTGAACGCCTTTTGTCAGGTTTTCCCTTCCGAGCCATTCAACAATCCCGTCAGTTGCCCTTTGCCCGGACATGGCAACAATACCGTAGCATTCCAGTGCCGCGTATCCGACCACCTTGAGCATGACGTCTTCAGCGATATAAATAGTACCGTATTCGTTCTTGACTTTACATTCCATGAGATTCCCTCCCGCATATTACCGTGGCAGGTTTACGGATCCTTACTAGGTTCCGATCAACAGGACTAAAAAATTATATAATAGAATCCGGTTTTTATCAAGTAGCAGGGATCTTGACAATCCTTCTGTTTTCCAACATAATATATCTAATGCAATGAAGGGAAGAGTATTCTGATCCCCTGTTTTACAGAGAGCTTCCATCCGCTGAAAGGAAGCAGACAGTTTCAGAAGAAGTACATCCCGGAGCAGTCACCTGAAATCTTTTCAGTAGGGATGACACGGTGCGCCGTATACAGCGCTTCAGAGAGCAGGATTCCTCCTGCTGAATGGAAGTGGTACCGCGGTTTTCGCCTTCCGGCGAAAACTTTTTATTTTTATCGGGAGGTAAAAAAGATGGATATATCCTCACTTCGGTATGCTCACAGGTTTGATCATGTAACAGGCAGCGCGATCCGTGAAATATTCAAAGTGATTGCGCAGCCAGGCATGATTTCCTTTGCCGGCGGCAATCCATCCCTTGACGCGCTTCCGGACCGTCAGGTTGATGAACTGGCGCATTACGTATTGGAAAAGGACGGTAAGGCTCTTCTCCAGTACGGAGCAACAGAGGGGTATCCGCCTTTCGTGGAGAGCCTCAAAAAATATGTTGAGCTTCAGCTTGGTATCAGTGTCCCTGCGGTTCTTCCTGTCACCGGATCCACGCAGGCTATGGATCTCCTTTGCAAAGCACTGATTGATCCCGGAGATACCGTACTTGTTGAAAACCCTTCCTTCCTAGGCAATCTCCAGTGCCTGAAACTGTATCAGGCAAACCTGGTTGCGCTCGAAAGTGATGATCAGGGACTGATACCGGAAGATCTGGAAAGAAAAATCCGGGAATACCATCCCAAGCTTTTATATACCATACCGACATTCCAGAACCCCACCGGTAAAACCCTTCCCGAAGAACGCAGAAAAGCTGTTGCGGAACTGGCCAATCAGTATGGCATGGTCGTTGCTGAAGACGACCCGTACCGGGATCTGCGTTATGAAGGAACACCCCTTCATTCCATCAAGTATTATGACAAAAACGGATGGGTTATGTTCCTGGGGAGTTTCAGCAAAATTATATCTCCCGGTCTTCGCGTCGGGTTTATAGCCGGAGATGCCGGAATCATCAGGAAATGCACTGTGGGAAAACAATCAACGGATGTCCACTCCGCAAACCTGAACCAGGCGGTTGTTGACCAGTATCTCAGAAGAGATCTCCTTCCCGAACACATCAGGAACATCTGCATGGGATATAAGTCCAAAATGCAGCTGATGCTGGAATCTCTGGAACAGTTTCCCGGGGATGTTTCCTTTACCCGTCCCCAGGGCGGACTGTTCATCTGGGTTGAACTGCCCGGCAGTATGGATGCTGTGTCGCTGCTTTCGAAGGCGGTTGACCGCAAGGTTGCTTATGTTCCGGGAACCCATTTCTGTGTCGGCGGCGGACATCTGAATACGCTGCGGCTCAATTTTTCAAACAGTACTCCCGAACAGATCCGCACAGGCATGAATATCCTCAACGATCTGGTCAGGTCAGAATTAAAGAAATAAGGAGAGACTGAAAATGGCACACATTCTTGATATTCTGAAGGAACGCGGTTTTATCGCTCAGATGACTTTTGAGGATGAACTGTATGAACAGCTGAAATCCCCCACCACTTTCTATGTTGGTTTTGATCCGACTGCTGACAGCCTTCACATCGGTCATTATATCCCGATTATGGCCATGGCCCATATGCAGCGGGCCGGCCACAAACCCATTGCTCTCATGGGCGGTGGAACCGCTATGATCGGCGATCCTTCCGGAAAGACTGATATGAGAAAAATGCTGACGGTTGAAACCATCGATAGCAATGTTGAATGCATCAAAAAACAGATGTCCCGTTTTCTTGATTTTGACAATGACAAGGCGCTCATCGTCAATAACGGTGATTGGCTTCGTCATCTCAACTTTATCGATTTCATGAGGGATATCGGTTCTCAGTTTTCAGTCAACCGCATGCTGACTGCTGATTGCTATAAAGCCAGGATGGCAACAGAAAACGGTCTCAGCTTCCTGGAATTCACCTATATGCTTATGCAGAGCTATGACTTCCTTGAACTCTTCCATCGTTACGGCTGCCGTCTGGAAATGGGCGGAAATGACCAGTGGAGCAATATGCTCGGCGGTGCGGACCTTGTCAGGAAAAAGGAAAACGAGAAAGCTTTTGCGTGTACCTTCCAGCTTCTCCTGACTCATGACGGCCGAAAGATGGGTAAGACAGAAGCAGGAGCGCTTTGGCTGGATCCGGTTAAAACAACTCCCTATCAGTTTTATCAGTACTGGCGCAATGTGGATGACAAGGATGTTGAAAAATGTCTGGCCCTTCTTACTTTCCTGCCCATGGATGAAGTCCGCAGGCTTGGTGCGCTGAAGGATTCTGAGATCAATGAAGCGAAAAAAGTGCTTGCTTTTGAAGTGACCAGGCTTGTTCACGGTGAAGAAGAGGCCAGCAAGGCCGCCGAGGCCGCCGAAGCGCTTTTCGGTAAAGGAGCTTCTGCCGCAAACGTCCCTACACTGGAACTGTCCGCAGATGATTTCGCACAGGATTGCAGGATATCCACAATGCTGGTAAAGTCCGGTCTGTGCAAAAGCCAGAGCGATGCCAGAAAACAGATTGAGCAGAATGCGGTTTCTGTCAACGACAAAAAAATCAACGATCCTTCTTCTGTGCTGACCTCTGATGATCTCGGCCAGGAAGGAGCCCTGCTGAAAAAAGGCAAGAAAGGCTTTTGCCGCATCAGAATCGTATGACAAACGCCTATATAACTGTCGCCGGATCTTCCCGGGAAGAAATCATCATCAATAAAAGCCGTTTTATTGGCTATGCGGCTCCCTGTGCCTCCGAAACAGACGCGTTGTCCTTCCTTCAGAAGATAAAGGACGAGCATAAAACCGCAACGCATCACTGCTATGCCTATATTATCGGTGAAAACAGCGGTATTATGAGATACAGTGATGATGGTGAACCCGGCGGAACCGCCGGCCTGCCGATCATGGATGTCGTGAGGACACGGAATATCGTCAATTGCTGTGTTGTTGTGGTCCGTTACTTCGGCGGAACGCTGCTCGGAACAGGCGGCCTTGTCCGGGCATATTCCCAGAGTGCACAATCCGCTCTGGACGCAGCCGGCATAGTTCGTATGGAGCTGACTTCCCTTCTTTCCTGTACGCTTCCCTATCCTGCATGGGATAAATTCCGTTATGCGGCAGAGCAGCTTCAGGTAATGATCCGGAATGTTGAGTACAGCCATGTCGTTTCTTTCCGGCTTGCTGTCCGCTCATGCGACAGGGAAACGCTGATTCCCAGACTTGAAGATTCCTCCGATCGGCTGCTGACTGTTCTTTCGGAGGAAGAATCCTTTGAAGCATGGAAAACTGAGTGAGCATGCCTGAAAAAACCGCTGCCTTACGGCAGCGGTCAGACCATCAACAAAGTGCCTATTTCTGAAAGGAGATAGGCATTTTGTTGTTGAGAGAGCAGGCACTCAACCTGCCATTGCCAGCCTCTTTATATTCTGCACCGCAGCGGTGAGGAAGCATTGTTCACGCATGTTCTGAA
>JAGAAC010000004.1 GCA_017615475.1 Clostridia bacterium
CAGGACCAGTACGGCATAGACTCCCGCGAGGACCATGCCGATATTGGCGGAAACCTTCGTTTCCTCCCCGCATTCATGATGCAGTCCCGCCGCCATCATGATATAGCCGATGGGCAGAAACATGCAGACAAGATAGTAACCGAAGGGAAAATGGCAGAGAATACATACCGCAAAAAGGAAAACGGTGACCGCGGTTATTGCCGCACCGGTCATGGATACTGTTCTGTTCATACTGTCCTCCCGTCAATCCGGTACATCCACCGGAAATCATTCATATAATCCGTTTGTTAAGATGCCTCTGAAATACGTTCGTTATTTCCAGGGCCTTTCTTTTGCCAGCCAGCCGTTTTTCTCCCAGTACGCTTTATCCGGCTCGCCCGAGGCAAGGTCCGCCTTCTGCATCATCCGCATCAGCATAAATAAAGCTTTTGTTTTGATGCCTGTTTTCACAGCCTTCTTCCGCACGCGGTCCGCGATCCGGGCGGTCTTTTTTTCTGTTTTTTGCTTTTTCTTTCCCTTTACCCCGTTCCAGTTCATTGCCTGGACACTGATTCCGTATGTCCATACGCGCGGAATGCCCCAGTAGAACAACGCGTTTGCCACATACTTCACGGCTTTCTTCGCGCCGGTTCCGGCGGCTGTCGAAACGACAACGGCCTTTTTGCTGAACATACATTTTCTCGGCCTGTGGGACATCCAGTAATTGAAAGTCAGGTCAATAAAGCTCTTCATGGGAGCGGATTCCCGCAGGGCATAGGTGGGGGTCGTGAATATCAGCACATCGGCAGCCTCCACTTCTGCCATAATCCGGTTCTTTTCCTCATAAAACGGGCATTTTGTCACATCGTCAATGCATGCGTAACACCCGGTGCAGAAGTGATTCAGATCCCTGGGAAGAAAAAACTCCGCAATGGTTCCCTCCGGGCATATTTTTTCGGCAACCATTCTGCCGATATGATAAGTGCTTCCTTTATGGTTCTGACCATGGATCAGGACAATTTTCATGCAGATTATTCTCCTTTATCGATTTTACTTTTCATCTGCTTTCCGTCCGTACAGCCTGTTGAACTGACGAATATGTTTTTCAAGGATTTCAACTGCCTCCGTTTCACGGGCGGGATCCCGGTCGCAGGCTGTCAGGAGCATATAGATCGGAGCATAAAAGTGCAGCGTCATGATCTCCGCGTTCTCCGTATGAAGAACACCTTCCTGAACCATCACTTTCAGGAGCATACCCTGGTAGGACAGTGGATCGTCCACATAATGCTTCATATACGCTTCTGACAGTTCTTTGTCATGGTACGCCGCCATCGAAAGCATTTTCCGGAATCTCCTTGCATAGTCATCATGCAGAAAATACAGGAGCAGATCCTTCCCGAGCTTGATCAGCTGATCTTCGGAAAGATTCTTATAGATCGCCGCGTCCCGGGCGGCATCATTTCCCTGGATGTGCAGCATACCAGCCTGTTTCAGGAAGTTATTGTTCATTTCTTGGATAAGCGCGTCAAAAACAGCCTTCTTGCTTTCAAAGTGTTTATACAGGGAGGGAGCTTTGATTCCGACCCGTTCAGCAATTTCACTGACAAAGACATTGGCATAACCTTTCTCAGAAAAAAGAGTCAGCGCCTCATCCAGGATCCTGCTTTTTGTATCCATAATTCCTCCTTCAGCATAGGCTAATTTGGATTAGCCTGATTATAAGCTAATTTGGATTAGCCGTCAAGCCCCGGCCGAAAAAAAGCAGCCGCAATCCTGCAGCCGCTTTCTGAGTAATAAAGTGTTTTTATCTTTTTCCGGTCCTGATAAACCGGATCAGTTCCTCCACATCGTCAAAATCGTCGTAGTCACCGGTAATTCCTTCCCGGTGATAGACGACACCGTTCTTTTCATTCCGTTCCAGGCAGTCCAGCAGTTCAGCTTCCCCGTATCGTTTGATAAACAGCGTGAAGCCATAAGGCTTGATTTTCGCGAGCAGCTGCTTCCGGCAGTCCTCACCGCATTCATAACAGTGCTGCAGGTTCTTATCCGCCGAGCAGCGCCGGTTTTCACACCAGGAAAAACCGGGACAGTCGCCCGAATCGCATCCCCCGCAATGATCGTTTTCGCTGCAGATACAGCAAGCCAGGCCGCATCTGGCAATCCCGAGTTCTCTTTTCATCGCTTACCCCTCATCTTTTTGTTGACTCTATTTTACTATGGGAGCCCTGTAAATGAAAGGCGAACAAATGGATTTCTGTCAGGTATACATAGTAAAAATTCCCTGCCGTTTCCGGCAGGGAATTATGTTTTTGAAACCGGTTCACAGTTCCACTGTTGCCCGGAAGGTATGTTCATCCGGATAATCAATGATCAGTTTCCCGTGATGTTTTTCGGCAATGCGTTTAGCCGCCGCCAGTCCGATACCGGACCCGCCGCTCTTTTGGGTGCGGGCACTGTCTCCCCGTACAAAGCGTTCCATCAGTTTCTCAGGTTTCTCCGTCGGCAGGCTTGTCACGGAGTTTGCCAGTTCGATCCGGATTCTTTTCTTTCCCGGCATCACCGACAGCCGGACTTCCCCGTTCTCCGGCGTATACTGCACCGCATTGTCCATCAGCAGGCAGAATATCCGCCGGATCAGGCTTTCCGCGCCTCTGATGGGTTTGGTTTCCTCCAGTTTTGCCTCTCCCCGGATCTGTTTCTGCTTCAGCGAAGGCTGGTATTCCTCCCAGATTTCTTCCGCCAGGGAGGTCAGTTCGACATCGCCGAGAATCTCCTCGTTTTTCTCCTCATCCAGCCGCGCCATCATGATCAGGTCCTGCACCAGGTGTTCCATCCGGTCCACCTGCGCCCGGACATTGCCGCTCCATTTGCTTTTGCCCTCCCGGAGTTCCAGCACATCCAGATTGGCCCGGGCGATGGCCACCGGTGTCTTCAGGTCATGTCCTGCGTCGGTGATGAACCTGCGCTGTTCCTCCGCGTTCCGGACAAAGATATCCGCCACCTTGCCGGAAACAGGATACAGCACAATAATCAGCAGGATAAAGATCCCAATGCCCACCAGGCCGGCAGCTTTCAGTATATTAAACAGCGAATGCAGCTGGCTGTAGATGTCCATCAGGATGACCCTGCCGGATCCGTCCTCGTTTTTCCGGATGCCGAACTTATAGGATCCTGTTTTCCCTTTTTCAACGCCTTTCCTGACAGCATCCATGACATATTCCTGGACACTGTCATCGGCGTCTTCCGTGATGCCGATCTTATTGACCGCATCCACGGTGCCGTCCGGTTTAAAGGTAATATCATAAAAGGCCGTGGGAATGCTCCGTCTCCCCGGGTTATAGCCGAACATGGGCGGAGGCGCGTCCTGCATGAACCAGGGATTGTTTTCCCCTTCCTCCCGGGGCTCCATCCTCGAAGCGATGAAGCTGTCCGTATTCCGTTCAATGCGCTGGTAACTGATCAGCCAGATTCCGGCTACCGTGATTACCAGGATAATCAGGAAGGAAAGCATGGCGCCGAGCATAATCCGGCTGCGGTAATACTTCTTCATGCTCTTTCCTCCAGCGCGTATCCGACACCGCGTTTGGACTGGATCTCAGCATCGGCTCCCAGGGACTCCAGTTTTTTTCTCAGTCCGGAGATATGGACCCAGACCGTGCCGTATTCCACCTCCGCGTCCATTCCCCACACCCGATCCAGCAGGGTGTCCGCGGAAAAATAGATATGCGGATTCCGCATAAACAGTTCAATCAGGTGATATTCCCGGTGGCTCAGTGAGCAGTTCTTCTCCCCGACCCGCAGTGCATACCCGCTCTTATCCAGGATCAGGTTCCCGAATGTCATCTGTTCCCCCTGGTAGTTCTGGCTCCGCCGCGTCAGCGCGTCAATCCGCACGCGCAGTTCCTCCAGCGCGAAGGGTTTGGTCAGGTAATCATCGCTGCCGCTTTCAAAGCCCAGCACCTTGTCCCGCACTTCGCCCTTGGCGGTCAGCAAAAGAACCGGAGTGGTATTCCCCTCCCCGCGAAGCGTGCGCAGCACCGTCAGCCCGTCCATTCCCGGCATCATGATATCCAGAACCAGGACATCATAGATCCCCATGCGGGCCGTCTCCAGGGCATCTGTTCCGTTGTTTGCCCAGTCCACCTCATAGTGGTGGTACTCCAGATATGCGATTACCGCCTCGGCCATTGCCTCTTCGTCTTCCGCAAGAAGAAGCCGCATCCGCATCGCCTCCCTTTGAAATCATTATACACGGGGAACACCGCCATGGAAACATCAATGGTATTCTAATCTGTCAACCTTAAGCCATTCTTATGTATATCGTGCTTCAAAAGTACATTTCTTTTCATTGACAGGAGAAGGCTGCTGTTGTACAATCCGCATATCAAAGGACAAAGGCGTCCTTCGGCAAAAGCTGAAGGACGTCTTTTCTTTTTTCGGAGGGTATGTTTCATGCATGAGGAATGCGGTGTCTTCGGAATCTGGTCCCCCGTAAAAAGAGCCGTTCCCCGGGATGTGTATCTCGGTCTTTATGCCCTGCAGCACCGGGGACAGGAAAGCTGCGGTATCGCGGTTTCCTGTGACGGCGTATTCCATCACTTCAAGGGTGACGGCCTGGTGGGCGAAGTCTTTGACCGGCAGAGCCTGGACCGGCTGGGCGAAGGAAACATCGCCGTCGGGCATGTCCGTTATTCCACCACCGGCGGCAAAAACCACAATAATATCCAGCCCATCGTCATCAGCCACATGAAAGGCAACCTGGCCCTGTGCCACAACGGGAACCTGGTGAACGCCCTGTCCCTGCGTACACGGCATGAGCTCAGCGGCGGCATTTTCCATGGTACAGCGGATACCGAGACCATCATCTATACCATCGTTTCCGAGCGGCTGAAGGTTTCCTCCACGGAAGAAGCGGTTTACCGGACCATGCAGCAGCTCTGCGGTGCCTATTCCTGCGTGCTTATGACCGCCACCAAGCTGATCGCTTTCCGGGACCCCAACGGTTTCCGTCCCCTCTGTTACGGTCAGCTGCCGGACGGCTCATACGTTATTTCCTCTGAATCCTGCGCGCTGGACGCCGTCGGCGCGAAACTGATCCGGGATATTGATCCCGGCGAAATCGTTGTTTTCGGAAAGGAAGGTGTCGTTCCGGATCGCCGTCTGTGCGGCAGTCCCCGTTCCCTCTGCGTCTTTGAATATATCTATTTTGCCCGTCCGGACTCAGTCATCGAAGGAACGCCTGTCCATCTGGCCAGGCTGCGGGCCGGTCATTTCCTGGCCAGGGAAAACCCGGTGGAGGCCGATGTGGTCATCGGCGTACCGGATTCCGGCATTGATGCCGCCCTGGGTTATGCGCAGGAAAGCGGCATCCCCTACGGTGTCGGTTTCCTGAAAAACAAATATATCGGCCGCAGTTTCATTGCGCCAAGCCAGGACATGCGGGAAACCGCCGTCCGGATCAAGCTGAATGTCATCGCTGAAACTGTCCGGGATAAGCGGGTGGTTCTGATCGACGACTCCATCGTCCGGGGCACCACCAGCGAGCGGATCGTCCGTCTTCTGCGGGAAGCCGGAGCAAAAGAAGTGCACATGCGGATCTCCTCCCCGCCCTTCCGTTATCCCTGCTTTTTCGGAACGGATGTGGATTCCCGCGAGAACCTGATCGCCTGCCGCCTGCATTCGGTGGAAGAAATCGCCGCGGAAATCGGTGCGGATTCCCTGGCCTACCTTTCTGTTGAAGGAGCCCACCAACTTGCCGGGGACACAGGATGCACCTTCTGTGACGGGTGCTTTACCGGCACCTATCCCATCGACATTCCTGAAAACCAGGGCAAAAGCAAATTCGAGCAGCCTATCCGTGAGGAATAAAAAAAGACGGCCCCGCCGTCTTTTTTATTTCTCCCGCACTCTGAACTCTTCACTCTACACTCTTCACTCTTCACTTTTCACTCATCGCTCAGAGCACTCACATTCCGGGCCGTATCCCTTCATTCTGAATTATGAATTCTGAATTACCCAAGATACTTTTCCGCCGCCCTGATTAGTTTCCGCCGGGCTTCCTTCGCGTTCTTTGTCCAGCGCATCGTATCAAAGCCGTGGATGTTGCCGTGATAGATGTCCACATGGGCTTCCACCCCGGCGTCTTTCAGGTTCTGTACATAGGTAATGGTTTCATCCCGAAAGGGTTCCCCGTCCTCCACAAAGGTGTAGCAGGGCGGCAGGCCCGCGTAATTGGTTTCTCTCGCGGGAGAGGCATACGGCGGAACATCGTCTGATCCGTACAGGTCTCCCAGGTATTTCCGCCAGCCCCAGTGATTGCGCCGGGTGCCCCAGCCGTGGGAATGGCTGTGCCGGGAGGATTCCGTATCATAGCAGTCCAGCATCGGATACAGTGGAATCTGGAAGGAAACCGGGATGATTCCCTCATCCCTGGCCCGGAGGCATACTGCGGCGGCCAGTCCGCCGCCGGCGCTTTCTCCGCCGACCGCAATCCGGTTCCGGTCCACGCCCAGTTCTTCCGCATGGCTGTAAAGGTATTCCAGAGCCGTGTAACAATCTTCCATTGCCGCGGGATACGGGGTTCTGAACGCCCGCCGGTACTCCGGCGCGATCAGCACGGCCCCGAAGTGTTTTGCCAGCACGCTGCCTGCGGTGAGATAAACCATGGAGGCCATACCGGTCACATAACCGCCGCCGTGAAGCCAGAGAATGCCGGGCACAGGTTTTTCCGCTTCTGCCGGGTGCAGGATGAGGATTTTCATCTTCCCGGCTGGACTGTCAATCCTGCGTATGGTGCTTCTCAGTTTCATGCGTCGGCCTCCGTAAGATCTTTCCGTTTTTTCCGGATATTGAAATGATTATACCAGAATCTTCCATAAAAAAACATGTCCGGAAAAGCCTTATGTTTTCAGTCTGTTTTTTCATCATTATTTGCCTTGACAGGCCCAACCGCCGACTTTATAATACCGCAAAAGCGATGATCAAGGCGAGTAGCCGATCATGGCGGTGTCCAGAGAGCCCCGTGCATGCTGAAAGCGGGGAGACCGCCGGCCGGTGAAATTCCCCTTGTATGCTTCCCGTTGAAACCTCATTGGCAAGTAGGCGGTGACGGAATGCGGCCGTTATCTTCCGCAGGGCGGATGCTAGTCTGCCTCAGAGGCCGCAATGGTGCGGTGAACCAAGGTGGTACCACGATGATGAATCGTCCTTCGGAAGGGTCCGAGGGCTTTTTTATTTCATTTTTTCCTTCCCTTCGGGAAGAAAGATAGATTCGATTATCAAGGAGGTTTTCCCCATGAAGAAGCTTGTATCCCTGCTCATGGTTCTGTCCCTGCTCCTGGGCGTATGCGCCTGTGCATCTGCCGAAGAAAAGACCTACAACGTCGGTATCCTGCAGCTGATCCAGCATCCCGCGCTGGACGCCGCCACCCAGGGTTTCAAGGATGCCCTGACCGAAAAGCTGGGCGATAAGGTTGTCTTTGATGAAGGCAACGCTTCCGGCGATTCCAACAACTGCGCGCAGATCGCCGGCCAGCTGGTTTCCAAGCAGGTCGACCTGATCATGGCCAACGCGACTCCCGCCATGCTCGCCTGCGCCACCGCCACCGCCGATATCCCGGTGCTGGCCACCTCCATCACCAACTATGAATCCGCCATGGAAATCGAGCTGACCGCGGAAGGCGCCACCGGCTTCAATGTCTCCGGCACCAGCGACCTGGCGCCCCTGGACGGCCAGGCGGACATGATCAAAGAGCTGTTCCCGGATGCGAAGACCGTCGGCCTGCTCTACTGCAACGCCGAGCCTAACTCCATCTTCCAGATCAAGACCATCGAAGGCTATCTGGCTGCGCTGGGCTATGAGTGCAAGCGCTACGGCTTCAACGATTCCAACGACCTGGCTTCCGTTGTGCAGACTGCCACAGAGTGCGATGTCATCTACATCCCGACCGACAACACTGCTGCCGGCAACACCGAAGCCATCGCCAACGTGGTGATTCCCGCCGGAGTGCCTGTGGTTGCCGGTGAGGAAGGCATCTGCGCCGGCTGCGGCGTCGCCACCCTGACCATCAGCTACTACGACATCGGCTATAAAACCGGTGAAATGGCTTACGATATTCTCGTAAACGGCGCTGATATCGCCGCCATGCCCATCGCCTACGCTCCGAATTTCACCAAGAAATACAATGCGGTCAACGCAGCTGAGCTGGGCATCACTATTCCCGACAGCTATCAGCCCATCGAATAATCAATAACGCAACGATACCCTGACCCCTTCTTTGCTTCAAGGAAGGGGTTAAGGTGGTTTTTACAGCAGGAGGAAAACCTTGAATATCGCGCAATTGCTCAATCAGCTTCCCGGTGCCGTTGCCCAGGGCCTTATCTGGGGCATCATGGCCATCGGAGTGTACATTACCTTCCGGATCCTGGACATCGCTGACCTGACGGTGGACGGTTCCTTTGCCACCGGCGGCGCCGTCGCGGCCATCCTGATCACTAACGGAGTGAATCCCTGGCTGGCTACGCTGATCGCCCTGGTGATCGGTCTGCTGGCCGGTGCGGTCACGGGCGTATTCCATACGTCCATGGGAATCCCGGCAATCCTTGCCGGTATCCTGACCCAGCTTGCCCTGTATTCCGTAAACCTGCGGATCCAGGGAATCGGAACGGATCTCGGTTCCCGGGCCAACGTTCCCCTGAGCATCAACAAATACAAGAACATGCTTGTATCCCTGCGCAATGTGGGCCGCTTCGCGCTGGACAACCCCATCTGGCTGATGCTGCTGATCACCATTATCCTGATCGGAGTTATGTACTGGTTCTTCGGCACGGAATACGGCTGCAGCCTCCGTGCTGTCGGTTCCAACCAGCAAATGGCCCGTGCACAGGGCATCAACACCGGCACCGGCAAGGTGATCGGCCTGATGATCAGCAACGGCCTGGTAGCCTTCTCCGGCGCGCTCATGGCTCAGTACCAGGGCTTCGCCGACGTCCAGATGGGCCGCGGTGCCATCGTCATCGGCCTGGCCGCCGTCATCATCGGCGAAGTTATCTTCGGCAAGCTGTTCCGGAACTTCGCCCTGAAGCTGCTGGCTGTTTCCTTCGGCGCCATCATTTACTACCTGGTTATCCAGGTGGTGTTGTGGCTGGGTCTCAGCACAGACGACCTGAAGCTGCTCACCGCGCTGGTTGTGGCCGTTTTCCTGGCCATGCCCTACTGGAAAAACAGGATTATCACCCGGAAACTGAAGGGAGGCAGGCACCATGGCTGAAAACGATATGCTCATCCTTCAGGATCTGCGTAAAACCTTTAACCCCGGCACCGTCATGAGGAAAATGGCCCTGGCCGGTGTGGACCTGACGCTGCGGAAAGGCGATTTCATTACCGTCATCGGCGGAAACGGCGCCGGAAAGAGCACCATGCTCAACGCGATTGCCGGTACTTTCCAGATTGACAACGGAACCATTCTCCTCGGCGGCCGGGATGTTACCCATCTGCCGGAACACAAGCGCGCAGCCTTCCTGGGCCGTGTGTTCCAGGACCCCATGACCGGCACCGCCGCTTCCATGAACATTGAGGAAAACCTGGCCCTGGCAAACCGCCGCGGGCTGCACCGCGGGCTCCGCTGGGGCATCTCCGCGAAGGAGCGGGCCCTTTACCGGGAAAAGCTGGCTTCCCTGGATCTGGGGCTGGAAAGCCGCATGGGCAGCAAAGTCGGGCTCCTGTCCGGCGGACAGCGTCAGGCGCTGACCCTGCTCATGGCCACCCTGAAAAAGCCGGAACTGCTGCTCCTGGACGAGCACACCGCCGCCCTGGACCCCAAAACCGCGGAAAAAGTACTGCGCCTGACAAAGCACCTGATTGAGGAAAACGGCCTCACCGCCCTGATGGTCACCCATAACATGAAGGACGCGCTCGCCCTGGGCAACCGGACCATCATGATGCATGAAGGCAAGGTAATTCTGGATCTGGATGCGGAGCAGAAACGGCATATGACGGTGGAGGACCTGCTGGCCCAGTTTGAAAAAGCCAGCGGACGCGAACTGTCCAACGACCGGATGCTGCTGACCTGAAATACAGATAAAGCGGGATAAGATGATGAACAATTCCATGGAATTTGTCCGGAAGATGCCTCTTCCGCAGGAGATCAAGCGGGATTATCCCGCCACCGCGGAAATGCAGGCTGTCAAGGAAGCCCGGGACCGGGAAATCTCCGATGTGCTGACGGGAAAAGATTCCCGCCTGCTGCTGATCATCGGCCCCTGCTCCGCTGACCGGGAGGATGCCGTGCTGGACTATATGAACCGGCTGGCGGAAGTAGCCCGGCAGGTCAAAGACAGGCTGCTGGTCGTTCCCCGGGTCTATACCAACAAACCCCGCACCAAGGGCGTTGGTTACAAAGGCATGCTTCACCAGCCGGATCCGGAGAAAAAAGAGGATATGCTGGCCGGCATCATCGCCATCCGCCAGCTGCACATGCGGGTGATCCGGGAAACCGGCCTTACCTGTGCGGAGGAGATGCTCTATCCCGCCAATTTCAGCTATCTTTCGGACCTGCTGGGATATGTGGCTGTCGGCGCCCGCTCCGTGGAAAACCAGGAACACCGTCTGGTTGCCAGCGGCCTGGGCATCGCGGTGGGCATGAAGAACCCCACCGCCGGTGATATCACCGTGATGATGAACTCCATTGCCGCAGCCCAGAGTGCCCAGGAATTCATCTACCGCAACTGGGAGGTCCGCACCTCCGGCAATCCCCTGGCCCACGCGATCCTGCGGGGCTATGTGGACAGTTTCGGCCGTTCCCATCCCAACTATCACTATGAAAACCTGCGGAACCTGCTGAAACTGTACCAGGAAAGCGATCTTTCCAATCCTGCCGTCATCGTGGATACCAACCACAATAATTCAGGCAAGGAATACCTGGAGCAGATCCGCATCTGCAAGGATGTCATGCACAGCCGCAGCCTGAATCCCGAAATCTCGGTGCTGGTCAAGGGCCTCATGGTGGAAAGCTACCTCGAGGACGGCGCCCAGAAAGTGGGCGGCGGCGTTTACGGCCAGTCCATCACGGACCCCTGCCTGGGCTGGGAAAAGAGCAGGGACCTGATCCTGCGCCTGGCAGACTCTGTCTGAATTATCAGCGTATATCAAACCCTCCGGAGAAAAACTCTCCGGAGGGTTTTCTGTCACAGTCTTATCTTTTGTCTTTGTCGATGAGTTCCAGGGCAATCGTTGCCAGCAGCGCGAAAAGCATGATAAAGCCCACCAGGGCAAGCAGGTTCATGAAGGTGTACTGCGTTTCATACTCCTGCTTCCGGGCGGCTTCCGCCGTCTTCTGCTGCAGGAATGTCTTCACATTCTCCTCTCCGAAAACATCCAGCAGTTCCCCGACAGTGAATTTTACGGTCCTGCTCCGGTCCATCCGTTTCCGGACCGTTTCGCTGTTGTTCGCAAATTCCGTCAGTTCTCCGAGGGTCACAGGCTGTGTCAGGATTTCCTTCTTTGCTTCCTCGCTGATTTCCCCCATGCCCAGGAGCTCCGCGAATTCACCGGCAGTCAGTGCGGGGATCACCACGTCTTCGCTGTGCTTCGCCGCGGTATCGCTGTTGAGGATTTCCATCAGCTGCCCTACGGTGATGGTTGTCTCAATTTCGCTGTTCTTCATGCTGTTCAGCGCGTTCCATCCGGAAGCCATCGGCAGCTGGTTGTAGCCGCACTCCGACGCGATTGCCTTGATGCCGTAATTGGAAATGGTGAAATTGGACAGGGGCTGGATCCTGGCCGGCAGCGGAATGACCCCGCCGGAGAATACCAGCTGGAAGATCAGCACAAAGGGCATCACGGTCATGGCTGCCGTGGTTGTCCGGGAAACACTGGAGATGAACAGGCTCATCATATCCGCTGCGTAGGAAATCAGAAGCATACAGATTCCAAGGCTCAGCATGGAAGGGATGGAAGGCATGAACCTGCCCCTGGCCGGAAACGGAACGCCCATCAGTTTCATCACGTACATGCTGACCGCTGTCTGGGCCAGGCACAGCACAAACTGGTAAATCAGGTGGGCCGTCACATAGGAAGTGATATGCATGCCGGAACGGTGTTCCCGCTTGATGATCGCCCGTTCCCGGCAGACCGCCTGGATGGAATTGAAACAGCCGTTCCACAGGGCCACGCAGGTCAGCGCGAAGGCGCCGATCAGGCAGCCCTCCATGTTGGCAAAAAGCCGGTTCCGGATGACCAGGGAAACAAGTCCCGCGATCACCGCGGCCATGGGAATCACTTTCCAGTCGCTTTCGTTGATAAAGAACCTGAACTGCTTCCCCAGGTAGATCGGCACCTGGTTGGCGCGGTCCCGGTGCCGGAATACCCGTTCCTTATGCTCCGCATATGCGTTTGTCTCAGGCATGCTGCACCTCCGCGTACTTGATGATATATTCATCCGCCAGGCCGTCGCCGCCTTCTTCCTCCCGGTTCACGGACCTGACGATATCTTCCATCGTATTCTTCCCGAAGAACGTCCGGGCATCGGCAACCGGGCCGAACCAGGCCAGCCGTCCGGTCCGCTTCGCGTCCTTGGCCAGCACGATCACGTCATCAAACAGGTCCGCCACCCGGTCCGGCGTATGGGTAATCACAATGATGATCTTGCCCTGGTCGGCAATCTTCCGCAGCTGCTGGAACAGTTCCCTTGCCATCACACCGTCGAGGCCGCTGTCCGGTTCATCCAGGATAAACAGGGTCGGATTGGGAATGAATTCCATGGCAATGGACAGGCGCTTCCGCTGGCCGCCTGAAAGCTTGGAGACCAGGTTATGCTGTACCGGTGTCAGGCCGAACATCTCCATCACTTCTTCCACCCGGTCCTTCCGTTCCGGCCGGGAGAAGCTGTTCGGAAGCCGCAGCATGGCGGTGTCCATCAGGGTGCGGTATACGGTATCGCTGCCGCGGATCAGATCCGCCTGGGGCACGAATCCGATATCGTACTGCATCTCTTTATAGTTTTTATACATATTCCGGCCGTTCAGGGTTACTTCCGCCTTGGCCGGTTCATAGCCGTTCACCGCGTTCAGGAAAGTGGTTTTCCCCGCGCCGGAGCCGCCCAGCAAAAGCACCATGTGCCCGGGCTGGATCGCCATGTGGATATCCCGCAGCAGCGTTTTCTTTCTGAAGAATTCCCGCGCGGTCCGCTCCTCCAGGTTGACCGTCAGACCCTCCTCAAGCACAGCCGCTTTCCTGCCGGAAAAGAATTCCGTCACATCATCGTCCCGGATTTCCTCCGCCTTCCACTGCGGCTGGTATTTGGAACTGAATCCCCAGAGAAGCGGAGCAAGCGGAATGAATTCGGAAATCAGCCACAAAAGCACCCACCGTTTTTTCCGGTTGAATACACGGACCAGGCCCCTGTATACCCGAACACTGTAGATGAGCATTGCGGGAATGAGCGCAAGGGTCAGCAGCATACATCCAAAGCTGAGAAGTCCTCCGGACTCTGTGAAACTCATGATGATATCCGCCAGATAAAAGGCCGCGGCCATAGTGGACAGTGTCCGGCCTTCCTGCTCGCGGTCAGCGCACAGGGCAATCTTATAAATTCTTGCAATGGGCACCAGTGCCCACCAGCCCTTCACACCGCACTTGACAAACAATCTCCACAGGCTGATCAGATAGAGAATGCTCAGGATTGACATCGGCCCGTCCCATGAGTTCAGAAAGACCAGGCGCAGAACACCCAGCATCTTTGTCCAGAAAGCAGCTTCCATTCGTACGTTTCCTCCCTGTTTCTCCGGTTGCCACCCCGTCAAAATACCGCAAAATGCGCCGCAGGTCAACAAAAAACCGGCAACGGATGTGATTCGTTCCCGGTGATTTTCTGTCCCGTCTCCGGTCTCAGGCCAGCTTCTTGATGATAATCATTTCCACGGTACCGCTGCGGATCGATACCTTCACATCGTCCGCCACATGGGATACCACGGATTTTTCCAGTTCGTCCCAGGCCTCCTTCACGGTCTGGTCTCCCTGCTCCATCTGGCTGGACAGTGCCCGTTCATACCGGGACATGGACCACTCCCAGTCCAGCATCGGGGAGCTGCTCTGTTCAAAGGCATCCGGCAGCAGCAGCGGGCTGGAATAAGCGGACAGATCCGCGTCCGAACCCCAGTCAAAGAAATCCCTCAGACGGCCCATCAGGCCCCTGGCGGATTCATTTTTGCCGGAACTGGACACCGCCAGCAGCTGCTCCTTCTCCTCACTGGTCAGCATAGTCCTGACCTTCAGGTGCAGCTGGTATTCCCCGTCCTGATCCTCAATCCAGAACATTCCTTCCTTTTCACCGGTAATGGAGCGCATCATTCCCATCATTTCCTCGGTCAGGAGCCGGAGATGCAGTGCGTCTTTAGCCGGCAAGCCCTTATAGGCAGCAACCTTATCCGCCTGCTCCAGGGCCGTTTCCATCTGCTTTCCCCTGCTGGAAACCATGATCACATCTGTTTTCATCCCAGGGTTCCTCCTTTTACTCAATCGTCAGGATTTCCGCGAATCCGGTCACTTCAAACACTTCCTGGACGATCTCGTTCACATGGGTCACCGTCATACCGTCCTTGGCGTTCATTGTCTTGTAGGCGGAGAGCAGTACCCGCAGCCCGGCGGAAGAAATGTATTCCAGTTTGCTGAAATCCATCGTCAGGCTGTCTGCCCCGCCCAGGGATTTGTTCAGTTCCGCTTCCAGTTCCGGAGCGGTCATGGTGTCCAGGCGTCCTTCCAGTGCAATTTCCAGTGCTGTTCCATTCTGTTTTTTGGTAATTGTCATGGCATGATCCTCCTTATCTGTCGTCTCCGTTTCCCCCTGCTGTCTTATATCATCCTCACCGGATTACTTTTTGACCGTAATCTTTTTCGTTGGCTGATTCTTCGGACGGATCAGTTTAACCCAGTCGTCATCGATCACAAACTCTGTAATCTTCACCACATAATGATGAACCGTCTCCTCATCCGGACGCTTGAATTCAACCGTCTTCCAGTCTTTGTCCTTTGTGGACTCACCGGGTTCCAGCGTCTTTTTATATGTCATCCTGTAGGTACCGCTGTTATCCTTCCTGTTACAGGCCACCGGCTTCCCGGCGCTGTCGAAAGCGGATACTTCCACGGTGATGGAAGTAATCGTGAGTTCACTGTTGTTTTTCACGTTCAGGTGGACATCTGTTCCCTTCACAAAGGCATCCGCCAGTTTCAGTGATTTCTCCCAGTCCCCGATCCTGACCAGGATGGAAGCCTGGAATCCGCCGTCCTCCGTTGTGCCCGTCACAATGGTTTCTCCCTCGCTGACGCCGGTAATACGCACCTTGTTCGGTGCCTTGGGTTCAGGCGCAACAGTCGCCACAGACGCGTCCGCCGTCTCCCAGGTCATGTTGCGGTTGGTTGCCTTCTCAGGTTCCAGGATTGCGCCGGCCGTGGAAGTCTGTTTCACATCAACATAGGCAGTCCTGCGCCTCATATGAACACCGGTCACGTGCTGCAGCACCCGGACCTTCACCCTGGCCTGCTGATTGGAACCATCCGTTGAAACCGCCCTGACATACGCCTCGCCGGCCTGGATGCCGGTCACCGTACCGTCTTCGCTGACCGTCAGCACCTTCTCGTTGGAAGAACTCAGCTTAACCGCCTGGTTGGTGGCATTCGCCGGTTCAACGGTCCAGGTTACCCTGCCGTTCTCTCCGGCATAGATCACCTGTTCCTCCCCGAAGGAAATCTTTTTCACGGGCTGCTGCACATGAACAACCGCTTTTGCCTGAACAGCCCCGTTCACCCGGCTGGTACAGGTAATCTCACAGTCACCCAGGGAAACACCGGTCACCCGGCCTTGCGCGTTCACCTTCGCGATGCTTTCGTCGGAAGAGGTCCAAAGGACATTCTTGTCATTGGTATCCTTCGGCAGCACCGTGGCCTTCAGCATGCCTGTCCTGCCGGCATCCACCGTCAGCTCCGTTGTGTCCAGTGTAATTTCTTCAGCCGTCTGAATCACTTGGAGGTTAATGCTGGCCCGGATGTTGCTTCCGTCCGCTGCTACGGCTGTAATCCTGGCGTTTCCGCGCTTCACACCGGTCACGGTGCCGTTCGCGTCCACCGTGGCAATCCGCTCATCCGCGGAAGTCCAGGTCACCTGTCTGATAGTAGCGTCCTCCGGAAAGATCCCCGCGGTCAGCGTGATACTGCCGCCGGCTGCCACACTCTTTTCAGGCGCTGTCACGGAAATCCGGCTTACGGGCTGGATGACAATCACCCGGTACCGCACTGTCACCGCGGGATCCTGCGCACTGGCAATCGTCAGGATGGTTTCCCCGGCCTTTCGTCCGGTCACATTGTTTTCATTGACCCTCACAATCTCCGGATTGTCAGAGGTCAGGGTGACCCGCCTGTTCTTCACCGTGGTCGGCTGCACCGAAACCCGAAGCTGGTACTCCTTTTTCGCGGGAATCACCATCACCGGCAGGGCTTCACCGTCCGCCTGGTCTGTCAGTTCTGCCAGGTACGGGTCCTCCGCGGCATAAACCGCGATCTTTCCGGTATACACCTCCAGGGTGATCGTATTATCTCCCTCCGCCGCGGCTGCAGCGCCCATGCAGAGCATGGCCAGCGTCAGCAAAAGAAGCAGAATCCTTTTCATTCCGTTTTCCTCCCCAAATTCGCGGTTCCGCCGCAGCTGCTCAGCTGTCTCCCGCGGACATCCGCTGTCCAGTCATCCCATCGCCCGTAAAAATCCGTTCCCCGCCGGGCACCAGTTTATACGCCCTGCCCCTGCGGATGGCAGTTGTATACAAAAAGGGTCTCAATAACGTGTAATCCTTTTGTTTCCGGGAATAATCGCCCGCTGCGGGCACACCAGGAGGCACAGGTGGCAGCCCACGCACCGCTTCCCGTTCAGGACCGGCCTGCGTTCTTCATCCAGTCCGATCGCCTGATGTCCGCCGTCCCTGCACGCAATCCCGCAGCGGCCGCAGCCGATACAGCGTTCCCGTACAAACTGCGGAAAAATGATCGTATCCCGTTCCAGGCTGTTGGTGTTCTCGTTCAGCACATCCAGTCCCAGTCCCGTCACCTGCTGTACGCTGGAGAAGCCTTTCTCCGCCAGGTACAGGTTCAGTCCGGCTTTCAGGTCTTCAATAATCCGGTATCCGTACTGCATCACCGAAGTAGCCGCCTGCAGGGACTGACCGCCAAGCAGAATATACTCCAGGGCGTCCTGCCAGGTTTCAATCCCGCCCATGGCGGACAGGTGCATTCCTTTCAGGTTCGGATTCTTGCCAAGCTCTGCGATAAACCGCAGCGCAATCGGTTTGACGGCATTTCCGCTGTATCCGCCCACAGCGCTTTGTCCGTGAACCGACGGAGCGGAAATATAGGTATGGGGATTCACACCCACAATGGATTTAATGGTGTTGATCGCCGCGATACCGTCCGCGCCGCCGCGTTTCGCCGCCTCCGCCGCTGCGCTCATGGAGGCCACATTAGGCGTCAGTTTCGCCAGGATGGGAATATGGCAGGATCTCCTGGCTGCCGCCGTAAACCGCTCCACCAGTTCCGGAACCTGGCCGATATCGCTGCCCAGTCCGCCTTCCGCCATGTTGGGGCAGGAAAAATTGAGTTCCACGGCATCCGCTCCGTTTTCCTCACAAAGACGGGCAAGCTCTTCCCATTCTACTTCATTCTGTCCCATGATGGAAGCCAGGATAAATTTGGTGGGATAATTCATTTTCAGCCGGCGGAAAATCTCCATATTCTCCGTCACGCTGTGGTCGGAAAGCTGCTCAATATTCTTGAAACCGATAATGCTTCCATCCCCGCCGGAAACCGCGGCAAAGCGGGGTGAAGCCTCATGGATATCCAGGGTGCATACTGTCTTGAAGCTGATCCCCGCCCAGCCCGCTTCAAAGGCGCGGGCACACATCTCATAGGTGCTTGCCACCACCGAGGAAGCCAGGAGGAACGGATTCTCCAGCGGAATGCCGCAAAAATCACACCGCAGGCGATCCTCATTTTCCGGCAGCTGCGTCTCGCAATCCGGCTTTACCTGATAATACAGCCGGTTTACCAGATCCCGGACAGGAACCTCCCCCGCGCGGACGCAGGCCCGCTCACAGGGAGCCGGACAGGTCAGGCACGGATTCACATCCGGAAGGTGCTGCGCCGCTCCCTGCTCATTCCTGAACCAGATGCTGCGCAGCAGCGCAGCCGGTTTCAGTTCGCTGCAGACTTCGTCGCAGGGCGAGCGGTCACATAAAGCGCAACGGATCATATCCGCTCTGGAGATGGAGGGTTCATTGCGGATCATATATTCTCCTCCTGTCTGTTCGTCGTCAGGCTGGTGAGGATGCAATAACATGTCTGATTTGTATGATACATATAGTATATCACAATTTCATGGAAAATGTCCCTGTTTTTCCAGATTCTGCAAAAAAGATACCGCTGTACCGGTTATTTCAGGCCGGCACAGGCCTTTTGAAGAACCGGCCGTTCTTTTTCTGATATAAAAATGTATCCCTGACAAATATGAATATGGTATAATCAGTTTAACGGAAAAAAGAAAAAGGGGGCTTGGCTGTATGTGGTACAATCCGCCGGACGGTCAGCGGCGTGAAAGCTTTCACATGGGAAACTGTGTGAACGCATATGATTTCTTAGGCGCGCATCCCGTGGAAGAGAACGGGGAGCTGAAATGGCATTTCTCCGTCTGGGCACCCAATGCCCAGCGCGTTTCCCTCGTAGGCGGATTCTGCGGCTGGGACACGGAAGCCTGGCCGATGGTCAAGCAGTACGACGGCATATGGGAACTGCGTCTGCCGGATGCTTTGTTCCATCCCGAACCCGATCCGGAAAAGCCCTCCGACCCGGAAGCCGCGGAACTGCTCCGCACCTACAAATACGCAATTCTCTGCGCCAACGGGGAATGGCATATGCGGGCTGACCCCTACGGCTTTGAGATGGAACTTCGGCCCAGCAACGGAAGCAAGCTTCGGAACCTGTCGGAGTATCAGTGGAACGACAGTGCCTGGATGGAATCCCGGAAGGATAAAGCGCCGGTCCGCGAGCCCATGAACATTTATGAAATGCACCTGGGCACCTGGCGGCAGGGAGAGAACGGACGCATCCTCAATTACGCCGAGATTGCCGACCAGCTGGTTCCCTACCTGCAGGACATGGGTTACACCCATGTGGAGTTTATGCCCGTCATGGAGCATCCCTTTGACGGTTCCTGGGGGTACCAGGTCATCGGTTATTACGCTCCGACTTCCCGTTACGGCACCCCTGACCAGCTCCGGTATCTCGTGGACAGGCTTCACCAGGCCGGTATCGCGGTCATCCTGGACTGGGTGCCCGCCCACTTTCCCAAGGATGAAGCGGGGCTGCGCCTCTTCGACGGCACTCCCTGCTATGAACACGCCGACTCCCGCCGCGCGGAAATGCCCCAGTGGGGAACACTTCTGTTTGACTATGCCCGGGGCGAGGCGGTCAGTTTCCTGCTGTCCAACGCCATTTTCTGGCTCAGGGAATACCATGCCGACGGCCTGCGCTGCGACGCGGTCAGCTGTATGCTGTACCTGGACTTCGGCAAAGAGTCCGGCCAGTGGGTGCCCAACCAGTTCGGCGGGCATGAAAACCTGGATGCGGTGCGTTTCCTGCAGCATTTAAACGAGGCCGTGAACACGGAATGCCCCGGCGCGATCACCGTGGCGGAAGAATCCACCGCCTATCCCAAGGTCACCCATCCCGTGGAGGACGGCGGTCTGGGCTTCAGCTTCAAATGGAACATGGGCTGGATGAATGACATCCTTTCCTACATCGCCCTTGACCCGATCTACCGGCAGTATCATCATGACAAAATCACTTTTTCAATGATGTACGCCTTCAGCGAAAACTATGTGCTGCCCTTCTCCCACGATGAAGTGGTTCACTGCAAGGGGTCCATGCTCGACAAACAGCCCGGTGACCTGTGGAAGAAGTTCGCCGGTCTGCGTGCCCTGTACGGGTATTACATGGTACACCCCGGCAAAAAGCTGCTGTTCATGGGCGGCGAATTCGGCCAGTTTGTCGAATGGCGGGACTATGCCCAGCTCGACTGGTTCCTGCTGGGATACGAAAAGCATCCCGACCTGCAGAAATATGTGAAGGCACTGAATCATCTGTACAGCAGCGAACCCGCCATGCACACAATAGATGACAGCTGGGACGGTTTCAAGTGGCTGAATGTGAACGACAACCAGCGCAGCGCGGTGGCTGTGATGCGTTCTGATGACGAAGACAGTGCCATTGTCTGCGCGGTTAACTTCACGCCCCAGCCCTATCTGAATTACCGGATCGGCCTGCCCTTTGCCTGTGATCTGACGGAAATCCTCAATTCCGACAAAGCGGAATTCGGCGGCAGCAATCTGTATAACGGCACTGTGCTTCATGCGGAGGAAATCCCCCAGGAGGAGCATCCCTTCTCCTGCGAAATCGTTCTTCCGCCGCTTGCCGCGGTCTTCTTCAGGGTTCAGAAAAGCTAAGTTTTTCCCCGGAATATAACACAATCCCTGACGGTTTTGTCCGTCAGGGATTTCTGTTTTTTCTCAGTCAATCCGTTCCAGGGTTTTATACCCTTTTGCCTGCAGGAACCCTTCCACTTCCATCAGGTCGGAGGCTTTCAGGATCGCAACAGGCAGCCGGCTCAGCGTGTTGTATGTCACGTAAAGGTAATCCAGGTTGATGTTCCCGTCATTGATCACTGTCAGCAGGTCGTTCAGGCTGCCGCACTCATCTCCGATTTCCACCGCGGCCACATAGTCCGTGTGGCACATGTATCCGTCCGCCTGCAGTTCATTTGCGGCCCGGTCCGTATCGGATACCAGCATCCGGATAATGCCGAACTCCGCGCTGTCATTGGTAATCAGGGTATTCATATTGATGCCGGCGTCCGCCAGGATCTGGGTAATCCGGTTCATGGCGCCTTTCTTATTCTCCGCGAAAATAGACAACTGCCGAATCATAATATCTTTTCCTCCGAATGAACAATGAATTGTTCATTATTAATTATTCATTATTAATTGTTAATCGCATTCTTCATGCGATTAACGTACTCCCCTACATATTCCGCCGACTCCTTGCCGTGCTGTGCAAGAATCTTCTCAATGGCGGATCCAACGATCGCGCCGTCGGAAATAGCAGCCATCTTCTTCGCCTGTTCCGGCGTGGAGATTCCGAAACCAATCGCCACCGGCACCTTCGCGTTTTCCCGGATCGTCTGGATAATCGGAGCCAGGTCCGTGGTGATCTCGCTGCGCGTTCCTGTTACGCCAAGGCTGGACACCAGGTAAATAAATCCTTCCGCCTCCCGGGCAATCATCGCCACCCGGTTCTCCGAAGTCGGCGCGATCAGGGAAATCAGATCCACGCCGTACTGCCGGCACAGCGGCAGGAATTCCTCTTTTTCCTCAAAAGGAAGATCCGGAAGAATCAGGCCGTCAATTCCGATCTCCGCACAGGTGGAAATGAATTTTTCCGCGCCGTAGGAGAAAATCACATTGGCGTAAGTCATAAAGACCATCGGCACCGCAACATCCTCGCGCAGTTCCTTCACAAAGGCAAAAATCCGGTCTGTGGTCGTACCCGCCCGCAGAGCCCGCAGGTTGGCTTCCTGGATCACCGGTCCTTCTGCCGTCGGATCGGAAAAAGGAATCCCCAGTTCAATCAGGTCCGCTCCGTTTTCAACGGCCGAACGCACAACCCTTCCTGTGGTATCCAGATCCGGATCTCCGCATGTAATAAAGGCGATAAAAGCCTTTCCGTGGTCAAAAGCAGCTGCGATTTTACTCATGGAGATCCTCCCCCCTGTAGCGGGCTATGGCGGCGCAGTCCTTGTCGCCGCGTCCCGAAACGGTAATCACAATCGTCTGGTCCGGTTTCATCTCCGGTGCGATCTTCCGGGCATACGCCACGGCATGCGCGGATTCAATAGCGGGAATAATTCCCTCCGTCTTTGCCAGGTATTCAAAGGCGCAGACCGCTTCCTCATCGGTCACCGGCACATATTCCGCCCGTCCGGTATCATGCAGCCAGGCATGCTCCGGACCGACACCCGGGTAATCCAGGCCGGCGGAAATCGAGTATACCGGTGCGATCTGGCCGTATTCATCCTGGCAGAAGTAGCTCTTCATGCCGTGGAAGATTCCCAGGCGTCCGGTGTTCATTGTCGCGGCGGTTTCAAACGTATCAATGCCGCGGCCGGCCGCTTCGCAGCCGATCAGGCGGACATCCTTGTCCTCAATAAAGTGGTAGAAGCTGCCGATGGCGTTGCTCCCGCCGCCGACACAGGCAATCACCGCGTCCGGAAGCCGTCCTTCCTTTTCCAGCATCTGCTCTTTGATCTCTTTGGAAATCACAGCCTGGAAGTCCCGGACAATCGTCGGGAACGGGTGAGGCCCCATCACGGAGCCAAGGCAGTAATGGGTATCGTCAATCCGGCGTGTCCATTCCCGCATGGCTTCGCTGACCGCGTCCTTCAGGGTGGCGGTGCCGGTTTTCACCGGGATGACCTCCGCGCCGAGAAGCCGCATCCGGTAAACATTCAGTGCCTGGCGTATGGTGTCTTCCTCACCCATGAATACAACGCATTCCATCCCCATCAGGGCCGCAGCCGTGGCGGTCGCCACGCCGTGCTGGCCGGCGCCGGTTTCGGCAATCAGACGGGTTTTACCCATCTTCTTCGCCAGCAGCGCCTGTCCCAGCACGTTGTTGATCTTGTGCGCGCCTGTATGGTTCAGGTCTTCCCGCTTCAGGTAGATCTTCGCACCACCCAGGTCTTTGGTCATCTTTTCGGCGTAATACAGCCGGGACGGCCTGCCCGCGTAATCGTTCAGAAGAGCGGTCAGTTCCCGGTTAAACTCCGGATCCGCCTTGTAATGGTTATACGCTTCCTCCAGTTCAATCACCGCGTTCATCAGCGTCTCAGGGATATACTGCCCGCCGTGGATTCCGAAGCGTCCGTTCTGGTTGCTCACGCCCTGTCACCTCTTACTTTCCGCACAAACTCGCGCATTTTTTCTTTGTCTTTGAATCCGTTTGTTTCAATTCCGGAAGAAACATCCACCGCATAAGGTTTCAGCGTCCGGACAGCCTCCGGCACATTTTCCGGATTCAGTCCGCCGGCCAGGAAATACGGCCGTGTCACCGCCGCAAGCAGATTCCAGTCGAAGGTCTTTCCGTCGCCGGCGCCCGCGTCCAGCAGGATTTCCTCTGCGGAAGATTTCATAGCCCGCTGAATATCCGCTTCGTTCCGGATCCGGAACGCCTTGATCAGCGGCTTTTCCGTCAGCCCGCGCAGGCTTTCCAGATAGGCCTCATCCTCGTTCCCGTGAAGCTGCGCGATGTCGATTACGCCCTCTTCCAGCAGCCAGGCTACGTTCTCCGGTTTTTCATCCACAAACACGCCTACGGTCCGGATTCCCGGAGCCAGTCCGACTCTCAGTGCCTTCACCGTTTCCGGTGTCACATACCGCCTGCTGCCGGGAAACAGCACAAACCCGACATAATCCGGCCGCAGCTCGTTAACCGCCTCAATATCTTCCGGTCTCCGGAGCCCACACATTTTGATCAACGTCTTCATCTGACTTATGTTTTATCCTTTCTCTCCGCCGAATCCTGAAGGAATATTCAACCATTAATTCTTAATTCTTAATTAATTCTCGCAGCTTTGCAGCCGGATCCTCAGAACGCATCAGGGTCTCCCCGATCAGTGCGGCATCCGCGCCAATCCGTCTCAGCCGCTGCACATCCTCCGGTGTTTTGACACCGCTTTCCGCCACATAGATGCATTCCGGCGGGATCCGGTCCCGCAGTCGTGCCGCGTTCTCAAAGTCCACCGAGAAATCCTTCAGGTTCCGGTTGTTGACCCCGATGATCTTTGCTCCGGCTGAAACCGCTTTCCGGATCTCTTCCTCATCGTGTGTTTCCACCAAAGCCGCGATTCCCAGTTTTTCGCAGTGTGCCAGGTATGCAGCCAGCGTTTTTTCGTCCATCAGGGAAACAATCAGCAGGGCGGCATTGGCTCCCATCACCCTGGCCTGGTCCAGCTGGTATTCACAGACTGTGAAGTCCTTCCGCAGCATCGGCAGGCTCACCTTTTCCCGAACTTCCCGGAAAATCTGATCCGATCCGAGGAAGTATTCCGGCTCCGTCAGGCAGGAGATGCAGTCCGCTCCGGCCCGTTCATACGCTCCGGCAATCTTCAGGTAGGGAAAATCCGGGGAGATCAGTCCCTTGGAAGGAGAAGCCTTTTTGATTTCACAGATAAAGGAGATATCCGGTTTCCTCAGGGCGGAAAGGAAAGCCTCCCCGTTTCCTTTTCCCAGGGACAGCGCCTGCTCCCGCAGTTCTGCCTCCGGTACCTTCTCCTGTTCTCTCTTCGCCCGCTCCCGCGAAAGATCAGCAAGCTTATCCAGAATATTCATTGACATCCACGCTTTCAGTTTGTAATGGTTCAACGTTCATTCTCATACAGGCAGTCAAACCATATACAATTCTTCATTTTTCATTCTTCATTCTTCATTGCTGAAACACTTAGCTGTTTGATACTTCTATCAGACGGTTAAGTGTTTCAGTGGCTTTTCCTTCATCGATCAGCTTTGCTGCAAGTGTGATTCCCTCCGCCAGACTTTCTGCTTTTCCGCCGATATAGAGGGCCGCACCGGCATTCATCAGCACCGCGTCCCGTTTCGGTCCCTTTTCGCCGGCAAGGATTGCTTTCGTAATTTCCGCGTTCTCTGCCGGGGTTCCGCCCACCAGGTCCTGCTTTGTGCAGCGTTTCAGGCCGAACTGCTCGGGGGTAATGACATAATTCTTCATCCACCCGTCCTTGAATTCGCACACGGTGGTCGGCGCGCTCAAGGAAATCTCATCCAGCTTGTCCTGTCCGTAAACCACCATGCCGCGCTTTACCCCCAGGTTCATCAGCACCTGCGCCAGGGGCTGTACCAGGTACTCGTCATACACACCCAGCAGCTGCATGGAGGGATGTCCGGGATTGGTCAGGGGTCCAAGGATATTGAACACCGTCCGGAAGCCCAGTTCCTTCCGGATAGCGCCTACATATTTCATGGAAGTATGGTATTTCTGGGCGAAGAAGAAGCACATACCGGCTTCATCCAGCAGCTGACGGCACTTGTCCGGGCTCTGGTCAATGTTCACGCCCAGGGCTTCCAGGCAGTCCGCCGTTCCGCATTTGCTGGAGGCAGCCCGGTTGCCGTGCTTGGCCACTCGCATACCGCCCGCCGCTGCTACCAGGGCCGAGGTGGTGGAGATGTTGAAGCTGTGGGCGTTGTCTCCGCCGGTTCCGACGATCTCAAACAGATCGGGGCCCGCGTCCACCGGTGTGGCTTTTTCCCGCATGGCTGCCGCGCAGCCCGCGATCTCATCCGTGGTTTCCGCCCGGGCGCTCTTGGTGGACAGGGATGCCAGGAAAGCCGCGTTCTGGGTCGGTGTGGTTTCACCGCTCATGATTTCATTCATCACGGTAAAGGCTTCTTCATAGCTCAGGTCTTCCTTGTTAACGATCTTCACAATAGCTTCCTTAATCATCTTTTTCTCTCCTTTTATAATAGACTCTGTTTTATCAATCCGTTACTCTGTATCTATCCAATCTGTCATACACATTATGAGCGGCTTCAGTATTAATTCTGAATTCTGCATTCTGCATTCTGCATTTCACGCCTTCAGTGCCATAAAATGCTCAAGCATTTTGTGGCCTGATGGCGTGAGTATGCTTTCCGGATGAAACTGCACCCCGTATACCGGATATTCCTTATGCTGCACCGCCATGACCTCGCCGTCCTCTGTCCGTGCGGTCACCCGCAGGCACTCCGGCATGGTTTCCGGCGCCGCGGCCAGGGAGTGGTACCGGGCTACCGGGAAGGTCTCCGGCAGTCCCTTAAACAGCGGGCTGCCGCCCTCCTGCCGGACTGTGGATTGTTTTCCGTGCATCAGGGCTTTGGCGTAGGTCACCGTTGCGCCGAAGGCTGCGCAGATCGCCTGGTGTCCCAGGCATACACCCAGCAGCGGAATTTCTTTTCCCAGTTCCCTTGCCGCTTCAATAATCACTCCAGCATCCTCCGGACGTCCCGGTCCGGGGGAAAGAATGATCCTGTCCGGTTTCAGATCCCGGATCTCCTCAATCGTCATCTCATCGTTCCGGATTACCCTGATATCCGGATTCAGCTCTCCGATCAGCTGATACAGGTTATAGGAAAAGCTGTCATAGTTGTCGATCAGCAGTGTCATCCGTCTATCTCCTTTCCGGCCTTTTCCAGGGAGTTCAGCACCGCCCGGGCTTTGTTCAGGCATTCTTCATGTTCCTTTTCCGGTACGGAATCATATACAATTCCGGCTCCGGAGCGGACAAACACCTTGCCGTTTTTCTTGTACGCGATCCGGATCGCGATGCAGGTATCCATATTTCCCGCGAAATCGATATACCCGATGGCTCCGCCATAGATTCCCCGCTTATTGTTTTCCAGTTCGCCGATCAGCTGGCAGGCCCGGATCTTCGGTGCGCCGGACAGTGTGCCTGCCGGCAGTACGGCCTCAATGGCGTCCAGGGCGTCCTTATCCTCCCGGATTTCCCCGCGGACTGTGGAACCGATATGCATCACATGGGAGAACCGCAGGATATCGTGGAACGTCTCCACCTGTACGCTGCCGAATTTTGAGATCTTGCCCAGGTCATTCCGTCCCAGGTCCACCAGCATGTTATGCTCCGCCAGTTCCTTCTCATCCCGCAGCAGTTCTTCTTCCAGCTGCTTGTCTTCTTCCGCGGTTTTCCCTCTTGGCCGGGTTCCCGCCAGCGGATAGGTGTGCAGGATCCCGTCCTCCAGCTTCACCAGCGTTTCCGGGCTCGCTCCGGCCACCTCCACATCCGTTCCGGAAAAATAGAACATATAGGGGGAAGGATTGACCGTCCGCAGTGTCCGGTACATGTTCAGCAGGCTGCCCTCATACGGTGCGCTCAGCCGGTTGGACAGGACGATCTGGAAAATGTCCCCTTCCTTGATATAGTGCCGGGCTTTTTCCACCATCGCGCAGTACTCGGCTTTGTTGAACAGCGGTGTCACCTCTCCGGTCAGCCGCCCGGGTTCATCCTTTGCTTCCGCGCCGTCCGTAATAAGCTTCTTCAGCTCCGCCAGTTCCATTTCCGCCCGGTGATATCCCGCCTCGCCTTCGTCCAGCTTCACATTGGCAATCAGGATAATCTTCTGCCGGAGGTTGTCAAAGGCAATCACCTTGTCAAAGAGCATCAGGTCCACGTCCTGGAAGTGTTCCGTGTCTTCCGTTTCCCTGCGGACCGTGGGCTCGGAATAATTCAGGTAGTCATAGGAGAAATAGCCGGTCAGGCCGCCGGTAAAAGGCGGCAGCCCCGGGATCCGGGGGCTCCTGTACTCCGCAAGGATCTGGCGCAGCACAGCGGAGGGATCCTTCGTCTGCAGTTTCAGCTCATTGATCCGCATTTCTCCGTCCACACAGGAGATACTCATTTTCGGATCATAGCCCAGAAAGGTGTATCGGCCCCACTTCTCCTGCGGTTCCGCGGACTCCAGCAGAAAGCAGTGGGAGGAAACATTCTTCAGCTTCCGTACAGCCTGGATCGGCGTGCAGATATCCGCCAGCAGCTCACAGCTGACAGGAACCACCTTATACTCCCCCGTCTCCCTGTACCGTGCCACTTCCTCCAAACCGGGTATAATCTTCATATGATTTCCTCCTAATGAATACTTGTTTCTCTTCAGCCTGCTTTGCATCACATCTGTCATTGTTAATTGTTAATTATTCATTGAACGAAAAAGTCCCTGACAGATATGCTCTGTCAGGGACGAATATACTTCGCGGTGCCACCCTGTTTCACGGTTTCCCGTACTCTCTGCGGAATACAATCATATTCCCGGCAATTGACGCATGCCTCACGTCGCAGAATACTCAGCCTTCCGGCCTTTGACTGCGCCCTCCGCGGTCCATTTGGCGGTTTGTTTCCTGCCCGGTTTTCAGCGTCCCGGACTCTCTGTGAGGGCATTGCCGCTTTGATCTCCGCTTCAACGGTTTGCTATGAAATTACCGGAATTGTAACCCCGTCGCTCTCCTGTGTCAAGGAAATCACAGGTGATATACAGGAGAAAAACAAAGACTCTCACTTCTTCATTTGAAATTGATCTTCTGATCAATTTCCTTAGCCGCCGCACGTCCGTCCGCCAGCGCCCGTACCACCAGGGACTGTCCGTTGCGCATATCTCCGGCGCTGTAAAACTTCCCGCCCAGGTGATGGCTCCCGTCTTCCGGCAGCAGCCGTCCCCGGCCGTCTGCCTTCAGGTCAAAGCTTGCCAGCGTCTTTTCCTCGCAGCCCACAAAGCCCGCCGCGATCAGCAGCAGTTCGCAGGGCAGTGTCTGTTCGCTTCCGGCGATCTGTTCAAACCGGCCTTCCGGCGTCCGCTGCAGCTTCACGGTCTCCAGTCCGGAAATCCGGCCCTGTTCATCCGTCAGGATCTGCTTCACCGTGGTTTCATAGATCCGGGGATCGCTTCCCTGACGGTAAATTGCTTCCATCTGGCCGTAGTCCGTCCGCAGGATCCGCGGCCATTCCGGCCACGGGTTGTTCACCGTCCGGTCTTCCGGCGGAGCCGGCATCATCTCCAGCTGTGTCACGCTGACACAGCCCTGCCGCAGGGCAGTGCCCACACAGTCATTGCCCGTGTCGCCGCCACCAACCACGATCACATGCTTTCCTTCCGCGCCTGCTTCGGACGCGGTGCCTTTCAGCACGGCCTTTGTCGCCGCCGTCAGGTAATCCACCGCAAACATCACGCCCCGGGCGTCCATGTGCTCCACGTTCAGGGAGCGGGGTTTCCTGGCGCCGCCGCACAGCAGCACTGCATCATAATCCTGCAGGTTCTCTGCCTTCGCTTCGGTATTCAGTTCAAACCGGATGCCTTCCGCTTCCATCAGGCGGATCCGGCGTTCCACAATGCTCTTGGGGAGCTTCATGTTCGGGATGCCGTACATCAGCAGTCCGCCGGGGCGGTCCGCCTTTTCAATCACAGTCACCTCATGGCCCAGCTGGTTCAGCAGATCCGCTGCCGCCAGACCGGAAGGCCCGCTGCCGACAACGGCTACACGTTTTCCCGTACGTACCGCCGGAATTCTCGGCTGAATCCAGCCCTTGGCAAATCCGGTTTCAATCAGGTACAGCTCATTATCTTTATTGGTTGTCGCGTCATTTTCCAGGTTGCACGCTTTTTCGCACAGGGCCGGGCACACATGTCCCGTAAATTCCGGGAAGGGCGCCGTCCTCAGCAGGCGGCGGAGCGCCTCCTGCTCCTGGCCCCGGTAAAGCAGATCATTCCACTCCGGAATCAGGTTGTGCAGCGGGCAGCCGAAATCAGACTGGCAGAAGGGCACGCCGCAGTTCATGCACCGGGATGCCTGTTCATGCCTGACCTTCGGAGGATTCGGCATATGCAGGTCTTCAAAGTCGCCCAGCCTTGCTTCTTCAGCCCGAAAAGGGTTCTCTATTCTGATGACATCCAGAAAGCCCGTCGTGCTTCCCATGCTTCCACCCCAATTTCTCAGTAACAACTAATAATTCTTAATTATTAATTATTAATTATTCATCCAGGCCAGGTATTCGTCAGAAATGACCGCCTTGAACTTCGGCAGATAATCGCTGAAATGTTCCAGGATCTCTCTGGCTTTCTCAGAGCCTGTCGCCTTCACATGCATCTCCAGCAGCCGGTTCAGTTCATCCGCCTGCTGTGCGGAGACTTCATAAAGCTTCACGTGTCCGGTATTCAGCCGGTCCTGCAGCCGGCCGTCTTCATCCAGCACCCAGGCCACGCCGCCGCTCATGCCAGCGGCAAAGTTGTCGCCCACGGGGCCAAGTACTGCCACCCGGCCGCCGGTCATGTATTCACAGCCGTGGTCACCCACGCCTTCCACTACCGCCCATGCGCCGGAATTGCGCACTGCGAAACGTTCGCCCGCCATGCCGGCCACAAAGGCATAGCCGCTGGTCGCACCGTACAGGGCGACGTTGCCGATCAGGGTATCTTCCTTTTTCCAGATGCTGTCCGCGGGCGGGCACACCGCCAGCGTTCCGCCGGAAAGACCTTTGCCCAGGTAGTCGTTCGCCACGCCGTAGAGGGTAATCTCCTGTCCGTGGGGCAGGAAGGCGCCGAAGGACTGACCGCCGCAGCCCTGGGCCTGGATATGCCGGTCGCCCTTCAGCATCGTACCGAAGGCCCGGTCCGTTGTCATCAGATGTACATGGTCCTGGTACAGCCGCACATCCGCACGTTCTGACAGATGGAAGTCAAACTTCGCCGCAGGCTGGAAGTGGGTGTTCCGGGCAAATCCGGTCAGGTCGCTCAGATCCATGGCCGCGTTGTCCTTCATCACCAGCAGATCGCTGCGGCCCACCAGTTCGTCCACTGTCCGCGCGCCGAGTTTTGCCATGATTTCCCGCATCTGCTCCGCGATAAAGAGCATAAAGCGTTCCACATATTCCGGCTTACCCTTGAACCGCTTGCGCAGTTCCGGATTCTGGGTCGCGATGCCGAAAGGACAGGTGCCCAGCTGGCAGACCCGCATCATCCGGCAGCCCATGGTTACCAGAGGCGCCGTGGCGAAACCGAACTGTTCCGCACCCAGCAGCAGGGCTACCATTACGTCATGTCCGGTCATCAGCTTACCGTCTGTTTCCAGCGTAACCGTCTGGCGCAGCCGGTTGCGGCAAAGCACCTGATGGGCTTCCGCCAGGCCGATCTCCCAGGGCAGGCCCGCATGATGAACGCTGCTCATGGGAGCCGCACCGGTGCCGCCCTCGCCGCCGGAAATCAGGATTCCGCCAGCGCCGGCCTTGGCTACGCCGCTGGCAATGGTGCCCACACCGGCGGAAGACACCAGTTTCACGGTAATCTTGGCGTCCTCGTTGGCGCACTGCAGGTCGTAAATCAGTTCCGCCAGGTCTTCAATGGAATAGATATCATGATGCGGAGGCGGGGAAATCAGGGAGATCCCCGGAGTGGAGCAGCGGGTCTTTGCCACGCTGTCCGTCACCTTCGCGCCGGGCAGGTGTCCGCCCTCACCGGGCTTGGCGCCCTGCGCCATCTTGATCTGTATTTCTTTGGCAGAGAGCAGGTACTCCCGTGTCACGCCGAAGCGGCCGGATGCTACCTGCTTGATCGCGGAGTTCAGGTCTGTGCCGAAGCGCTCCGGCAGTTCACCGCCTTCACCGCTGTTGGAGCGGCCGCCCAGGTGGTTCATGGCCTTGGCCATACACTCATGAGCTTCCTGGGAAATGGAACCGTAACTCATGGCGCCGGTCCGGAACCGCTTCACGATTTCGGATGCAGCCTCCACTTCCTCCAGCGGAACCGGACGGCAGGCGTCATAATTGAAGGACAGCATGGAGCGGATGGTCCGCGGCCCTTCGTTTTCAATCCGGGCAGCATACTTGTCAAAGGCATCCTTGTCGTCTGTCCATACTGCCTGCTGAAGCAGATGAATGGTTTCCGGCGCATAAAGATGCTCTTCCGCCGCTTCGCCCCTTCTGTACTTGTGCTTGCCTTCACTGGTCAGTCCCGGTACGCCGGTTTCCGCGAACGCGGCTTCATGGTGATACCGGCTGTCCGCTTCGATCCGGTTCAGGTCGGTGCCGCCCAGGGAGCAGGGCGTGTTTGTGAAATAGGTTTTGACCAGGCCCTGATCCAGGCCTACAGCTTCGAACAGTTGTGCGCTCTGGTATGCCTGCAGTACGGAAACGCCCATCTTGGAGGCAATCTTCAGCACTCCGGCGGTCAGCGCCTTGTCATAGTCTTTGATTGCGTCAGCCGCAGCCTTGTCAATTTGTCCGTCCGCGCAAAGAGCGCGTACGCAGGCATGTGCCAGGTACGGGTTCACCGCCCGGGCGCCGAAGCCGATCAGCATGGCCAGCTGGTGCACGTCCCTGGGTTCTCCGCTCTCCAGGATCACGGAAACCGCAGTACGCTTTTTCTTCCTGATCAGATGCTGTTCCAGGGCGGACACTGCCAGCAGCGAAGGGATCGCGATGGCATCCGGTCCGACGCCGCGGTCAGACAGGATCAGGATATTGATATGGTCACGGCAGGCCTGGTCACACACAGCGAAGAAGCGCTCAAGCGCGTCCCGCAGGCTGCCTTTTTTGTCATACAGCAAAGAGACTGTGCGCACAGAGAAGTCCGGATGGTCTATTTCCCGGATCCGCTGCAGTTCTTCCTCCGTCAGTACAGGGGAAGGCAGCTCCAGCACAGCGCTGTTTCCCGCTTCCCGGGAAAGCAGGTTGCCGTCGTCACCAACGTAGATGGAACAGTCAGTCTTCACTTCTTCCCGCAGTGCGTCAATCGGCGGGTTGGTCACCTGGGCGAAACGCTGGCGGAAGTAGTCGTACACGGAAGGATGGGTTTTGGACAGCGCCGCCACAGGTACATCTGCGCCCATGGAAACGATGGGTTCCGTTCCCTTCGCCGCCATCGGCAGTACGATGTCCTGCACATCCTCCCAGGTATAATGAAATGCCTTACAGAGCTTTTCCCGCTCCGCTTCCGGCAGATTATCCTCTTTGATTTCGGTCGTCGGCAGATCCTCCAGCCGGACCAGCTTCTGCATCCACTCCGTATAGGGATGCTCCTGGGCAAAGCGGGTTTTCAGGGCCTCGCTTTCCGTCAGACGGCCGGTCTTCAGGTCAGCCTCCAGCACATCTCCGGCCTTCAGCTTCCACCGGCGCAGGATATGGGCATTCTCCTCAAACAGCACGCCTGCCTCGGAGGTCAGGATCAGCCGCCGGTCATCCGTCAGCGCGCAGCGCAGCGGCCGCAGGCCGTTCCGGTCCAGGGACGCGCACACCGTGTCACCGTCGGAATACAGGATCGCCGCTGGACCGTCCCAGGGCTCCATCATCGTGGCATAGTAGCGGTACAGGTCACGCCAGGCTGTTTCCTTTTTCAGTCCCTGCCAGGGTTCCGGCAGCAGGATCATTCCGGCCAGCGGCAGCGGGAATCCGTTCATGGCCAGGAACTCCAGGGTATTATCCAGCATCTGGCTGTCGCTTCCGTCCGGATCAACAACCGGAAGCACCCGCTTCATTTCCGCGCCCATCACGTCAGAGCGCATGGTCTCTTCACGCGCTTTCATCCTGTCATGGTTTCCGCGGATGGTATTGATTTCCCCGTTGTGCAGCAGCATCCGCTGGGGATGCGCCTTGCTCCAGGACGGGAAGGTATTGGTAGAGAAACGGGAATGCACCATGGCCATACTGCTGGCATAGCGCACATCCTGCAGATCGTCATAGAAGGAGCGCAGCTGGTTTACCAGCATCATGCCCTTGTATACAATCGTACGGCTGGACAGGGAGCATACATACGCGTCCGTGTCCTGGTGTTCAAAAACACGCCGTAAAATATAAAGACGCCGGTCAAAGTCCTGACCGGCACCGGTCTCCTTCGGCCTTTTTAAAAAGCACTGTCGGATGCACGGCATTGTCCGCCGTGCTCCCGCGCCCAGCTGGGCCGGGTGGCAGGGTACCTCCCGCCACCCGAGCACCTGAATCCCTTCGGATTCCGCCAGCTGTTCAAAGAGTCTTGCTGTATTCTGAGCTCCGACTTCATCCTCCGGCAGGAAGAACATCCCCAC
>JAGAAC010000064.1 GCA_017615475.1 Clostridia bacterium
AACGCCGGTACCCGCCAGGCCCGGCGTTTTCTGCCTGAAATGATTTCCGTCTTCAACCGTGCCGGCTATCTCTGCTCCGTCTTCATTACGGAAAAGCGCGGTGACGCCGTGGAGTTTGCCCGGGATCATGCCGGGGAAGCCAACGTTGTCGTGGCCTGCGGCGGAGACGGCACCCTGAACGAAGTCATCACCGGCCTGCAGCTGGGCGGTCATCAAACGCCTCTTGGTTATATTCCCTGCGGAAGCACAAACGACTTTGCCAGCAGCCTGGAGCTCTCCACAGCTCCCCTCATCGCCTGTGAAACCATCGTGTCCGGCACACCCCGCCCGCTGGACGTGGGACAGTTCGCTCCGGACCGCTATTTCAGCTACACCGCGTCATTCGGCGCTTTTACCAGCGTTTCCTGGTCCACCTCCCAGAATGTCAAGAACGTCCTGGGACACGCCGCCTATATTCTCGAAGGCATCCGTTCCCTCACGGATATCCGCCCCATCCATATGAAGATCACTGCGGACGGCCGTGAAATGGAGGATGACTACATCTTCGGAGCCGTCTGCAACTCCACCTCTCTGGGCGGCGTCCTGAAACTGGAAGACAGCGATGTCCATATGAGCGACGGCCTTTTTGAAGCCCTCCTCATTCCCTTCCCGCCGGACCTGCTGATTCTCAACCGGATCCTCAACGCCCTGCGGACCCATTGCTACGATGATCCCGCTCTCTATTTTCTTCGGGCCTCCTCCTTTGTTTTCGAAGGCGCCCCGGAAATCACCTGGACCCTCGACGGCGAAGCCGCCGACGGCTCTTCCCGCGTGGAAATCCGCAACATCCATAACGCCATCCACCTGATCTCTTAAAACGTGAGTCACTCTGACCGCAAAACTCATCAATTCAGAAAAACGCCTGTCTTGCAATCGCAGGACAGGCGTTTTCTCCACCATCATGAATTATGAATTATGAATTGTGAATTATGAATTGCCGCCATTCTTCATTCTTCATTATGGATAATGCGTTCCGCATTATCCATTAAACCCCAGGTCAAACGCCTTCAGGTTCATGTCGATGAACTGCGGCTTAACCACTTTCTCCAGCGCCTTCACCCACTTATCTTTCGGGATGTCGGTATGCCTGGCGAAATGGCCCATCAGCACGATATTCACCGCCTTGGCGCTTCCGGCTTCCACCGCCGGCGTCAGTGCGTCAAAGTCATCAATATCGAAGCCCTTGTCCTTCAGTTCTTCCAGTACATTCGTCGGATACTCCGCCGCGCCGGTAATAACAGGCATCGGATCGATCTCCTGGGTGTTCACGATGATCTTTCCGCCCTTGCGCAGGCAGCCGGCATACCGTGCCGCTTCCAGCTTCTCAAAGCTGATGATATAGTCGCATTCCCCTTCGGTCACGATGGGGCTGTATACCTTCTCGCCGTACCGCACATAGGTCACGACGCTGCCGCCGCGCTGGCTCATGCCGTGCACTTCGCTGACCTTCACGTCATATCCTTCATCCGTCAGCAGGGTTCCCAGCAGTCTGGAGGCCAGCAGGCTTCCCTGTCCGCCGACGCCGACGATCATTACACTTGTCGTTTTCATTTCTCATTCCCCCCGATCGCGCCGAAAGCGCACAGCTGTTCGCAAACGCCGCAGCCAACGCACAGTGTATTGTCAATCCGGGCCTTGCCTTCCTTGAAGCTGATGGACGGGCAGCCCATCTTCATGCACTTCTTGCAGCCGCGGCACTTATCCTGGTCCACCTTCAGGGGTGTTTTCGGCTTCACGTACTTCAGCAGCACGCAGGGCCGGCGGGAAATAATCACGGAAGGTTCTTCCACCGCCAGTTCTTCCAGCACCGCTTCCTCGCAGGCTTTCAGGTCATAGGGATCCACCACCCGCACCCGGTTGATGCCCAGCGCCTTGCACAGGGCTTCCAGGTTCACCTTGGCCGCCGGATCTCCCTTGATGTTGTATCCCGTGGTGGGGTTCTGCTGGTGGCCGGTCATGCCGGTAATGGAGTTATCCAGGATAATCACGGTGGAGTTCGTAGCGTTGTAAGCAATGTTTACCAGGCCCGTCATGCCGCTGTGCATGAAGGTACTGTCGCCGATCACCGCCACGGTCTTCTTTTCAGTTTCCTTGCCCCGGGCCGCGTTGAAGCCATGGATGCCGGAAATGCTGGCGCCCATGCACAGCGTGGAATCCAGTGCGTTCAGCGGAGCTACCGCGCCCAGTGTATAGCAGCCGATGTCGCCCAGCACCGTAATGTGGTTCTTCACCAGCGTGTAATACATACCCCTGTGCGGGCAGCCGGAGCACATCATCGGCGGACGGCCGGGCACAGCAGGCGCTTCGCCCTGTGCTTCCGGAACGTCCTTCACCGCGTAGCCTTCCTTCAGGAAAGATTCCCGGATGGTCTTCTGGCTGAATTCGCCGATGGCGGAGAACAGGCTCTTGCCGGTCACTTCGATTCCCAGTGCTTTCACATGGTTTTCGATCACCGGATCCAGTTCTTCGATCACATACAGCTTCTTCACCTTCGCGGCAAAGTCGCGGATCAGTTTCTCGGGCAGCGGATTGGGCATGCCGATCTTCAGCACGCTGACGCTGTCGCCGAACACTTCACGGACATACAGATAGCTGCAGCCGCTGGTGATGATGCCGATTTCCCGGTCATCTGCCATTTCCACGCGGTTATAGATGCTTTCTTCCGCCAGGGCCCGCAGCTTTTCTGTCCGTTCTTCCACAACGGGGTGGCGCTGTTTCGCGTAGCCCGGCATCATGATGTACTTGGAAGGCTGCTTCACATATTCCTTCAGCGGAGCTTCTTCCCGCTCCCCGATGTCCACCACGCACTGGCTGTGCGCGATCCTTGTGCACATCCGCAGCAGCACCGGCGTGTCATATTTTTCGCTCAGTTCAAAAGCGGACTTGGCAAAAGTATAGGCCTCCGCGGAGTCAGAGGGCTCCAGCATCGGAACCTTCGCCGCGATGGCGTAATGCCGGGAGTCCTGCTCATTCTGGCTGGAATGCATGGCAGGGTCATCCGCCACGCACACCACCATACCGCCGGTAACACCGGTATAGCTCAGGGTGAACAGCGGGTCCGCCGCCACGTTCAGACCCACGTGCTTCATGGCGCAGACGCTGCGCATCCCTGCCAGGCTCGCGCCGAACGCGGTCTCCATGGCCACCTTTTCATTCGGCGCCCACTCGCTGTGGATATCATCATGCTTGGCAAGAAATTCCGTGATTTCCGTCGAGGGCGTTCCCGGATAGCTGCTCACCAGCCCGATTCCGCCGTTGTACAGGCCCCAGGCCACCGCTTCATTCCCAATCAGTAACTTTTTCATACTTCATTATCCTTTACTCAAGGTTATTCTTCCACTTTACCCTGTCATCCCGGCCGGAGCCAGCGGATAATTATAAATTATTAATTGTTGATTCACAGAACAGAAGTTAACTTCTGTTTTGTGAATCAACCAGCCCTTCTCCGCCGTACATCCGGCGAAGCTTCGGCTTTTCAATCTTGCCGGTCGCGTTCCGCGGCACAGGCGCCAGAATGATCCTCCGCGGCCGCTTATACCGCGGCATCCCCGTACAGAACTCCTGGATGTCTTCCACTGTTGCCGTGCTGCCGGGAACCAGTTCCACAATCGCCGCCGCGATCTCGCCCAGGCGGGCATCCGGCAGGCCGATTACCGCCACGTCCTTGATCGGCGGATAGGCCGCCATAAAGTTCTCGATCTCAACAGGATAAAGGTTTTCGCCGCCGGTGATGACAACGTCCTTTTTCCGGTCTACCAGGTAAATAAATCCTTCCGCGTCCTGGCGCGCCATGTCGCCCGTCAGCAGCCAGCCGTCCTTCAGCGTTTCGGCTGTCGCCTGGGGATTGTTATAGTAGCAGACCATAACGCCCGGTCCCTTCAGGCACAGTTCGCCGACCTCGCCCGGAGCCACTTCCGTGCCGTCGGGACGGATGATCTTCGTCTCCCATCCGTAGCCGGGAATACCGATCGCGCCAACCTTGCGAACGTTCTCAATGCCCAGGTGCACCGCGCCGGGTCCGATGGATTCGCTCAGGCCGTAGTTGGTGTCATACTGATGGTTCGGGAAATACTGCAGCCAGCGGTGGATCAGGCTCTGGGGCACAGGCTGGGCGCCGATGTGCATCAGCCGCCACTGGGAAAGCTCATAGTTTTCCAGTTTCAGTTCGCCGCTGTCCAGGGCGGTCAGGATATCCTGCGCCCACGGCACCAGCAGCCAAACGATCGTGCACTTTTCGCTGCTGACAGCCTCCAGGATCGTCTGGGGCCGCGTTCCCTTCAGGATGACCGCTTTGCCGCCGGAGATCAGGCTGCCGAACCAGTGCATCTTCGCACCGGTGTGATACAGCGGCGGAATGCACAGGAAGCAGTCATCCTTCGTCTGGCCGTGGTGGGCCTGCTCCACCCGTGCGGAATGGATCAGGCTGCGGTGTTTATGCAGAATCGCCTTCGGGAAACCGGTGGTACCGGAGGAAAAGTAGATCGCGGCGTCATCGTCTTCCGTCAGGTTGCATTTCGGGAAACTGGAGCTGCTTTCGTTGATCAGTTCCATCAGGTCATCCGCGAAGCTCGGGCAGCCGGGGCCTTCATACACCAGGGCCACCTGGGGAATTTTGTCCGCGATTTCTTCGATACGGCCGATAAACTCCGGCCCGAAGATCAGCATATTGCTTTCTGAAAGGTTCAGGCAGTACTCGATTTCATTCGAAGCGTAGCGGAAGTTCATGGGAACCACAACCGCTCCGGTCTTCAGGATACCGAAATAGATCGGCAGCCAGTCAATGCAGTTCATCATCAGGATGGCAACCTTGTTGCCCTTGCCGATCCCGTGGCTCTGCAGCATATTGGCTACCCGGTTCGCTTTTTCATCAAAAACCGCCCAGGTGATTTCCCGGCGGTAATGCTTCTGCTTCGCGCTGGGCTCAACCAGTTCGAAATCATGCCAGGTGACCCGGCGGGTTTCCGGCTGATCGGGGTTGATTTCCACCAGCGCGGTATCGTTCGGCCATTCCCTGGCATTTCTCTCCAGCAGTTCAATAATGGTCATAGACGTAAATCCCCTTGTCTTTTTCCACATGTTGAAGCCTCATTCTCAAAAAAACGGGCAGCCGCCCTATTCAAGAGAGTGAGAATCCTGTATTTGTGAATTATGAATTATGAATTATGAATTGTCAATTAAAGTCCATGAAAAGAACAGAAGGATCAAGATCCTCCGCCCACTCCGGCAGGCTTGTCAGGCGGATCGTTTCCCCTGTCATCGGATGGCGCAGTTCAGTCATGGCGCTGTGCAGCGCGAATTTCTCCGGAAACTCTTCCGGTTTTTCCGTGCCGTAAAGGAAATCGCCCCTTACCGGGCAGCCGATATGGCTCAGGTGTACCCGGATCTGGTGGGTCCTTCCTGTCTCAAGCTCAAGCAGGATCAGCGCGCCGTTTCCCTGCTCCCGCAGCACCCGGTACCGTGTCCTGGAAGGTTTCCCCTCGGGGCTGATCATCCTTTTGATCGTCGCCCCCGGCACCTTGGCAATAGGGAAATCAAGGATTCCCTCTTTTTCCCCGGGAATCCCGTCTGTCAGCGCCAGGTAGCGCCGCCGGAAGGCCGGCGTATGCAGTTCTTTCTGGAGCAGATGCTGCGCGTGGGGTGTCCGGGCGATAATCATCAGTCCGCCGGTTCCCTTATCCAGCCGGTTCACCGGCCTGTAAACAAAATTGTCCGGGCATCCCGCCCAGGAATAAACCGCGTTTTCCAGCGAATCGTCCGGATGGTTCCTGCTGCTCTGGCTGGCGATCCCGCCGGGCTTGTCCACCGCCATCAGGTACTCATCCACATACGGAACACGGATGGGGAAATCGAAGGGTTTCAGGGTATAGACCGGAACGTCCTCTGCCCAGTCAATGTTCACGGTATCGCCTTCCGCCACCTTCTCATTGGCGAGAACCGGCCTGCCGTTCAGGGTAATCCGTCCGTTCCATTTGGCGCTTTTCATGGCGGAATAGCTCACGCCCATGGAACGCCTCAGGATATCACGGACCTTTCTGCCGGCTTCCTCCGGTCCGACCCGGTACTCCATTCCCTGCCCCTCACTTTGCACTCAATAGTCTTTCGCCCTCAGGCAGATATAATTATGAATTCTGAATTATGAATTATGAATTCCCTTTTTTCCGACCTTCTCAAAAAGCGGAAACACTCTCGGATATACTCCCACCAGCACAAACAGCAATATGGCATACCGCAGGGAACGGATCAAATTGGCTCCCAGCGCTCCTCCGTTCAGCCATTCCGCGCTGAAAGGCAGCTTCAGCACCGTATTCAGCACCGCGTACACAACAAACGCCCCGCCGACCCGCAGGATCATCGCCCACACGTTCCGCGTGTCGCTGAACCGGATATATTTCCGTTCATAGGGGAATACCAGCACCATGCCGATCAGCAGTCCCAGGGAGGTAAAGTAGTCCCGGCTGTCGCACCAGAAAATCCCCGGCACCGTCACCGCCATCAGGATCGCGTGGCGGATCCATTCGGTTTTCACTTTCTTTTCCAGCACGGCGCAGAAAGCCACTGCCGCCAGGCCGACCGCCCAGCCGGCCAGGACGTCCGTGGGATAGTGAACGCCCACTGCGAACCGGCTCAGGCCGATCAGCAGTGGCAGGATCACCGCGATCCACCACATCCATTTCTGCCTGATTTCCCGGGCGATGCTGCCATACAGCGATACCGCGTTCGCGCTGTGTCCGCTGGGGAACGAATATCCCTGCTGTACAACGTCCATCGGATCCGCGTCCGCGTGGGTGACAGCCAGTGCTTCAACCCGCTCCGGATGCGCCATATAGGGTCTCAGCCGCATCACGGCATTCTTGATCATCGGGAACCACATGCTGGCCGCCACCATGGTAAAGCCGCAGCGTTTTCCCGCTTCCTTCTTATAGCAGAACAATACGACCAGAAGGACCAGCAGTGTGATCGTTTCACCGCCGATCAGCGAAAGACCTTTGGCGATCGTTTGGCCAGCCGTACCAATGGACTTCTGAAGCCATTCGATCAGGTCCAATTCCCAGTCAAAATAAAAAACATTACCCATTCAATGCCTCAACTCCGATCCCGGCCATTATATCTGATTTGCCTTCTTCCCGCAACAAAAAGCCCTTGACGAGGCATCTGTCTCATGATAATATAATCGGGCTGGTTAGCTCTGGAGCGATGGCCGAGCGGTTGAAGGCGCTGGTCTTGAAAACCAGTGATACCGAAAGGTACCGGGGGTTCGAATCCCTCTCGCTCCGCCAGCCTTGACATGGAGAAGTAC
>JAGAAC010000065.1 GCA_017615475.1 Clostridia bacterium
CACGGACGGCATTGTGACGATGGAGGACGTGCTGGAGGAACTGGTCGGCGAGATCTATGACGAGCACGATGAGGTCAGCGAAGAGGTTGTTGAACAGGAAGACGGCACCCTGATCGTGGACGGCAACATGCAGCTGCAGGAACTGCTGGAGAAGTTCGGGATTGAGGATGACGAATACGACGCCGATACGGTTGGCGGCTGGGCCAGCGAAATGCTGGAAAAGGTGCCGGAGGTGGGCGACAGTTTCACCCTGGAACGGCACCAGTTCACGGTCACCGAGATGGACGGCTTCCGGGTCATCCGGATGCAGGTAACAAATCTTCCGGAGAAACAGGAAGAGGAAGAAGAAACTGCAGAGCCGGAAGAAACCCAAATGAAAAATGAAGAATGAACAATTAAGTGTTAAAAAACGCCCTTTGGAATAATCCAAAGGGCGCTTTTTTCAGCATTTGATCCTGCCTCCGGGCGGGAGGGGCGGACGGCCGGGCTTTTCCGGCTTATCCTCTTCCGGACCGGGGAAGGGCGGTTTAAACCCATGGGGCGGGAAGCCGGGCGGCGGAGGGGGCGGCATACGCCGGTCCTCCGGCAGGTCCAGGGCCAGCCGTTCCATATGGGTGCTGAGCTTGTCGCACAGGAGGCAGAACTGCTCCTTTTCCTCTTCTGTGAGGGCGGAGGTCATCTTCTGCGCCTCCAGGTTACGGGCGGCTTCCATATCGTTCACAGCCTTTTGCCCTTTTTCGGACAGGGAAATCCGCTGGATGCGGCGGTCCGCTTCATCCACAGTGCGGGTGATGAACCCGTCCGCTTCCGCGCGGGAAAGCATTTCGCTCAGGGAAGAAGGACGCACGTCCAGGAATTCGCACAGCTCCCGGGAGGAAACGCCGGGGTTCTTTGCGGCACAGTCCAGCAGGCGGCCGACAGCAGGCGGGAAAGGGTATTCCCTCCGCTCCGGCGGAATGCGGCGCATGGCGCGGGCCAGCTTCAGGCAGGCGAGAATAACATCGCCGTCACGGTTTGCCATGATTCATCGCTCCTTTCAAAGCGTCAGTTTCTCAAAGTTCGGTACCGAACAATTTCATTATAATTCGGTACCGAAACAATGTCAAGCGTTTTGTGAAAAAACGGCCCTTGAGCAAAAAGGGGGAAAAGTGTTACAATAAAACAAACCCAAGTGTATACAAGAAACAACATCAGAGACCGCCCTGCTTTTCGACCTGGGAGGGAAGGACGTATGTCAACCATCATTCATGTGGAACTGGACGTGCTGTGTTTCCTGATCCTTGCGGTGATCGGGTACCAGATTACAAGAAGCGTCAGCAAGCAGATGAACCGCGTGCTGTTCCGCGCGCTGATCTACGGCATCATGTTCTCGCTGGCCCTGGATATCGTCTGGGTGCTGACGGAAGGACGTATATTCCCCGGTGCTGTGATCCTCAACAAGCTGATCAACGCACTGTACCTGGGCGTCGGGGTGATCCTGGGATGCATCTGGTACCTGTATGTACTGGAAACCCTGGGATACAAGGTGACCCGGCTGATGACCAGCCTGGTTATGCTTCCCGGCATTGTTTTCATGGTACTGAACATTATCAGCCTGTGGACGGGCTGGATCTTTACCGTAACTCCGGAGAACGTCTATGTCCACGGGCCGGGATTCCCGGTGCAGAACGCCGGAGCACTGTTCATGCTGTTCCTGCCGATGGTCCATATTGTGATTCGGCTGCTGAACCGGAAGGAAGGGACGCCGCGGTGGATGGTATGGAAGCTGCTGCTGTTCTACATTCCGCCGGTGGTCGGTACCCTGATCGGCCTTCCCTATGTGGGTATGCCGGGAACCTGGACCTGCGCGGCGGTCTCCATTGTGCTGATGTATATCGATGACCAGGACCGGGAAATCCTGCGGGACAGCCTGACCGGGCTGAACAACCGGAAGACGCTGGAAAACGTCTTTGAGGACTATGTCAGACAGACGGGAGACGGAAAACAGCTGTTCCTGTTTATGATGGACCTGGATAACTTCAAGGGAATCAACGATACCCTGGGCCATTCCGTCGGTGACCGGGCCCTGGTACAGACGGCAGAACTGCTGACCGGGTCCCTGGCGGGGATGAAAGCCTATATTGCCCGGTTCGGCGGGGATGAATTTCTGGTGATGAGCTTCTTCGGCAGCGAGGAGGAAGCGCGTGAATACAAGGAGAAGCTGACAGAGAGCTTCCGGGAATACAATGAAAAGGAAAAGCTGCCCTATCTGCTGAGAACCAGCATCGGCTTCAGCCGCTGGCAGCCGGGACAAAGCCTGGCGGAGCTGACAGAACTGGCGGACGGACAGCTGTATGAGGAAAAAGCAAAGAGGAAGAGGAAAAGGAAAACGGGGCCGCGCTGAGGCGGTCCCGTTTTTTTCTGTGCGGGATCAGGGATTGTAAGGAGCATATCCGCTGATGAACTGCGCGATGATATGTCCGATTACCGGGCCGTAGGTGATGCTCGGATGGAGGCCGTCCCCGTTCATGGTCTTCTCCCGGGCGTTCAGGAGGTTTATTCCGCCGCAGGAATACAGATCCAGGCACGGGGTGCCGTATTCCTCCGCAATGGCCCGGATGGCCCTCACATAATCGATCAGGTATTTGCCCAGCTCATTGGGGCCCAGGCCTCCGGTTTCGATAGGCTTGGATTCGTGGTCAAAGTTCCGCTGGAGCGGGGTGATGATGACGATCTGCACCCGGGGATAGGCGGTGTAAAGTCCGTCCAGGATGGTTCGCAGGCCGGCTTCCATGTCCTCAATCGTTCCGCTGTGGCCGAAATCGTTGGTTCCGGCGAAAAGGGTAATCAGGTCCGGAGCAGAATCCGTGATCATTTCCCTGTAAACCCCGGCCAACTGGGCATAGGAGAAGCCGGAGTGGTCATATTTGAACGAAACAGTGCCCAGCTCTTCATCGACCTGGTCGATATAGTAACCCAGGGAAGTGATGGAGTCCCCGAAGGCGTACCAAGTTGCGCCTTTCCAGGGAGATTCCGCCCGGGCAGGGAGGGCAAAGGCAAAAAGCAGGCAGACACATAAAAACAGCGCCGCGGCAGGGAAAAACGGCGTTTGCTGATTCATCAGGAAGCCCCCTTTTTTATGCTTTTTTCCGGCTGTATTTTTCCTTCATGGCGGACTGATGCCGTTTGCGGCAGTTCGGGCAATAGGTCGGATAGTGGAGAACATCGCTGGGAAAGGTAAAAAACTTTCCGCAGGCTTTACACTTGCGGCGGATGTCATGACGGGGACCTTCCCGCTGGGCGAGCTCCTTATCCTTTGCCATCTGCTGCTTGCAGGCCTTGCAGAAAGTGGGCACAAAACCCCAGGCGGGATCGACCGTAAAGGTCTTCCCGCACTGTTTACAGCTCTTTTTCAGCGGGGCAGGCGGCTCCTGAACGGGCGGAACTTCAGGTTCCTCATCCCGCAGAAAGCCGCGGATTTTATCCAGCAGTTTCATGGCGTACTCCTGAAAAGACAGGCTTATTTGAGGCTGCTGCGGATGGCGGTGAAGGATTCCTCGGAGATATCGTGTTCTATTTTGCAGGCGTCTTTCCTGGCGATGGCTTCATCCACGCCGAGGGAGACGAAGAATTTTGTCAGGGTCTGGTGGCGGTCATAGGTGCGCCGGGCGATAGGGTAGCCCTTATCGGTCAGCGAAATCAGGCCGCCTTTTTCCATGGAGATATAACCGTTCTCCCGCAGCTTTTTCATCGCAACACTGACCGAAGGTTTGGTGACGCCGAGGGATTCGGCAATGTCTGTGGAACGGGCATAACCCTTTTCTTCCAGGAGAACGAGAATTTGCTCCAGATAATCTTCGGCAGATTCGTAAATATTCACTGAAATCCCTCTTTCCGGCGGTATTTTTAGTCAAAACTATCTTCTATGACTTTAGCACATCGGTCAGGTAAAATCAATCGGATCTTTGGAAGAGAACATATCCGGATGCAGGAAGCGAAGAACCTGCTGCTGCAGGAAAGGCTGAGCGTGACGGAGATCGCGGGGCAGTGCGGATACAGCAACGCCAGCAAGTTTGCGGCCTGCTTCCGCCGGATTACCGGCATGACGCCGGGAGAATGGCGGAGGAGCAACGTCATCGACAAAGGCGATGACGTTGCACAATGAATAATTAATAATTAACAATTAACAATTGATACTAGATGTGACAGGAGGGGAAAGCCCTCCTGTCACATTTCTGCCGCATTGGCCTTAGCATTGATTAACAAAACGCCCGGATCCGTGATGGATCCGGGCGTTGATTGTACATATGGGATTATCCCTGGACGGGCAGGATGTCCAGCGTCTTCATCATGTTGAGGCAGTTGTTGATCTGCTCATCAGTCAGGGCCAGACCGGGCGCTTCGTCGCCGGCGACCAGCGTCAGTTCGATCTCATGTCCCTGGCAGACGGTATAGAAGTCCAGGAAATCCTGGTCTTCACCGGTTTCCCGGACCATCAGCAGGCTGAGGCCGGAGGCAGTTTCAAACATGTCAAAGGAAACGGTATTCTCTTCGCTGAAGCCGGCCTTGATCAGCTCCAGGGTTTCGGCATCCAGGTCGCCCAGGCGCTGCGTATTCGCATAGCTTTCGTTGAAAGAGATAAAGATCTTCAGGCAGGGAGCCGCGGGGTTGTCGCTGACCACCGCGCATTCCATGGTCAGGTCGCTCTGGGAGAGGATGGTGCATTTATAGCCTTCGGGCAGTGTGCCGCGGAGCTGCAGCCGGTCCTGGAAATCAATGGACGCGTCATTGCCTGCAAGGGCAGAAATACTGACCAGCAGCAGGACTGCGCAAAGCAGCAGGGATAAAAGCTTTTTCATGGGATATTACCTCCTTGTCTACGGTCTGATCAGTTCAGACGGATCACGTAGCTTTTCATGATAAAACCGGTAGCTTCCGTGTTGGGATCCGTAACCTGGTACCAGCTCTGGGTTTCCGCGATCACCGTCAGCTGGGCGCCGGTACGGTAGGTTGCGAGGACCTCTGTATCCTTGCTGGGAGCCCAGCGCATGTTAACCCATCCGCTGGCACGGGAGGGACGGACACTGACCACAAAGGGAGCGACCAGACGGGCGGTCCGGAATTCCGCGTTCAGCACCGCAAGGGTATCGGTATAGGTCGGAGTGTACGGCACAGCGGTGGGAGCCGCGGTGGGAACAACCGTCGGACGAAGGGTAGGCGCGGCGGTATACAGGGGAGCCGGTTCATCCCATTGCAGGAAACGGCTCTGGACATAAGCTTCGCCAAAGCGGTCCCAGACAACGCTGGCCCATCCGTTTTCCAGGAAACGGAGCACCTGCATTTTGGAACCGTAGGGAGCCACAGCAATGATATTGTTGCCTACACGCGGTGAGCTGCGGACGTTCAGGCCCTGGCCGTTGTCGGTATAGACATACATGACCATGGCGGAGGCTTCCAGATAGGGATAAACGTTACTGCTGTTATTGGCGGCAGGCTGGCCGATGCCGGAATCAGCAAAGGCGGCAGCGAGACCCAGTACCAGCGCGAACGCGAGCAGCAGGGAAAGCAGTTTTTTGTTCATGGATATACCCTCCTTTATACGGACCGGTCTTCAGCGGGATACCGGAAACAGGGGACGTCTCCCTTTCTCTTTCCGATTATACCAAAAAAACGGACGGAGAGATTGTTTTGTTCCCGAAACAGGAAAAAGCTTGAAAAGCTTTTCCTGTTTCGGAAACAGTGAATAATGAAAACTGAAAACTGAATAATTGAAAGTGTTCCGGTGATGGGACTGCCGAATTGACAAAAAAGAGGAGATGGGATACAGTAGCTTCAACAGGTTGTCCGTACATATTCGGGCAGCAAGAGCGATGAACAGCATAAGGAGGGGTTTCTATGCAGCAGAAATGGCCGTTGGACGTGACCGTTTCTTTTGATCCGTATTTTGGTGAACCGAGCCGTGACGGCATCCAGGGCGCGGAGGTCCTGCCGGACGGAAAGGTGCACTTCAGGATTATCGCGAAGGACGCGAAAGAAGTTGTGATTGACAGGTTCGGAACCATTTTCCCGCTTTCCCCTGTGGAAGACGGTGCGTGGGAAGGAACCTTTGATATGGGAACCGGCTTCCTGTATTTCTTCCTGAAGGTGGATGGGGCGGATGTGCTGTGCCCCTACCTGCCCATCGGATACGGCTGCTGCCGGCCGATGAACTTTGTGGACGTACCTGTGGCCGACATGGAAGGCTGGGACGACCTGGAGGGCGTGGAACACGGCGCGGTGACCCGGCGGTACTTCTATTCCACGGTGACCGGCAAGGAAGAAATCTGCCTGGTGTGGACACCGCCGGCCTATGATCCCGCGAAGGCTTATCCGGTACTGTACCTGCAGCACGGCTACGGCGAGAACGAAACCGGCTGGATCTACCAGGGACACGCGGGCCGGATCGCCGACAGACTGCTGGCAGAAGGCAAGATGGAAGAAATGATCATCGTCATGGGCAACGGCATGGCCAAGCCCAAGGATGAAAGCCAGCCCCGGGATTTTGCCCTGTTCCCGAATATTGTGGTGAAAGACCTGATCCCCTATATTGAAAAGAACTACAAGGTCCTGACGGACAAATGGCACCGGGCCATGGCCGGTCTGAGCATGGGCAGTTTCCATACCAGCGTGACTACCCTGACAAATCCGGAACTGTTCGGCTACGCCGGACTGTTCAGCGGCTTCCTCCGGGCGCCCTGGAATCCGGATGAGGAAATGCCCCATATGAAGCTGCTGCACGAGGCGGATAAGTTCAATGAGAGCTTTAAGGTGTTCTACCGCGCCATGGGTACGGAAGATACCTACTGGGAAGCCTTTGACAAGGATGACGCCTACCTGGCGGACAAACCCCTGAACATTACCCGGGAAACCTTCCCCGGCGGACATGACTGGACGGTGTGGCGCCGCTGCATCCGCTCCTTCCTGCCCAGGATCTTCAAATAAGGACAGAAAAAAACCGCACAGGGCCGGCTGGCTCTGTGCGGTATCTTTTTATGCAGTTACGGATTGATGTAGATGACCTGGGGCGTAACCTCCGGATGCGCGGCCGGCGGTTCGGGGGTCATATAAACCACGATGGGGGTGGGTGTCGGCTGGTCCGAAGGCTCGGTCACGATGTAGATGACCTGCGGTGTCGGGGCGGGGGCTGCTGCCGGCGAGGCGATGTTAATGGCCTCGGATGCCGATTCGGAGGCGGCAGCGGTGCGGGTGCTGACATCCGCTTCATAGGCGTAGGGGTCACCCAGGAGGATGACATGGTCTGTGTTGAGCAGATCGGACCGGATATAACCCAGGGTTCCATTTGCCAGCTGGACAGCATACCAGATTTCACCGGAGCTGTTCTTCACCCGGGCAGTCACAAAGAACTCCGTTCCGGCTGAGCGGATGGATGTGACACGGGTGGCATAGATACTGGGCTGGGACCGGACATTGACCTTCTTGATGGCGGTGTAGCACCAGCCTTCCGCGGGGGTGGACTCCACCAGGGTTTCAGCCTGGCGGACAACGACGCGGGTTTTGGTCACCACCGGCGGGTTCACTTCCCACCAGGGGTAACTGCAGCTTACGGGATCCGGCTCAGACCAGGAATCCGCAAAGGCGGGCAGGACAACTGCCGCGACAGCCAGCACGACCAGGATCAGGACAATACGGGTCCAAAGAGATTTCATGCGCTCCGTCTCCCATACTTTTGTTTTTTACAATAAACAAGGTCACCCTATATTGTAGAATCCGGCACGGGTTCTGTCAACCGCCACATGTTGTATTGCAAGGGTTTCCGGGCTACATGTTCATGGGAAAAACATCGCGCGGCGGATCAGAAGGTTACGGTCCGGGGAGCGCCGCCGAAGGAAGC
>JAGAAC010000005.1 GCA_017615475.1 Clostridia bacterium
GCAAGAATGCAACGGCCCGTTATTCTTTTGTCCTTCAATGTTTTATTTACGTGATTCACTGATAGCGGCCTGTGCAGCAGCAAGGCGGGCAATCGGAACACGGAAAGGAGAACAGCTGACGTAATCCAGCCCGATCCTGTGGCAGAATTCCACAGAGCTGGGGTCACCGCCGTGCTCACCGCAGATACCCACATGCAGTTTCTGATTGACGGGACGGCCGAGTTCAATGGCCATCTTCATCAGCTTGCCAACGCCGGTCTGATCAAGCCTGGCGAAAGGATCGCTTTCAAAAATCTTCTGTTCGTAATATGCGTTCAGGAATTTTCCTGCGTCATCACGGCTGAAACCGAAGGTCATCTGTGTCAGGTCATTGGTACCGAAGCAGAAGAAGTCGGCTTCAGCGGCAATTTCATCAGCAGTCAGGGCCGCTCTCGGAATTTCAATCATGGTACCGACTTCATACTCAAGTTTGGCACCGGCCGCGGCAATTTCAGCATCCGCCGTTTCCACAACCACCTTCTTGACATACTTGAGCTCTTTTACCTCGCAAACCAGCGGGATCATGATTTCAGGTCTTACGTTCCATTCGGGATGAATTTTCTGTGTTTTGATCGCAGCCCGGATCACAGCTTTGGTCTGCATCTTGGCAATTTCAGGATAGGTTACGGCAAGGCGGCATCCGCGGTGGCCCATCATGGGATTGAATTCATGCAGGGAAGAAATGATATTCTTGATTGTCTCTACGCTCTTTCCCTGTGCTTTCGCCAGGAGCTGGATTTCTTCCTCACTTGTGGGAACGAACTCATGCAGCGGCGGATCCAGGAAGCGAATGCATACCGGATATCCTTCAAGCGCTTCATACAGTTTTTCAAAGTCACCCTGCTGATAAGGCAGGATCTTTTCAAGGGCAGCTTCCCTTTCCTCAACCGTATCAGAGCAGATCATTTCCCTGAAGGCGGCAATACGTTCAGGCTCAAAGAACATATGCTCCGTCCGGCACAGACCGATACCTTCCGCTCCCAGTTCACGGGCTTTTCTGGCATCTGCAGGCGTATCGGCGTTGGTACGCACATGCAGTTTACGGTATTTATCCGCCCATGCCATAATCCTGCCGAATTCTCCGGCAATTCTGGCATCCACGGTCGGAATCAGTCCGTCATAAATATTTCCGGTCGTACCGTCAATAGAGATAAAATCTCCTTCGTGGAATGTTTTGCCTGCCAGAGTAAACTTCTTGTTCTCTTCGTCCATCGCGATCTCACCGCAGCCGGACACACAGCAGGTGCCCATACCGCGTGCAACAACCGCCGCATGGCTGGTCATACCGCCGCGTACCGTCAGGATGCCCTGGGCGCTCTTCATACCGGTAATGTCTTCCGGAGAAGTTTCCAGACGAACCAGAACAACTTTTTCTCCCCGTTTTGCCCAGGCTTCCGCATCTTCAGCGGTAAATACAATCTTACCGCATGCAGCTCCGGGAGATGCCCCCAGTCCCTTGCCGATAGGCTGTGCTTTTTTCAGGGCAGCGGTATCAAACTGAGGATGAAGCAGCGTATCCAGGTTGCGCGGATCAATCATGGAAACAGCTTCCTCTTCGGAACGCATTCCTTCATCAACGAGATCACAGGCAATCTTCAGGGCAGCCTGTGCTGTACGTTTGCCGTTGCGGCACTGCAGCATATAAAGCTTTCCGTTTTCAACAGTAAACTCCATATCCTGCATATCCCGGTAATGCTTTTCGAGCAGGTCGCAGACTTTTTCAAATTCGGCATATGCCTGCGGGAACTGGTCCTTCATCTGGGAAATCGGCATGGGCGTACGCACACCGGCAACCACGTCTTCACCCTGCGCGTTGACAAGGAATTCACCCATCAGTTTATTTTCACCTGTGGCGGGATCCCTGGTAAACGCAACGCCGGTACCGGAGTTATCGTTCAGGTTTCCGAAAACCATGGGCATAACGTTAACCGCAGTACCCCAGCTGTAAGGAATATCATTATCCCTGCGGTATACATTGGCACGGGGATTGTCCCAGGAACGGAAAACAGCTTTGATGGCTCCCATCAGCTGTTCTTTGGGATCAGAAGGAAAATCAGATCCGATTTTGGATTTGTATTCTGCTTTGAACTGACCCGCCAGTTCTTTCAGGTCTTCAGCGGTCAGCTCCACATCGTAGGTAACGCCTTTCTTGGCTTTCATTTCGTCAATCAGCTGTTCGAAATACTTTTTACCCACTTCCATAACAACATCAGAATACATCTGAATGAAGCGACGGTAGCTGTCATAGACAAAACGGGCAAATTTGGGATCGGGATTGCCTGCGATCATCGCTTCGACTACTTCGTCATTCAGTCCAAGGTTCAGAATCGTATCCATCATACCAGGCATGGAAGCGCGTGCGCCGGAACGAACAGAAACCAGCAGCGGATTTTTCAGATCACCGAACTTTTTGCCGTTGATCTCTTCCATTTTGGCAATGTATTCTATGATCTGTGCCTGAATCTCATCATTGATTTGACGGCCGTCTTCATAATACTGGGTGCAGGCTTCTGTGGAAATGGTAAAACCCTGCGGAACCGGCAGACCGACCTTTGTCATCTCAGCCAGATTTGCGCCTTTGCCGCCAAGCAGTTCGCGCATGGTGGCATCGCCTTCCGTGAAGAGGTACAGATACTTTTTGGACATTAAAAATTCCTCCCCGATATTTGTCGCAGCGGAGTGTTCTCAAAAAAGAAAATCCGACACGTTTTCCATTAGTTTATTATATAATCCCCATCAAAACAATGCAAGGGGTTTCTTTCCATATTGTTGCGATTGTATTAAGATAAGCGTTGTTTTTTCTTTCTGGCTTTATCGTTCTTTCTTCTGTTTCATGGCGGCCTGTATCATACCGGATGCATAGTTCCTTGATTCTTCGGTCATCCCGGCGGCACCGCTGATCATTCGTCCTACTTCGCCGACCCTGCCTTCAGGATCGAGCTGTAAGACGGAAGTACGGGTACGGCCATCTTCCACACGCTTCTGTACAAGGTACTGATAATCCGCGGCGGCTGCGATCTGAGGAAGATGCGTTACGCATATAACCTGCTTCTCTTTTGATATCATAATCATTTTGTCCGCCACGACCTGGGCCATACGTCCGCTGATACCGGTATCTATTTCGTCAAACACCATGGAATCAACCCCGTTGTGGGCCGATTCGAGCGTTTTTACGGCCAGCATAATCCTGCTGAGTTCTCCGCCGGAAGCAATTCTTGCCATAGGCTTAAGCGGCTCACCCGGATTCGGGCTGATCATGTATTCCACGCTGTCATCTCCGCTTTCCGTAGGCATAACAGGTTTACCGGTTTCGTTTTCCTTAAACAGGATAACAAACCTTGTGTTTTCCATGCCCAGGTCCTTCAGTTCCCTCATTATTCTGCTTTCAAATTCTGAAGCAAGTTTTTTCCGGGATGCAGTCAGTTCTTTCGCAGTTGTTCTGTATCTGCTTAAGAGACGTTTGTGTTCCGAAGACATATCATTGATCTGCTGTTCCAGATCTTCAAGAAACCGGTATTCCTTTTCCAGGGAGACAAGCAAACCGGGAATCTCTTTTTCATCGATGCCGTGTTTCCGCTCGATCCGGTGAATTGTATCCAGTCTGCTGTCTATTTTTTCAAGTGCTCCGGGTTCATACCCGCTACGTTCCGTCATCAGGCTGACCTGATAAGCAATGTCCTCCAGTTCATAGTACAGGTTGTCACATCTGTCACTGATAACCCTGATCCTGTCATCCTGTTCTGACAGTGTCCGGAGCAGCGATGCGGTTTCTTTTATTTTTCCGAGGCTGGAAGAACCTTCTTCCTCCCCTGTCAGCAGCATGCAGATATCACTGAGCACTTTGGCCTTTTTTTCATCTTCTGCCAGTTTTTTTCTTTTTTCGAGCAGTAAATCTGTTTCACCTGTTTCTATATGAGCTTTCCTTAATTCCTCCAGATCTCTTTCCAGAGACTTCATCCTGGACTCCCTGTTTTCGTTCTGCCGTACAAGCCTGGCATATGCCCTGTGATTGCTGATAAACCGTTCATAATCGTTCCGGATCGCTTCCAGCAGTTCCCTGTGTTTTTTATCACCTGTCTGGTCAAGAAAAGCAAGCTGTGCGGACGGATCCGTAAGAAACTGCTGATCGCTTTGTCCATGAAGGTCCATCAGCAAAACAGCCAGTTCCCTCAGCACGGACACTGGAATCATAATGCCGTTTATCCGGCATATGTTTTTTCCGCCGGCAGAAATTTCCCGGTAGACTGTCAGGTGATTATCCTCACAGTCTATTCCTTCTTCTGCCAGATATTCAGCCGCCCGCTTATTGTCTTTTATATAGAAAGACGCTTCAACCGAAGCTTTTTCGCATCCTGTTCTGATCAGGTCCCTGTCGGCGCGTCCTCCGAGAATGAGGTTTACCGAATCAACAACAATACTCTTTCCTGCGCCTGTTTCACCAGTCATCACCTGCAATCCCGGATGAAAACAGATTGTTGCTTCATCGATCAGCGCCACATGGCGGATTGTTAATGACTCTAACATGCTTTTCCCCCGGTGTTTAACGATGATCTGTCAGTTTACGGATGCGATTCGTGATTTCTTCGGTGTCTGAATGCTCTCCAACAACCATAAAAACAGTATTGTCCCCTGCAATCGTGCCGAGTATTTCCGGCCACCCCAGGTTATCGAGTGCTTCCGCCGCCACATTGGCAGATCCGCTGAGTGTTTTGATAACAATAATATTGCCTGAGGAATCCACGCTGATCAACGAGTCATTCAGAATTCTGGTCAGTCTTTCGCTGACAGCTATTTCATGTTTCTCAGGTTTTGCATATTTGAAACCGCCGTCTCCGGAAGTGACCTTAATCAGCCTGAGTTCACGAATATCCCTGGATACCGTAGCCTGTGTTACCTTGTATCCCAGTGAACGAAGAACTTCCGCCAGTTCTTCCTGTGTTTCAATGTCCCTGGAAGAGATGATGTCGAGGATTTCATTTTGTCTTTTTGACTTCATATCGGCTGCGCCTCCATATTTGTTCGTCAGATTCCCCATTCGCTGAGTTTCCTGCGCATCAGCCCAAAGAAATCATACGGATGTATACGTATCAGCTTGATCTTTTTTTCTGTACCCGTGATGTGGATTTCATCTCCGGTTCTGAGGCTTTCCATACTCTGTCCGTCTATCTGCAGTTCAGCCGTCTGTTCCCTCTCCGGGTTCAGTAAAAGACGTATATATGCATTGTCCGGCACAATACAGGGGCAGTGCTGCATACTGTGGGAACAGACAGGAGTAATAATCATGCAATTCATATCCGGCTCAACAATCGGTCCGCCGGCGGAAAGCGAATATCCCGTAGATCCAGTTGGAGTCGCAACAATAATACCATCCGCGGTAAAAGATCCGTATTCCTTCTGATTGACATATGCGTCAACCCGGATCAGCCGTGCGTAGCCGCCCCGCGTGATAACAGCATCATTCAACGCGTAATACTCATTGCCGGTAGCCGGATTGCTGATATGAAGAAGGCTCCTGGATTCGATCTGAAACCTGTCTTCTATGATCGCTTCCAGCGCATCATTCAGATGTTCGGGATCCTCTTCGGTCAGGAATCCCACCGTCCCCAGATTGATGCCGAGAAGCGGTATATCATATTTCATGGCATAACGCGCACCGATCAGAAGAGTGCCGTCTCCTCCGAATGTGATAATCATATCGGGCGCTTCCGCGCTTTCTTCCGTCTGGGGATTATAGGTGGATATCCGGTGCCTGTGTAAAAAAGCTTCTGCCTGTCCGGCACACTGAACAGCGTTCACGTTCTGGCTGTTCAGGATCAGTCCGGCTGTTTTTAACATAGTCCTCATCCTCCCGCCGGGATTTGACAAAATAGTAACACAACCTGTATATTTACTCAAGCATCACATTGTTTTTTCCGGTTTTATACGAATAAACAGTGAATATATTCATGAAAAGGATCAGGACAGTATATGATACCTATTCTGTACAGTGATCATCAGGTGCTGATCTGTGAAAAACCCGTCGGCGTTTCATCGGAATCGCCCGGTCTTCCGGATCTGGTCAATGAGCAAACCGGTCTGAAAACCTATCCTGTACATCGTCTCGACCTGGGCACGGGCGGAGTCTGTATTCTGGCTCTTTCTTCCCGTATGTGCAGTGCGCTCCAGTCCATATTCCGCAATGACATGGTATTGAAAGATTATTTTGCTGTTGTCAGCGGAAAACCGGAAAATAACAGCGGACATTATGACGATCTGTTGTTTCATGACCGCCGGCAGAATAAAACCTTCATCGCGCGGCAGTTAAGAAAAGGCGTAAAAGAAGCCGCCTGCGACTGGTCTGTGATCCGGTCGGTTGTCCGGAATGAGCAGACGCTCTCACTGGTACGCGTTTGCCTTCATACCGGCAGAACACATCAGATCCGTGTTCAGTTTGCCTCACGCGGTTTTCCTCTTGTCGGTGATAAAAAATACGGAAGCCGTATAAAAGGAAAAACCCCCGCCTTATGGGCAGGGTGTATCTCTTTTCCCCATCCTGATCATCCCGGTCAGTCCGTATGCGCGTCTTCCAGGCCTCCTGCTGTATATCCATGGGATTGTTTTCCGGATGAAGATTATGACTGTATCATCCGTTCGTGAGCTTCCCGTACCAGTTCGCTCACCTGATCCTTGCCGATTCCGCTATGCCTGTCATCTTTTCTGATGATTTCAGCCAGAAACTCTATATTCCCTTTGGGTCCTGTAATAGGTGAATAATCCATTCCAATAACCTGAAGGCCGTTAAGATCCGCAAAGCTTATAATCTCATTCAGAACATTCTTATGTGTCTCCGGATCGCGCACCACACCGTTTTTCCCCACATGTTCCCTTCCTGCTTCAAACTGCGGTTTGATCAGCGTGTAAAACACTCCATGATCTCCCATGATTGCGGAAGCAACCGGCAGAATCAGCCTGATGGAGATAAAACTGACATCCATTACCGTTACGGACGGTTTTTCCGTAAACATTTCAGGTTCAAGATACCTGGCATTCGTTCTTTCCATCACGGTTACACGCGGATCATTCCTCAGCTTCCAGTCCAGCTGACCATACCCGACATCGATGGAATAAACATGCCGGGCTCCGTTTCGCAGACAAACATCCGTAAAACCGCCCGTGCTTGATCCGATATCCATAATCACTTTGTCTTTCAGATCAGCATGAAATACGCGAATCGCTTTTTCAAGTTTCAGGGCACCTCTGCTGACATAATCATTTCCGGATGTTCGTATCGTCAGTGTGTCGTCCTCGCTGATCATTTCGGAAGGTTTATTGATCCGTTTCTCCCCCAGGTAAACCCTGCCCTCCATAATGGCAGCCTGCGCCCTTTCTCTGCTTTCACACAGCAGCTGCTGCACCAGAACGATATCGGCTCTCTTTTTTTCAGCCAAAGTTTTAAGCCCCTTTCAGCAATTTCCGGATTTTCTCCGCAATGGCCGCGGCTTCAAGCCCGGCATCCCTCATCAGTTGTTCATGATTCCCGTGCTGGATATACACATCCTTCACGCCAAAGCAATGCATCGGAACATTGAATCCTTTTTCAAGGCACAGGCTGCTGACGTATTCGCCAAAGCCGCCGGTCAGCATATGTTCCTCCAGGGTGAAAACGGCTGCCTTTTTCGGAATGGAAGAAAGAAAATCTTCATCAAGCGGCTTCAGTGTGGAACAGTTGACAACCGTCGCACTGATTGTATTCTTCCCGAGAATGCTGTAAACATCCATGGCAACCGGTACCATGGATCCCGCAGCCAGCAGAATCACATCGCTTTCTCCGGTCATCACAGACCATCTCGAAGGCACAAAATCCTGTTCCTGTCTGTTGCGGATCTCCTTCACGGACTTCGGATAGCGAATCACGCATGGGCCGTCCTGCGTCAGTGTCCATCGAAGCATACTGATCAGTTCACGGGATGAGGAGGGTGCCAGCACGGTCAGGCCCGGAACAGGAAGAGAAAGAGAAAGATCAAACAGTCCATGATGTGTCTGTCCGTCTTCTCCGCCGATTCCGCTTCGGTCCAGCAGGAAAACAACAGGCAGCTTCTGCATGCAGACGTCATGAAGCATCTGATCATAACAGCGCTGATAAAAGCTGGAATACACAGCAACATAGGGCCTCATGCCGCCCGCAGCCAGTCCGGCAGCCATCGTGGCAGCATGCTCTTCAGCTATTCCTACGTCAAGAAGCCGGTCCGGAAAACGCTCACCGAAGTGATCCAGTCCTGTTCCGAGTTTCATTGCGGCTGTGATGGCTATAATTCTGGAATCGGATTCTGACATTTCAGAAAGTGTATCAGCCATGATATGTCCCCAGGACGGACAGGACGGTTTGTCGATACGGTTTCCCGTTTCGATATAAAACGGCGGGGTACCGTGAAACGCTTCCGGCCTTTCCTCCGCTTTTTCATATCCGTAACCTTTCTTGGTCAGAACATGGATCACACAGGACCCTTTATAGTTTTTTGCCTGTCCGAACGCTTTTTCCATGCCTGCCAGGTCGTGACCATTAATGGGACCGAAATAAGCGAAACCAAGCGCTTCAAAAAATCCGCTTTCTGAATCCCTGACAAACACGGAGCGAACCAGTTTCTTGGTGCCGTGTATTATTCTGTATAAAGGCTTTCCGATCAAAGGAATATTGTTCAGATGGCGGACTTTTCTTTTGGCGCTTTGCCATCCGGCGCTGATCCTCAGATTCGTCAGATAATTGGAAAGTGCGCCAACGTTAGGAGCAATGCTCATTTCATTATCATTCAGGATCACAATCATTTTGGTCCTGCTGTTTCCTGCGTCATTCAGTGCTTCGTAGCACATCCCGCCGGTCAGAGCCCCGTCACCGACAACAGCGATCACTTCATACTGTTCCTTCTGATAATCCCTCGCCCTTGCCATTCCCAGTGCAGCCGAAATCGCTGTACTGGCATGACCGGTTTCAAAACAATCATATTCACTTTCGCTTCTTTTCGGAAAACCGGCAATACCTCCGTAGGAACGAAGGCTGCTGAACCGGTCATACCGGCCTGTGATCATTTTATGAACATAGCTCTGATGTCCGACATCGAAAATGACCTTATCTTCGGGCATACGGAAAACACGATGCAGCGCAAGCGTCAGTTCCACTACGCCGAGATTGGAAGCCAGATGACCTCCGTTAACCGATACGGTTGAGATAAGTTCCCTGCGTATTTCTCCGGCCAGCTGTTCCAGCTGTTCGTAGGATAATCCATCCAGGTCTCGCGGGGAGTGAATCTTCTCGAGCATGCTTTTCGTAAGCCCTTTCATTATTTGGAAAGTTTGCCGGCCTTGCTTCCTTTCGCGCCTTTGGAGCCAAGCGAAACATTTTTCAGGATATCACTGGAATAGGCATAATTGGCCATATTCTTATCTTCAAATGCTTTTTCCGCATATCGGATCATATCATCAATCAGGCTGCTGTACGGAATGTCTGCATTTTCCCACAGATAAAAGGCAAGGCTTCCCGGAATCGTATTGATTTCTGTAATATATGTTTTTTCGCTTACGCGGTCGAACATATAATCAATCCGTACAACTCCCTTGCAGTCAAGCAACCGGAAAATCGTTCTGCTCATTTCCTGGATTTCATCTCTCAGGCTGTCCTCAATCGGTGCCGGAAGCACCCGATGAAGGCTGGCCATTCCCTTGCTGCCGCCGGATGCCAGGTATTTGTCCCCGAAATCCAGGAATCCGTCGCTGTTCAGCGGCATTTCGATTGGTGATGCCTGTACATCATCGTCGTATCCTTTTACACTGCAGTTCAGTTCGATGGGTTTGTCCAGTCCTTTTTCCACAAGGACACGCCTGTCATACTCAAAAGCCAGTTCCAGGCTGTCCAGCAGGGATTTTCTGTCATCTGCCCGGCTTACGCCTATGCTTGATCCCAGATTGGCAGGTTTCACAAATACCGGATATCCGATTTCCTTATCAACCTGTTCCGTGACAGAGTCTGGATTTTTGCGGAATGCAGTACGCGTAAACCATACTCCCGGGAGCACAGGAAGTCCCGCTCCCCGGAAAAACTGTTTCATCATGATTTTGTCCATGCCCAGCGCACTGCCTGCAACACCCGTGGAGGTATAGGGGACGTTTGCCAGTTCAAGCAGTCCCTGCAGCGTACCGTCTTCCCCGTTAAGGCCGTGCATGACAACAATATACACATCCACGCGGGCGGCGATTTCCATTTTTTCCCGGGCAAACAGACCGGTTCCTTTCCGCAGGGTCAGCAGGGCGCCGGACGCGGATGACAGATCCGGAAAGACTTTCACTATACCATTCTGATCAGCCCGGAAAGGTTTATAGGAACCGATATCCATCAGCTTCTCCCCGGTATACCAGTTTCCGTTTTCATCGATATATACAGGAATCAGATCATACTTTTCCCTGTCAACATGCCGCATCAGCTGTACCGCGCTGATAATGGCCACTTCCCGCTCACAGCTTCTGCTACCGAAGATCACTCCGATTGTTTTTTTCATTCCTCTTTCCTCCGTCAGCCTTCTGAATAATTGTCAGGCAGATCATTTTCAAACAGAACGGTATCACCTGCGCCGGAAATGCTGCGAAGCAGTTCAGCTGCTTCGTTCAGTGACAATACCGTAATAATCGATTCTGCCGGAAATCCGCAGCTTTTCAGTCCTTCAGCAATGGGTTCGCTCCGCTTTTTCCCGACAAGTACGGCAGTATCGCAGCAATCTGCCATTGCAGCGCCGAACTCCCGGTTCATTTCATATTCCTTGCTGCCAAGTTCTACCATGCCGGGCGTGACAATAATTCTTTTCGCAGGGAACTGTTTCAGCACCTGAAAAGCCTGTCTTGCCCCCCTGATATTGCTGTTGAATGCATCATCAATCACACTGAGGCCATCCGGATGGCTGATCAGCTGCAGGCGGTGTTCCACGGGTTGTACTCTGCTGATTCCGCGAATAATCTGCTCTTTTGTCAATCCAAGCCGGAGCGCAACTGAAACGCACAGAAGGATATTCCTTATATTCAGTTCGCCCAGCAGCTGCGTACGGCACGGATAACGGCCTTCGCCTGTACAAAGGATAAACTCCGTCCCCTTTTGCGAATAGGTTATATCTTCTGCCCATACCTCATTCCGATTCTGATCAAGGCCGGTCAGGTGTCTGGTGATCTTCGTCTTATCATACAGCTGTCTGCAGATTCCGTCATCATCCGCAAAGAAGGCTTCCCCGTCAGCAGGAAGAGCCTCAATCAGCTCATATTTTGTCCCGGCCACCCTTTCCACTGTTTTGAAAGTATCCAGATGCTGCGGCCCCACCGATGTGATGATGCCGATTTCCGGATGAACAAGCCTGCACATCTCCTTAATATCGCCGACATGCCTGGCACCCATCTCGGCAATAAACACCCGGTGCCCCGGTTCGAGGCGTGTACGGATCACCTTTGTGACGCCCATGGGTGTATTGAAGCTGGCAGGCGTAACCAATGTACGGTATTTTTCTTCCAGGATTGTACCGAGTATAAATTTCACGCTTGTTTTTCCCCAGCTGCCGGTAATGCCGATCCTGATCAGGTCTTTTCTTTCCCGGAGAATCCGCTGCGCATCCCTGAAGTACATTTCGCTGATTGCTTTCTCAACCGGCCAGGCCAGAAGTCCGCATAAAGCAATCCAAAGGGGAAGCAGCACGGGGAAAACGATCAGCATCGCAAAACCAAAGTGCTGCGCCGGACCTTTTATCATATGAACAATAATGCACAGAAGCAGGGTCAGAACAACAAACGATACGATATACAGCCTTTTGACGCGCAGAGTCATCACAAAAGCCTTCTTGGCATGTTTTTCCGAAAGCTTTTGTCCGATCACCCATCCTCCTGCTGCAAGAATAACATCTTCAGCAACGCAGAACAGAATCAGGTTATCGTTTCCCGGCAAAATAAGACTGAAAAGCCACAGGGAAGTCCCCAGCAGCAGCATAAACACAAAGCCCGGCAGAACGGATTTCAGGAGGTTTCTCCTGACTGTACGAAAATACCCCGGAAACTGATAGCTTTCCAGCTGAAAATAATGCAGCAGGATCCGGCCGGACAGCAGGCAGCCCGCTGCAATACCCATGCTGAGAAGTACAGAGAGAAACATGTTATTCGTCTCCCTTCAGAAAATGAGATACAATCGTATTAAACCGCCGGATCTGCTCAAGATAAGCAAAATGGGTTCCGCCTTCGAGAATAACAAGGCCGGCGTCAGGAATTCGTTTTTCCATTTCTTTTCCCATCCAGAGCGGAGTTTCCGTATCTGAATCCCCCCAGATCAGCAGCGTACTGGCCTGAATGCGTTCGTAAAGCTCAGTGAGGTCCTGGCTGATCACTCTGACAAATGTTTTTCGCATTTCAGGGTCCAGCGCGTTATAGTCCCTGCTTCCGAAATGCTTTCTCAGTTTTTCTTCCATTGTTTCAGCCGGATAACGGAGCCCCGGAATGTGCCTGATGAACTCACAGCACTTTTTGAGTCTCTGATACCTTTCGCTGCGCCTGCGTGATTCCTCTGTCTGCTTTGGGCGGATACCTGCAGCTCCGGTAAAAACCATTTTATCAAATGCATCCGGATTATGCGCCGCTATCCAGGCAGCAACACGGCAGCCGAAGCTGTGCGCTATGACAGCACACGGTGTATATTCCAGCCGTGTCAGCAGATCTGTAAGCGCCTGCGCATATTCCGGTACACCCCATGGTACAGGAGGCCTGCCGCTTTCTCCATGTCCGGGAAAATCCACAAGGAGGACCTGATGATCATTCTCTAGCGCTTCAGCAACAGGCTGCATCATTTTCATGTCGCAGCCCCATCCGTGAAGAAGCAGAACCCTTCTTTTTCCCGTTCCGGAAATCCTGTAATGAATTTCTGTTCCGTTAATAATCTCTTTCATTTCTCATCCGCTGAATCAATATGCCAGATATACCGGCATTTACTTTGACTGATTTCAAACTTTCTGTATATATCTTCAGGCACTTCCGTAATTCTTTCAAACAGGCATCCCAGCCTGCAGCACGTTTTGCGGCTTGCCTCATTATCCGGATCGCAGGTAATGACAACAGATGTTTTTCCGGACAGACGGATTTCCCTTTCAATCAGTTTGCATGCCCTGGCTGCAAAGTGGTGTCCCCGGTACGGCGGATCGATATGGTATCCGATATGTCCGTAATAATACACACATCTGCTTTCACCATCCCGGTAACTGATTTGTCCGATCTCCTGCTGCTCATTGTGCAGGGTGATTTTCCAGACCTGTTCGTGTCCGAAACCCAGTTCCCTGTTTGGAGCACCGATGTGAACCGGTATAAGATCTATCACTCCGTCAGTGTATTCTACTCTGTAACGCCGAAAAAACATTTCTACACTTCCTGAATACGGACCTGGTCCAGAAGTTTTTCAAAATCAGAACGAACAATCAGCTGTGTTCCTTCTGTCATTACGCTTGCCGCTCCGGCAGCTATACCATACCGGAATGCCTTTGCCATGTCTTTCTCCACTTCATAACCCAGGAGCATTCCTCCGATCATTGCGTCTCCGGCACCCACAGTTGATTTTGTTTCAACTCTCAGCGCCGGTGCGAACAATGTCTTTTCAGCGGAAATATACATGGCGCCCATGGCGCCCATGGAAACAACGGAATGCTGAACTCCCAGCCTGATAAACAGAAGGGCGGCATCACGTATGGCCCGCATGGTTCTCAGCTCTATTCCGAGTGTCGCCTCCATTTCCCTGAGATTGGGCTTGATCAGGAATGGATGAGCGCCTTTTGCTGCCAGTTCCAGTTCTTTGCCTTCCGTATCCAGAATGCACTTTTTGCCTTCGAGCGCTTTCATCAGGTTTCTGTAAGTACCTTCCGGGCATCCCGGCGGCAGGCTTCCGGTCATAACAACCATATCGCTGTTCCTGGTGGTTTCTTCAGCCATTGCCGTAAACTGGGCAAGCATATCCGGATTCAGCGGTGATCCGGGTTCATTTAATTCTGTCACACCCTGTCCGTCCAGGCTGTACACTTTCATATTGGTTCTCACGTGTCCGGGAACAGTCATGAACCGATGTTTCAGGCCCTCTCTGTTCATCATGGCTGTAAGCTCGTTGGAACCGTTTTCCCCCATTATGCCTATACACTGTACATCCAGGCCGAGTCTGCTTGCAACGACTGCGACGTTGATTCCCTTTCCGCCCAGATCCACACGGGTATCCCTGATCCTGTTCACCTGTCCGGTCTGAAGATTCTCAACATTAACCGTCTTGTCAAAACAGGGATTCAGGCAAATGGTTGTAATCATTTCTTCACCCCATTACATACAATTCATATTATTATATCATCCTGATCATACATACGCAACCAAAGTACAATCCCGCCGGACCGTCTTCATCTTTGTTTGCATGCCATTCCGTATTTTGTTATATTATATGTATGGGAGGCGACAATATGACTTATCAGGCAGACGTCCTTGTAATCGGCGCCGGTATCACTGGCTGCGCTGTCGCGCGGGAATTATCCGGATACAAAGTATCCGTTATCGTCCTTGACAGTGCAGGCGACATCGCTGAAGGAGCAACCAAGGCAAACAGCGGTATCGTGCATGCCGGCTATGATGCACGGCCCGGAAGTAAAAAAGCCTTATATAATATACGCGGTGCAGGCATGTACGAATCTCTGTGCGCATCGCTTCATGTACCTTACAGGCGAAACGGCGCACTTGTTATTGCTTTGAATGATACTGACAGGACTGCCATTGAATCCCTGAAAGCACGTGGGCTGGAAAACGGCGTTAAAAACCTTGATATCCTGGATCATGACGCTGTTCTTGCAATGGAACCGAACATCAGCCCCGAAGTAAAATGTGCGCTTTTTGTTCCTGAAAGCGCTATCATCAGTCCTTACGAAACCGCTTTTGCTCTGGCGGATCACGCTGCTGTAAACGGTGTTTCCTTCCGTTTCGGTCAATCTGTATCGTCCGTTGAGCGTCTGCCGGACGGATCTTTTGCCGCCAGGACAGATACAGACACGTATACCTGCCGTGTTCTTGTCAACTGCTCAGGCGCTTCAGGCGCTTATATCCACAACCAACTTTCCGGGCAAAAACTGACTATGGTACACAGGAGGGGCCAGTATTATCTTCTGGACCGTGAAGCTGTGCCTGCTTTTTCCCGAACCATATTCCAGTGCCCTTCCCCAATGGGAAAAGGGGTTCTTGTTTCCCCCACTGTGCATGGCAATCTGCTTCTTGGTCCGACAGCTGAAGATATTTCCGATCCGCTTGATACCGCCACAACCGCCGAAGGCCTTTCTGATGTTCTCCGCAAGGCATCGCTGACCTGGCCGAAGCTGTCAGTCAGGACCAACATTACTAACTTCAGCGGGGTCCGTGCGCACCTGACAACAGATGATTTTGTTGTCGGTCCCTGCGAAGACTGTCCCGGTTTGTTTGAAGCTGTTGGTATTGAAAGTCCGGGACTGTCTTCTGCACCTGCAATCGGTCTTGACCTTTCGGGAATGATAGCAGGTTATCTCGGCCTTTCTTTGAAGGAAAGTTTCCTGCCCTGTCCTGTAAGGCCCCGTCCTTTCAACGAAATGACTGACGCTGAAAAAGCGGAGGCTGTATTGAAGGATCCGGCTTACGGCAATATTGTCTGCCGCTGCGAAGTTATTACGGAGGCAGAAATACGTGCCGCTGTCCATCGGCCTGTCGGCGCCCGGTCCGTGGACGGCGTCAAACGCCGTACCCGTGCGGGAATGGGCCGCTGCCAGGGTGGTTTCTGTATGCCCCGCGTAGCTGAAATCATATCCGCGGAAACCGGTATTCCCCTTGACCGTGTGACCAAAAACGGCGGGGACAGCTATATCCTGTCCGGTACCGTTGAATCTTTTCTGAAGGAGGAAACGGTTCATGATTGACAGAAATACGGATATCCTGATTGTCGGTGCCGGTCCGGCCGGGCTTGCCGCTGCCATTGCCGCCCGCAAGGAACATATTGAATCTGTTCTTGTGATCGAACGTGAAAAGGAACCCGGCGGAATCCTGCGGCAGTGCATTCACAACGGATTCGGGCTGCATCGTTTTAAGGAGGAACTGACAGGTCCTGAATATGCGCAGAAGGATATAGAGCAGGTTTCTGAGCTGGGTATTCCTGTAGAATGCTCCACAACCGTCCTCTCTGTTTCACAGGATAAAACAGTCATCTGTGTTTCGCCTGAAAAAGGATTGCAGCGTATTCGTGCCAAAGCTGTAATTCTGGCCATGGGCTGCCGCGAACGTCCACGGGGCGCTCTCTGTACTCCGGGAACGCGATGTGCGGGAATCTATTCAGCCGGCACGGCACAGCGCTTTGTCAATCTGGAAGGTTTTATGCCCGGGCACCGTGTCGTTATTCTGGGATCCGGGGATATCGGGCTGATTATGGCGCGCCGCATGACGCTGCAGGGTGCAAAAGTACTCGCCTGTGTTGAAATTATGCCTTATTCCTCCGGATTAAACCGTAATATCGTACAGTGTCTCCAGGACTATCATATTCCACTGTATCTCAGTCATACCGTCACTGATATCAGGGGACGTGAACGGCTGGAAGGAATCACGGTATCAGAGGTTGATGAAAAAAGGAGACCCATTCCCGGCACGGAAATGAATTTCGATTGTGATACGCTTCTCCTTTCCTGCGGTCTGATTCCTGAAAATGAATTGACCCGTGGCGCCGGCATTGACATTTCCGCGGCCACATCCGGCGCCGTGGTTGATGATATGCTTCAGACAAGTATACCGGGAGTTTTCGCCTGCGGCAACGTCCTTCACGTGCACGACCTTGTTGACAATGTTTCAGAAGAAAGTTTTCATGCCGGCCGTGCCGCGGCGGATTATGTGCGGAACGGCTTTACGGGTGCTGAATATATAACTGTCTGTGACGGGGAAGGCGTACGGGGAACTGTTCCCCAGAGAATACGCATTCCTTCGGATTCCCCTGTCACCCTTTCCTTCCGTCCTTCTGATGTTTACCGCAGCAGTGCTGTTGTGGTTGATTGCGGCGGAGTGGAACTGTTCAGGAAAAAGTCCCTGATTTTTACCCCCGGTGAAATGGTCCATATTGAGCTGCGGCCCGGTCTTCTTAAAAACCTTCCTGCTGACTCCATTACCGTTCGCCTTGAAAGGAACTGATTACATGGAACAGAACATAACCTGTATCAATTGTCCTGTTGGCTGCCGTATGACAGTTGTCATGTCTGACAGCGGCGGTTTTCTGTCTGTTTCCGGAAACACCTGCCCCCGCGGTGCTGCTTATGCCCGGCAGGAATGTACTCTTCCGCAGCGTATGGTTACTGCCGTAATATCTGTATCCGGAAGCAGGATTCCCCTTTCTGTCAAAACATCCAGACCCGTGCCAAAGGATCTGATTCCGGCTGTTATGCGCGAACTGAGCCGGGTCAGAATCTGTGTGCCCGTTCATTCCGGACAGGTGATTATACCTGATATCCTGCATACAGGATCGGACATCATTGCGACCCGCAGCCTGACATAACCCTTTGTTTTGTTTATGTTGCTGTCTTGTGTACGGTAATCTATTCTGATATAATACCTCTATATCTGAGTCCGAAAGGAGTTTTATCTGTCATGGTTGAAAAAATCTTTGGTATTGCTTCTGCTTTTGCGGAAGGTCAGGTTGCTGCCGATGCCGCTGCTGAAGGCGCAGCACAGGGAGACATGTTTGCCGCTTTGGCTACCACGTTCCTGCCGCTTATCCTGATTTTTGTCGTATTCTGGTTTATGCTGATCCGTCCCCAGCGCAAAAAAGACAAACAGGTCAAGGAAATGCTCAACAACCTGAAAGCCGGAGACCGTATCTGCACCATCGGCGGTATTTACGGCACCATCACAGGTCTGAAGGATGACACTGTTACGCTGTCCGTGGGAAAAGACAACCTTTCCATGGTCGTTGCCCGCTGGGCGATCCGCAGCGTGGAGGAAGTATCCATCGAAAACGATGCCCAGGAACTGAACTGATTCCCGGTATAAAAACGGAATCCGGCATAACTTGCCGGATTCTTTTTTATTTGATTTGATCCACAATATTCACCGGTTCTTTCCCGAAAGTATCGTACAGTGTCTCAAGATAAGCGTCATCACTGCTGTCAGCCGCTGAAACAGCTGAATCTTTCTCCAGAGCGGAAAACGTGCATTCCTGTCCGGTTATTTCTGTTAGGCAGTCACAGATAATCTTTTTTCTTTCAGGATTGTTCAGTACCGCAATGAACTGCTGTTCTCCTTCCTTCCGGTTTGCCTGCCAGCGGAAATGCGAGTCTCTGCTGCTTACAAGGCTGCCCTGGGAAAGAAAACTCCATGCTGCCATGTCTTTTTGCCGGATCATTGTCATAAACTGTTTCCAGACAGCCGGATCTTCAGGTTGTGAAAGCTTCACGGTCTTTCTTTCCGGAGCAGCCGCCTTTTTTTCAGCAGCTTCCTTCCGGGGGGCATCCCCGCCGGATTCCGTTTTTCCGTATGCTTTGAAGGATCCGCTTTCAAGTCTTCTGTTCAGTTCTTCAATCCTGTTTTCCAGTTCAATGATCCGGTCTGACAATGCCTGCTCATCTGTCTCAGCTGTCTTCAGGCAGCATTTGATACTGATATTCTCAAGGGCCATCCGCGGAGAAGAAGTATATCTCATTTCCGTCCCCAGGCCCATATAGAGATCAAGAATCCTGATCAGCCTGGTAAATGTCATCTTCTCACTGTGCGTTATATATTCCTTCGCTTCCTCTTGCGTGATGTTCAGCACAGCAGAAAGATCATCCGGACTGGTTTTGGCGATCAGCAGACCCCTGATATGTCCGCAGATATCCTTGGCAAAAACAGCCGGATCCTTTCCTTCTTTCATCAGCTTGTCAATCATTGTAAATACACTGCCGGCATCCCGTTCCGACAGTGCGTCACAGAAACGGAAAAGAAAAGATGTATCACTTGTTCCGAGAATGTTTCGTACAAGATTTTCATCTACGTGACTGCTGTAGCCCAGGCACATATCCAGAAGGCTCAATGCATCACGCATACCGCCTTCCGCCGCCCTGGCAATCAGCATAAGCGCACCGTCTGTTACTTCCGCGCCGCAGCCGTCTGCTGCTTCTTTCAGCCGTCCGGAAATATCACGAATGGAAATTCTTCCGAAATCAAACCGCTGGCATCGGCTGAGAATAGTTTCCGGCAGTTTCTGCGGTTCTGTGGTCGCCAGGATAAAAACAATATGAGCCGGCGGTTCCTCGAGGGTTTTCAGAAGAGCATTAAACGCCGATGTCGACAGCATATGCACTTCATCAATAATATATACTTTATAATTCCCGTACTGCGGAGGATATTTTACCGTGTCTCTGAGATCTCTCATCTCATCGACTCCGTTATTGCTGGCCGCGTCAATTTCAATCACATCAAGCGTTTCCTCGTGATCTGTGCGCAGGCAGTTTTCACATACTCCGCAGGGATCTCCGTTGACAGGAGAAAGGCAGTTTATGGCTTTGGCCAGGATTTTTGCCGTGGATGTTTTTCCGGTACCCCTTGATCCGCAGAAAAGATACGCATGGGCAATTCTCCGGTTGATCACCTGGTTGCGAAGCGTATCCATGATTGCTTTCTGTCCGACAACGTGGGAGAAATCCTTCGGTCTCCATTCCCTGTAAAGAGCCTGATATGCCATGTTATTCCCCGCTTTCATCCAGTGACAGATCAATCATGGAGCGAAACTTCAGCAATGTGGCAGGGCCGATTCCCCTCACAGCTTCCAGATCCTCCGGATAATAATACGGGCCGTTTTTCTGTCGTTCCGCCAGAATCATTTCTGCAATGGTTTCGCCGACACCGTATAGTTCTGTCAGTTCTTCTTTTCCGGCAGCGTTCACTGAAACAGATCCGCCGCGGTTCTCAGGGATCTTTTCAGGAATCAGATCCTGTCCGTATACGCTCCGGTATCTTTCGGAATACTCATATGCAGAAGGCAAAGCAGCCGCAGCGCAGGCAGCAAGGCTGATGACTGCCAGCAGCATCCCCAGATACCTTTTCAGACGATCAGACATCTTTCCTGACTTTCTGTCCCTGCTTGGTGTCCTCCAGAATATATCCTGCTTTGATAATGAGGTCGCGAAGCTCATCGCTCCTGGCCCAGTCCTTGTTCTTCCTGGCTTCAGCTCTTTCCTCCACCAGAGCGCTGATTTCCGGAGGCAGTGATTCTTCCTTTTTGCTCAGAATACCAAGGACATCGCAGATTGCCTCAAGGCTTTTCAGAGCCGCTTGGGCTGCATCACGGGAAACGCCCTGCACGATGGTGACATTGGCGTCTTTCACCAGTTCAAAAACCGCTCCAAGGGCATCCGCCGTGTTCATATCATCATCCATGGCGTCATCAAAGCGCTTTTCATACTGTTTCAGGCGTTCAATGAAAGCGTTCTCCGTTTCATTCATCGGTCTATCTTCGCCGTTGTTAATCTGGAAAAGGATGGAATTCCTTGCTGTATAAAGACGGTTCAGGCTCGCGTTGGCGGCTTCGATCTGATCCCGGCTGAAATTGATCGGGCTTCTGTAATGCGCGCTGAGCATGAACAGGCGTACCGCTTCCAGGTCATATTCTTTCGCAATGTCCCTGACAGTAAAGAAGTTGTTCAGGCTCTTGCTCATCTTCTGGTTGTCAACGTTGATGAATCCGTTATGCATCCAGTAATTGACATATTTTTTGCCAGTGGCGCCTTCGCTCTGGGCAATTTCATTTTCATGATGCGGGAAAAGCAGGTCTTTGCCGCCGCAGTGGATATCAAAAGTATCTCCCAGATACTTCATACTCATCGCGGAGCATTCTATATGCCAGCCCGGCCTTCCTTTTCCCCAAGGGCTGTCCCATGCCGGTTCTCCCGGTTTCTGGGCTTTCCACAGGGCAAAGTCTTCGGGTGCTTCCTTGTCGGTTTCGACATTCAGCCGTTCGCTGGCACCGGCCTCCCGGTCATCCAGATTCTGTCCGGAAAGCTTCCCATATCCGGGGAAGGCAGAAACACGGTAATAAACATCACCGGAGGGCACAGCATAGGCATGTCCGTTCCGGATCAGTTTTTCGATCAGGCTGATAATTTCGGGAATATGATCCGTTGCTTTGGGATGAACTGTCGCCGGGCGGATTCCCAGTGCCTGGGCGTCCTTATAGTATTCGGCAATAAAACGGTCAGCCAGCTCCTTTACGGTTATCCCCTCTTCATTTGCCCGTCTGATCATTTTGTCATCAATATCGGTAAAATTCTGGACAAACGTGACCTGATAGCCTTCCCTTTCAAGCTGACGTCTGAGTACATCAAATGTAATAAAAGGCCTGGCATTTCCGATATGGAAATAATTGTATACAGTCGGGCCGCAGGCATATATTCCGACCTTTCCTTCATGGATAGGCTGGAAGGGTTCTTTTTTTCTGGTCATACTGTTATAAATCTGCATGGAATATCATTCTCCTATTCTTTCCTTTTTACGTATTAACAGGCTTCTGACCAGAACCGCCGCCCAGATCACTATGGCAGCGGCTCCGGCAACGACAGCGATCCCGCCGGTATTGCAGGGGATATAGAACGAACCTGCCGCAGATGCCGGATCATTATCCCGCACACTGACCTCATCCGTAATCAATGTGAGTTCGTTTCCGCTTTCATCAAGAATATGGAACTGAAACACAATGTGTTTCACATGTTCCTTTGCCGGCAGTGTAATGCTTCCGGAAAACGAAAGGGACTGTGTTTCCTCAGCAGGTATATAAACTGTTCTGTTGCTCTGCTGCCGCATTGGAATCCGTTTCCCGTCAATGACTGTAAAAAGCGGATTATGCTCTTCCCCGTCATCATAGGACAGATCTGTCGTCATGGCGATAGTCAGTTCCTGACCGGCAAAGGATGAAAGCTGTATATTACCGGAAAACAGGTTATAGTTTCCGGGATCCCATGACCATTCTTCATCCGTTTCAATCTGAACAGCTGTGTATGCCTCGCCGAATGCCGCACCAAAGCACATAAGCAGCATACAGACAGCTGTTACAATGAAGATCCGTAATTTCATGCCGAAGTCAATCCTGCCTTTTCTGCGCTTCTTCGTCAGCCGGAAACTTCCGGATACATTCACTCATCTGATCCAGTGTACTGTTTACCTTTTCAGCCATCTTTCCAACAGAAGATGTATTGTCAAACAGTTCGTTGATTTCTGTACAAACAGGGGACTGCCCGGACGGAAAAACAGGATTTGCTTCTGTTTCTTCCTCCTCCGCTGCCGTATCTGCCTTCTCATCCTGTGTACGGGACGTTCCTTTTTCCCTGATACTGACAGATGCAGCGTATTTTTCAGCCCTCATGTCATTGAGCTGTTCGTCCAGCCTTTTCAATTCCTCAAGCATTCTGATCATGGGCTGCGGAAAAGACTCGCCTTTCAGCCACAGGGCGTAAGCCTTGTTAGCCAGATCGCCAAGGACCTCCCTCCGACGGTTCTGGATGGTCACTTCATCAACTTTATACCGCGTATTGTTGGCAATACTGGCAGCTGTATTGCCAACAGCCTTCATGCCTTTCAGCCAGAGTGCCTTGGCCCTGTCGCGGATATCCATCTTATCTGCCATACCTTCTTCCTCCTTAGGGGTTTTATCCTGACCACGCTTTATCCTGTCAGTGAATCAGGATAAGTGAACCCGGATTGATGCGGAAATCCGCACGGGACATGGAAACAATATCTCCGTCTATGTTGATTCGAAGCTCTTTCCCTTCAACAATCACTTCCGATACTTTCCGGTGGCGGGTGATGCGGAACTTTAAATCCCTTGAGAGCATCAGGCCGGGCAGGTAAAACGGAATCTGCCATCTGTGTACATCCCTGATCAGCACAAGATCCATCATTCCGTCTCCTATATCAGCCTTTGGACAGATTGGTATTCCGCCGCCGATATAGCGTCCGTTTGCAACCGAACAAATCAGGAACTGTCCTTCTTCTTTTTCACCGTCAATGGTCAGCTGAAGCCGGACGCTTCTGTAATGGAAAATAGCTTTGCACAAGCCGAGAAGATAGGGAGTCAGCCCCCGGTACTTCTTTTTCTCAGCTTCAGCATAATCAAGCACAGTCACATCAAATCCTGTTCCGCATACATTCAGGAAAAAGCTGTCATTGACAATGCCTGTATCAATACTGCTCTGTTTGCCGGAAAGAAGAATATCCAATGCTTTATCCGGATCATTCGGAATACTGACGGATTTGATAAAATCATTGCCGGTTCCTGCGGGAATGATTCCCATGGGTTTTCCTGTTCCGGTCAGGCCGGCTGCAACTTCACCGGCTGTACCGTCTCCGCCGACGGAAACAACCGCAATGACGTCTTTTTCTTTTGACAGTTCAGCCGCGATTTCGGTCCCGTGTCCGGGTTTTTCCGTTCTGTATATCCGGTATTCGATGTTTTTTCCCTTCAGAACCGTTTCAAGTTTTTCCATGGCCGTAAGCGCAAAACCCGAACCGGCGGCAGGATTCACAATAAATGCATAGAACATTCCATCACCCGGTTTTCTTCTTTTTTGCAGAAACCCCCTTTCCGCAGTCTGAAAGGACATGCAGGAAAGGGGGAAACAGCATCACAGATTTTTCAGGATCTTCTCAGCAATCTGGGGACCTGTCAGTTCATATTCCTTAAGCAGATCTGCAGGTTTGCCGCTCTGTCCGAAAACATCATTGATTCCGATTTTCAGGAATTTTTCAACACCGTTTCCAATAATTGCGGAAGCCACCGTATCGCCAAGTCCGCCGATCACAGAGTGCTCTTCTACCGTAAATACCTTTTTGCACTTGGCAGTATAGCGCAGGGCAAGTTCTTCATCAAAAGGCTTCAGGGTGTGGAAGGAGACAACTGCTGCATTCACGCCCTGACCGGCAAGAATATCGGCTGCTTCAAGCGCATGCTCCAGCATGATACCGCAGGTAAAGATCGCACAATCATTTCCGTCGCGGATCACAACGCCTTTTCCGACGGTAAAGGGCCTGGGATCATAAACAGGAGTAGCCAGTCGGGCAGTCCTGATATACACAGGTCCCTCAATCTTCGCAGCAGCTTCCACACACTGATAACACTCATTGGCATCGGAAGGAACAAAAACAGTCATTCCGGGAAGAACACGCATCAGTGCGATGTCTTCAATAGCCTGGTGGCTGCCGCCGTCCTCACCGAGGGTGATACCCGCATGACTGAATCCGAACTTGACATTGAATTTCGGATAACACACACCATTCCGGATCTGGTCATAGTTTCGTCCGGCGAATACGGCAAAGGTGGAACAGAAAGGAATCAGCCCCATGGTGCTCATACCGGCGGCAACATCAACCATGTTTGCTTCCGCTATACCGCAGTCATAAAACCGGTTCGGATAGGCCTTTCTAAAACCGTTTGTCATGGTTGCACCGGCAAGGTCGGCATCCAGCACAACGACTTTCTCGTTTTCTTCGCCCAGTTTGACAAGGGCCTCACCATAGGCAACACGTACAGCTTTCTTTTCCATTGTTTCAGCCCTCCAATTCCTTAAGTGCCTGAGCAGCCTGTTCAGCGTTCGGTGCTTTTCCGTGCCATCCTACCTGGCCTTCCATGAAACTGACACCCTTGCCCTTCACTGTGTTGAGAATAATATACCTGGGTTTTCCGGGGCATGCAGGGGCATGAAGCGCATCAACCACCTGCTTCATGTCGTTTCCGTCCGCCACTTCAATCACATCATATCCGAAAGCGACAGCCTTTGCCTTGATATCGCCAAGGCTCATCACTTCATCATTGGTACCATCAATCTGGAGACCGTTGTGATCAAGAATAACAGTCAGGTTGTCAAGTTTATAATGTGCAGCAGCCATGCTGGCTTCCCATACAAGGCCTTCCTGGCTTTCACCGTCACCGATGATTGTATAGACATGGCATTTGTTGCCGTTATGCTTTGCACCGAGCGCCATGCCGACAGCAATGGATATGCCCTGACCGAGGGAACCGGTGGATGCGTCAACGCCGGGACACTTTTTGGTATCCGGATGACCCTGGAGAATACCGTGCAGCTGACGGAAATGATCAAACTCCTCACGGCCGAAAAAGCCGCGCTCGCAAAGCGTTCCGTAAAGTGCGGGAGCGGAATGTCCTTTGGAAAGGACAAATCTGTCGCGATTGGGGTTCTTGTCATCCTTGGGATCAACATTCATTACATCAAAGTAAAGCGCGACCATTGCTTCCGTGCTGGAAAGGGATCCGCCGGGATGTCCCGCACCTGCAGCAGCGGTCATGATGATGATATCTCTTCTCACCTGCCGTGCATATTTTTCCAGAGTCTGAATATCCATTTCCGTCCCTCCGATCAAGTGAATTGCTTAATGTTCAACATTAAATTATTATATGTTTCACACCGGTTATTGTCAAGAATTACGGCACTTTTAGGGCACCTGTGCTGATCATTCTTTTGAGTGCTTCAGCAAGGGCGATTTTCCCGTGTGTATAGGTCAGTCCGCCCTGCATAAACGCTGTATACGGGGGCCTTATGGGGCCGTCGGCGCTCAGTTCTATGCTGGCTCCTGCAACAAATGTACCCGCCGCCATGACGACCTGGTCATCATATCCGGGCATATCCCATGGTTCCGGCATGGCCATGCTGTCCACCGGGCTTGCTGTCTGGATTCCCTGGCAGAAAGCCACAAGCCTCTCCGGTGACTGCATTTTGATCGCCTGAATGATATCCGCCCTCCGTTCCGCGGAAGAAGGAGAAGACTCGAGACCCAGGTTTTCAAAAAGTCTGGAAGCAAGCAGCGCTGTTTTCAGTGCCTGGGCTACTGTATGCGGCGCCATGAACAGGCCTTGGTAAAACGGACGATAGGAAGCCGCGTAGGAACCCAGCTCCCTTCCAAGCCCCGGAGCTGTCAGCCTGCCCGCGATACGTTCCACCATATCCTTTTTCCCCGCAACATAGCCGCCGGTCGGAGCAATTCCTCCTCCGGGATTTTTAATCAGGCTTCCGACACACAGATCAGCTCCGTAATCTGTTGGTTCATCGCCGCAGACAAATTCCCCGTAGCAGTTGTCGACCATAAGCGCAACACCCGGATGTCTGCTGTGAATCATATCAGCCAGTTCTGCAAACTGTTCCGGATAGAGGCTGGGCCGCCATGCATATCCACGGCTTCTCTGGGCTATGACCAGACTGGTATCCGTTGTAATGGCCCGGTCGACGGCTTCAACATCTATGCTGCCATCCTTCAGTTCAACGCTTTCAAAGCCGATGCCCATTTCTTTCAGGGAGCCCGGCTGTGTGCTTTTTCCTGTTCCGATCACCCCGAGCAGCGTATCATAGGGCATCCCCGTTGCGCTGACAATCTTATCCCCGGGCTTTGTCATACCGAAAAGCGTCAGGCTGAGTGCAGCAGTACCGCTCGCAACATGCGGTCTCATCAGCGCGGCTTCCGTATGAAAAATACCGGCATATATTCTTTCAAGCGTATCCCGTCCGATATCATCATATCCATATCCGGTAGTCGGGGCAAAATGCCTGTAACTGACCCCTTCCTTCCGGAAAAGATCAAGGACCTGGCGGGTTCTTGCCGTTTCGTTTTCATCGATCTGTTCAAAAGCGTTCTGCAGTGCTTTTTCCGCTTCCCGGATCAGCTCTTCAATATCTTTCATATGTTCCTCCTCACAGCAGGATTTCCCGGATCTGTTCATAAGCATCCTCCCGGTCCGTCCTCACATACTTTATACTTTCTTCCCTGCGCAGGAATGTCATCTGCCTTTTCGCGTAATGCCTGGTTCCGATCCTGATTTTTTCCGCCGCTTCATCAAGGGTATATTCACCCCGTATGCAGGGAATCATTTCCTTATAACCCAGGCCGCTCATACTGTGCGCGTTCTCAGGCACGCCTTCCTCCAGCAGCGCGGCCACTTCCCTTTTCAGTCCGTTCCGGATCATTTCGGAAACCCGCCTGTTGATTCTTTCATACAGGAGTTCCCTCTCCATCTGCGTGGAAACTGTTTTCCAGAGGAATTTGCTGTGGTTTTCACGGTCCGGCTGCTCAGAAAACGGAATACCGGTGGCTTCCCAGACTTCAATAGCCCGGATGACGCGCCTGACATCATTCACGGGAAGCTTGGCGGCTGCCGCGGGATCAACAGCCCTCAGACGCTCATGCAGCGCCATTCGGCCGTCCTCAGTTTCCGCCTGCTTTCCCAGCTCGTTTCTCAGGGATTCGTTAGGCGGCGTAAGTCCCATTCCCATCGGATGCATCAGTGCCTGCAGATACAGAACAGTTCCCCCGATAAAAAGAACCTCCTGACCCTTTGCCGCGAGATCCGTCACCAGCTTCTCCGCAGCATCCCTGTAATCAGACACGGAAAAATCATCTTCCGGCTCACAGATGTCCAGCAGGTAATGAGGAACTCCGCGCATTTCCTCCGCTGTGGGCTTCGCTGTCCCTATATTCATTCTCCTGTAGATCTGCATGCTGTCCATACACAGAACCGACCACCCCTGTTCCAAAGCCAGCCGGATCCCCAGTTCTGTCTTTCCGCTGGCTGTCGGACCTGTCAGCACCCTGCAGGTAATCTGATCATTCATATGCGGCTCCGTCTATTTCTGTATTCTTTTAAACTTCCTGTCCAGTTCGTTATGAGTGATGGCGACGACCAGCGGCCTTCCGTGAGGGCAGGTAGGCGTAACCTTTTTCTCAATCATCGTATCCAGCAGGCTCCTCAGTTCATCCTCCGTCAGCGCTTCACCGCCCTTTACCGCGTGTTTGCACGCAGACTGCAGCAGGGCTGTCCTTCTTTTTTCAAACGTCGGATCTCTTCCGTTTTCCAGTTCGGTAATGACTTCACGGATAAACTCCTTCGTCTGAGCTTCCCCGAGAATCATCGGAATCGTCCTTACCGCAATATCCCGTTCACCGAAAGATTCAACAACAAGACCGATGCTTTCGAGCATTTCCCGGTTCTCTTCAAGAATCCGCTGTTCAGCATTGGTAACTCCGATGACAACCGGAACAAGCAGTTCCTGTCCTGCCTGGAGAGTCTGTTCCTGCATCAGCCTGTCAAACAGAAGCCTTTCATGGACAGCATGCTGGTCCACCATCAGCAGCTGATCTTCATACTCCACAAGAATAAACGTATTGAACAGGGCCCCGAAGATCTTCATCGGCTTAGGGATATTCTGAAGGATTGTACTGATCTGCTCAGCAGATTCCTTCATTACAGGAACCTGCGGAAGTCTGTCAGTCGGAGGCAGCTGTATCTCAGGCTTTATATTGCTATGTGCGGTAAGATATTCCGTTTTCCTGACTTCCCTGAATTCCGGAACCGGCCGTTCCTGCGGAACAGGGGTTGCCGCTTCAGGCGGAAGAGTTTTGCTGACCTGCACAATATTGTCCGGACGGACAAAGGGCTTTGTATCTTCTTTCAGCACAGGCCGATCAACCTGTATCTTTCCCTTGTTCAGGACCATTTCAACAGGCCGTTCAAAGGCGTCCCTGACCCTGATTGCATTCAGCACCGCACTGAGCACCGCTTCATAAACTCCGGACTCATCCCTGAACCGAACCTGCAGTTTGTTCGGATGGACATTCACATCCACTGCTTCATAGGCAATCGTGATATATAAGGCGCATACAGGGAATTTACCGATCATAACGCGTTCCCTGCAGGCTGTTTCGACCGCATCGTTCAGGATTTTGCTGTGCATAACCCTGCCGTTAATGAAGAAAAACTCCTGGCTCCGGTTGCCTCTCGCGTTTTCTCCGATACCGACATATCCCTTTATCACAAGGCCGTTTCCGTGATCATCCACCGCCTTCATTTCCTTCATAGCGCGGCTTCCGTACACCGTCTGCATCGCCGTGGCTGTTTGTCCGTCTCCCGGGGAATGGTATTCCGTTTTCCCGTTTGATATATACCGGAAGCTGACATCCGGCCTGCTGAGCAGCATCTGTGTCATCAGGTCATGAACAGCTGTTGCTTCCTGGCCGGATTTCTTCATAAATCCTTTCCGGACCGGCACATTATAGAACAGATCTGAAACAGTGATGGTGGTTCCCTGCGGGCAGGCTGTTTCCTTGATATCGCTTATCTTTCCGCCCTCATTTGTCACTTTAAGGCCGGTTTCCCTGCCGGCCGTCCGGGTTGTCATGGTAACCTTCGATACAGCCGCTATACTGGCTAAAGCTTCACCCCGGAAACCGAGTGTGGCAATGGAATCCAGATCCTGTTCCCTGCTGATTTTGCTGGTCGCGTGGCGTTCAAACGCCATCCTGATATCGCTTTCATCAATACCGCTGCCGTTATCAGATACGCGGATATAGGACAATCCGCCTTCCCGGATTTCCACAGTCACCGTTGTCGCGCCGGCATCCAGGCTGTTTTCAACCAGCTCCTTGATGGCTGCAGCGGGTCGTTCCACAACTTCACCCGCAGCGATTTTGCCAATCAGGTTTTCGCTCAGTGGTCTGATTTTTCCCATGTCATTCTCCCTCTTGTGACAGCTGTTTAAAGCTTCCTGGCTTTTTCTCTCAGCAGGAATAGCGTGTTCATCGCGTCCATAGGCGTAATCGCCATTACATCAATCTGCTGCAGTTCCTGTATGATCTCATCCTTTTTATACTCAAACAGATCCATCTGTTCATTTTTCCTCACTACAGACTCCTCGCCGAGAATATTCTGCCCGATGGTATTCTGGTTGATATCGCTGACTTCAAGCCTGGCCTGTATTTCATGTGCCCGTACAATGACCGGATGAGGAACTCCTGCCAGCCTTGCCACATGTACGCCAAAGCTCTTATCGGCTCCTCCCCGGACAATCTTCCGGAGGAAAATCACATCTTCTCCGTGTTCCTTCACGGAAATGCAGAAGTTCTTGACCCCTTCCAGATGGCCTTCCAGTTCGCTCAGTTCATGATAATGCGTGGCAAACAGCGTTTTCGCGCCGATTCTTTCCTTGTCCGCGATGTACTCAACAACAGCCCAGGCTATGGACAATCCGTCAAAAGTGCTTGTGCCCCTGCCGATTTCGTCCAGGATGATCAGGCTGTTTCGTGTCGCGTTCCTCAGTATATGGGCTGTTTCGCTCATTTCCACCATGAATGTGCTCTGCCCGCTTGCCAGGTCATCGCTGGCGCCGACCCTGGTGAAAATCCGGTCGCAGACCGGCAGGCATGCTTCTTTGGCCGGGACAAAGCTGCCGATCTGCGCCATCAGGCAGATCAGGGCAACCTGTCTCATGTATGTACTTTTACCTGCCATATTGGGGCCGGTGATGATCATCATCCGGTTTTCATCGCAATCCAGCACGGTATCGTTGGGGATAAACTCGCCGTCTTTCATGTTCTGCTCCACAACAGGATGCCGTCCCTCTGTGATGGAAAGGGATCCGTCTTCTGTCATGACAGGCCTTACATAATGGTTTTCAGAAGCAATCCTGCTGAGGCTTTGATACGCATCCAGTTTTTTGACCGCGAAAGCTGTCTGCTGAATACTGCCGATCCTTTCAGCGATGCTGTCCCTGATCTCCGTGAAAAGCTGAAGTTCAAGCCGTACGCTCTGTTCCTGCGCTCCGATAATCTTCTGCTCCACTTCTTTCAGCTCAGGTGTCATGTAGCGTTCGGCATTTGTCAGGGTCTGTTTCCTGATATACCTTTCAGGAACAAGGTGAAGGAAGCTTTTGGTCACCTCAATATAATAGCCGAATACTTTATTGTATTGAATCCTGAGGTTCCGGATGCCCGTATCTTCCCTCTCTTTTGCTTCCAGGTCCAGGATCCACTGTTTTCCGTTCGTCTGTGCTTCGCGGTATTCATCCAGTATGGCTGAATAACCTTCCCGGATAATGCCTCCCTCTGTTATTACGACGGGCGCGTCAGGATGGATGGCACGTTCCAGCAGATCCGTCATGTCTTCCAGGGGATTCAGTTCTTCCCGGATCCTGACCAGTTCAGAACAGGACGCGTTTTCGAGAAGCTTACGGAGGCCCGGAATCCGTTTGAGGCTCGCGCAAAGCGCAAGGCAGTCTCTTGCGTTCACGTTGCGGTACGCGACTTTATTCATCAGCCTTTCCAGGTCATAAACCCCTTCCAGTTCCTCGGAAAGCGTCATGCCAAGGATCCTGTCACTGACCAGTTCAGCTACAGCATCCAGCCGCTGGTTGATCTCTTTCTGATCCAGAAGCGGCTGTTCCACCCAGCTCCGCAGAAGTCGGCCGCCCATCGCTGTGCTTGTTTTGTCAAGCAATCCAAGCAGGGTGCCTTTCCTGCGGTCGCCCCTCAGGCTTTCTGTCAGTTCCAGGTTCCTCCGCGTATTCTGGTCCAGGAGCATAGTCTTTCCGTTTTCCGCAAAACGGAGTGTCCTGATATGCTCCAGGCTGTTTTTCTGTGTTTCATGAAGATACCGGAGCAGCGCTCCCGCGGCGCACGCGGCTTCCTTCCTGTCTGTGAGCCCGAGGGAAGTAAGCTGCGTCAGGTGAAAATGATCACAGAGCATCTCTTCGGCATTGCGGCGCTGGAACCATGTCTGGGGCTGTCCGCTCAGGCCGCGCACATGATCTCCTGTGATCGCCGTCAGCTGCGGAGGGTCGTTGCAGATCACCTCCATAGGGTTGACCCGTGCGATCTGTGCCCGGAGCAGGTTCATCTCGGGCTCCATCACATAAAATTCGCCCGTGGATACATCTGTGTAGGCAATCCCTGTTTTCTTCCCGTCCAGGAAAATACACATCAGGTAGTTGTTCGCCTTATCCTCAAGCATAGTCGGGTCTGTCACCGTTCCGGCCGTGATCACCCGGACCACATCCCGTTCAACAAGCCCTTTGGCCAGTGCAGGATCCTCCATCTGTTCGCAGATGGCAACCTTATATCCCTTGGATATCAGTTTTTCAATATAGGTATTGACGGAATGGTACGGAACACCGCACATGGGCGCGCGTTCCTCCAGTCCGCAGTCTTTTCCTGTAAGTGTCAGTTCAAGTTCCCTGGAAGCTGTTTTGGCGTCTTCGAAGAAAAGTTCGTAAAAATCTCCCAGGCGGAAGAGCAGCAGGCAGTCCGCGTATTGATCATGTATGCGAAGATACTGCTGCATCATGGGTGAAAGTGCCATTCTGCTCCCTTTCTCAGCGGCATCCGCTGCAGCCGGAGCAGTTACCGCCGCATCCGGAAAATTTTGTATCGTCCTCTGTTTCCCCTGTGATCACCAGCCTGAGGATTTTGTTGACATTGTCCATCATGGTCTGGAAATCCTTCCGGCAATCCTTCAGGGACTGGATCATCTCATTCTCATTCATCCGTTTTTCCGCTTCTTCCATTTCCCGGCTGGCTTCCGCCAGTTCATTCGGATCCATATCCGCCGCGGAAAGGATGTTTTCCACCCTGTTCCTTTTTTCGATCATATCACCCAGCGCTTTCGCCGCTTCCGAATCACGCCGGACAGCGTTTTCCTGCTGTTTCATTTTCTGGTATATTTCGCTGTCCAGGATGGATTCAGCCAGTTCCTGTGCTTTCATCATAACAGTGCGCATGCTTTGTGTCCTCCTCAGATTCTTTCCCCCATCAGGGTATTGTTTTTCAGTCCGGTGATCCTGCAGGGAAGAATCCGGCCTATATCTGTCTCGCTGCCGTCAACGGTCACTGATATTCCGTGCCTTCCTTTTCCGGAAACCGCAAGTTTGCTTCTCCGGCTCAGTCCCTCAACAAGGATTTCTTCTTCCTGTCCGATAAACCGTTTCAGTGTTTCCTGCTGAAGGCTTTCCTGCAGCGCGATAAGGCGCTGTATCCTATCCGTCGACACCTCATCCGGAATCAGTCCTTCCATTCTGGCAGCCTTAGTTCCGGTGCGCGGACTGTATATAAACGTAAATGCGCTGTCGTACCGTACTTCCTTTACAAGGCTCATTGTATCTTCAAACTGTTCATCAGTTTCCCCGGGGAAACTGACAATAATATCTGTGCTCAGTCCGATACCGGGAATCGCTTCCCTCAGTTTCCGAACCCGGTCCAGGTATTGTTCCCGTGTATAGTGGCGGTTCATCTTTTTCAGGATTTCATCGTTACCGCTCTGTACGGGCAGATGGAACTGTGGCAGGATGTGTCTGCTGCTGCTCATTACCTCAATCAGTTCATCACTCAGATCCTTGGGATGGCTTGTCATAAACCTGATACGCGGAATACCGATTCCATCCAGCTCCCTGAGCAGGGAGGCGAAGGTCGGATGGTCCGGAAGCCCTTTTCCATAACTGTTTACATTCTGTCCAAGAAGCATGATTTCTTTCACGCCGCTCTTTGCAAGGCCCTCTGCCTCATATAGGATAGCCTTCATATCACGGCTCCGCTCCCTGCCCCGTACATACGGAACAATACAGAAACTGCAGAAATTATCGCAGCCGTACATGATTGTCAGGTACGCCGCGTCCTGCCTGAGCCTGCGGACCGGAAGGCCTTCCGCGATAACGTCCTTATCCTCCACGCAGACATGCTGCATACCGCTGTCCAGTGTTTCATACAGCAGTTCCGGCAGTTTATGGAGGTTTGACGTGCCGAAAGCGAGATTCACAAATTTATACTGTTTCAGAATGGTTTCAGCCATCCCAGGTTCCTGGATCATACACCCGCAGACAGCAATGATCATATCCGGCTTGCTTTTCCGGACTTCCTTCAGCCATGTGACATTGCCCAGGGCACGTCTCTCAGCGTTTTCCCTGACGCAGCATGTGTTGAATATGACAAAATCAGCCTCTTCCCGCACGGTAGACGGCTCCATTCCCATCCGGTCAAGCATACCCGCGATTTTTTCGGAGTCATGTGCGTTCATCTGGCATCCGTAAGTTACAACATGATAGTAATGCGGCCTGTGCGGAAGTGTCCGGATCATTTCCGTAAACCGTTCCTGCCGCTCCGTTTCTTCCTGTGAAACAAGTATTTCCGCTGTTCTCATTCTTTCTGCTCCCTCAGTCTGTATCCTGTTCCTCCGCAGGATGGGCAGACCGTAAATAGTTCTTCATATAGCGCCGGCCTTGTACGTTTCCTTGTCATCTCAAGCAAACCAAGACTTGTCCATCCATGAATGACCGTTTTGATCCTGTCGCAGCTGAAGCATTCCGTCAGTTCCTGCTGAACCCGCATCCGGTCGGTATCACTGTCCATGTCAATGAAGTCAATCAGGATGATTCCGCTGATGTTCCTGAGCCTGACCTGCCGGGCAATCATCCGGCAGGCTTCCAGGTTGGTTTCCAGGATAGTTTGTTCCTTCATGCCGTGTCCCGAAAACGAAGCGGTATTCACGTCGATCACGGTCATGGCCTCGCAGCGGTCCACAACGATATTTCCGCCGCCCGGAAGCGTAAGCTTTCTTTCTGTAGCTGTTGTCAGCTGTTTCCTGATATCCGGACTCAGGGTTCCCGTTTCCTGAACCATATCAATACCGCGTGACGCATAGTCCTGCTTCAGTTGTTCAGCAGCACTGCCGGAGTATAAAACGGTGCCGGGTTTCCCGACGGAGGCTGCGGTTTCTGTTAATGTGATCCATTGTTCATACAACGATTCTGCTTCCCCGCGGATCGTTTCAGCGTCAGCGGTCTCAGCGGCCTTCCTGAGCACAAGTCCGAACCTGCCTGCGGCGATTTCCCTGCCAAGCGTCTTCAGCCTGTCCCGGATTTCTTCGTCTTCTGTCCGGCTGCTGACGCCGATAAAACGGTTAAGCGGCATCAGGATAACCGTGTTTCCCGGAAAGGTCACGTCCCTTGTCAGAAAAGCGCCTTTGGAACCGGTCTCCTCCTTTTTGATCTGCAGTATGATTTTTTCACCTGACCGCGGCTTGCTGCCGGTAAAACTGCTGCTTTGTTCATCAAGCGGAAGAAATCCGCTTTTTTTCCGGCCTATATCCACAAATGCGCAGTTCAGTCCCGGCATCAGCCTGTCAATCCTGCCGGTCAGGATATCGCCGCACTGCCGGGACGGATCTTCCTGTATATACTCCACAAGAACTCCGTCTTCCGTAACAGCGCAGAATTCCGGACCCTGAATAATGTTCCTGATCATCTTTAAAGTGTCTCCAGGGGAACCAGGTTCCCGTTCTCATCCATTCCAAGCAGGCCTGTACGTGTGATCAGCACCCGGATCTCGCCTTCAATGCCTGCTTCTTTTGCGAGTGCCTCTATCAGCATTCCCGGTTTGCAGGCTTCCTTTTCTGTCAGCACGAGGGTGGCATAAATATGCTGTCCCTCGCCCTTCAGTTCATAAATAAGCGGTTTGATGTCACATTCCCTGACAGCGGTTTTGGTCTTTCGCGTCGCAAGGACAGCATCCTTTTCCATCATAGCAGAAATTGCCCCGACCAGCTTGTCTGCTGTATCCTTTTCGCGGATCAGCAGGTCATATTCAGCCGCCCGGAGGCTGGCCATCAGTGCCGGATGCTTCTGGTCCACCGCCCGTGCTTCAGACAGCTGCATTTCCGGAGGCATTGCCTGATTCATCCGTGTGAGGAACTCCTCCTCACTCACATCCTCAGCCATGGTGACATCCATGATTTCCCGCTTACCGCAGGCTCCCGTGGATAACGCGCTTGCGAAAGTGATCAGAATATGGGGGTTGAAACCGTTTGAGTAGGCTACTGGAAGCCCGCTCCTGCGCAGGCCGCGCTGTACGCTGCGCTGGATATCCAGGTGCCCGATATGCCGGATTCTTTCTCCTTTTTCAAACACTGCGAGCATTCGCATATGAGCATACTCCCTTCCACCGCTGCAGTCCGCATCCGTTGCATCCTTTTCTGCAGTCTTTTGTTGTCTCGGCGCGCTCGCTCTTTTCCTTTTCATGCCAGAGGAACTGCTTTGTGATGCCGCTGTCAATATGATCCCACGGCAGCACTTCATCTTTGCTTCTCTCACGGTGTGCGTAGAAAGCCGGGTCCAGGCCGCATTCCCTGAACGCTTCCATCCAAAGGTCATACCTGAACGTTTCATTCCATCCGTCCAGGAGGCATCCTTTTTCAAACGCCCGCTTCAGCACATTGCCCATGCGCCTGTCACCCCTGGCAAAACAAGCCTCCAGGAAACTGACAAAAGGCTCGTGCCAGTGGAACGTGACGCCCTTGATATTCAGCACCTGTTTCAGGTGTTCCTGTTTGGCAATTATCTTTTCAAGCGTGTCCTGCGCAGCCCACTGGAAAGGAGTAAATGCCTTGGGCACAAAAACACTGACACTGACAGTTACGCGCAATCCTTTCGCCCGCTGTGTTTTGGGAACATTGAAGTATTCTGCAATAACCTTTCGTGCCAGGTCTGCAATACCGTCCAGATCTTCTGTGGTTTCTGTTGGCAGTCCGGACATGAAATACAGTTTAACGCTGCTCCAGCCGCCTTCAAAAGCATCCCTGACCTTTCCGAGCAGATCCGCTTCTGTTACACCTTTATTGATAACATCCCGCATACGCTGCGTCCCTGCTTCCGGCGCAAATGTCAGGCTTGTCTTCCGGACCTGCTGGGTCTCTTCAAGACTTTCCTTGAGAACACTGTCTATCCGCAGGCTCGGCAGGGATATGGAAACCCGCTTGTCCTTCATGCGTTTCATCAGTTCCCTGATCAGTTCGGGCAGGCAGCTGTAATCTCCGCTGGACAGGCTGCTCAGGCTGATCTCCTCGTATCCGGTGGATGCCTGCAGTTTTTCAGCCAGGTCGATCAGTTTTTCCATGCTTCGTTCCCGTACAGGTCTGTACAGCATACCAGCCTGGCAGAATCTGCAGCCCCGTGTACAGCCGCGCATGATCTCAAGCATAATCCTGTCAAAGATTACCTCTGTATACGGAACCGGAAACTCTTCAGGATAGTATGTGCTGTTGAGATCCGTAACAACACGTTTCCTGACAGACGTTTTGGCTTCCGGACAATTCGGCGTCACGGATGCGACCGTTCCGTCCTCGTTATACCGGACATCATAGAGGGAAGGCACATAGACTCCCTCAAGCTTCGCCAGTTCCTTCAGGCATTTTTCCCGGCTGAATCCTTTTTCCTTGCGTTCAAGAATCACACGGTTCAGTTCCGTCATGACCTCTTCCCCGTCACCGATCATAAACGCATCAATGAAATCCGCCAGCGGTTCGGGGTTAAACGCGCAGGGGCCCCCTGCCACAACAATGGGATCGTTCTCGCCCCGTTCTCTGCTTTCCAGCGGCACCCTGCCCATTTTCAGCATGGCAAGTATATTGCTGAAACTCATTTCATACTGCAGCGTAAAACCGACAACATCAAACTCATTCAGCGGATGCCTGCTCTCCATGGAAAGCAGGGGAAGCTGTTCCTCTTCCATCAGTGCCATCATGTCGGTCCATGGCATGAAAAAGCGTTCGCAAAGGCTCCAGCTTTCGCGATTGATCAGACCGTACAGGATTTTCATACCGAGGTGGCTCATACCGACTTCATAGGTGTCCGGAAAGCAGAATCCGAAGTGAAGGGGACAGTCATCCCACCCCTTCACTTCCGTATTCATTTCCCCACCGGTATACCGCGGTGCCTTCTGTACCTTTTCCAGTATTTTTTCTATTTTGTCATTCAAATCCATATGCGGATACTCCGTATTCTCTGTTATTGGACAGCCGGTGTCCAGTAATTCTGCTGATAGATGTCAGTAAACCGGAACGTCACGCGGCATTTGCTCATATCCACAGGTGTGTTGGCTATCTCAACAGTATCTCCCAGGACAATCGGGTCGCCCAGTTTATAGGTATCACGGTAGTTCCCGTCATAATCGAAATAATCGCACAGGAACTGAAGTTTGTCCCCCTTGCCGATGGCGATCAGCTCCTTGGACTGGGTATCGGATGCCTCATCCCTGTACTTGTACATTGCGCCGGCAATGTATCCGTCACCGCCGTGCTCGCTGTCAAAGTTTACGATCAGGTCAACCTGTACAGCCTGTGTTTCTCCCTTCTTGGTCAGATAGGCCGGGACATAACCGTAAATCACGTAGTTTTCTCCGTCATCCACCGTATTCAGGTAATAATATGCCACAGGCTGTCTGTCAATGGAAAGCCATGTTCCGTCAAAACTGGACAGCAGGCTGTTTCCTTCGCTTTCATAGGTGGTATCCATACCCAGGTCAATAAAGCCGTTTCCGTCGTTATAGAATACATTGACAAGCAGGGATGTCACCAGATCCCACTGTTTGTCATCCAGCGTGATCCTTCCGTCTTTCCATACCAGCGAAGAGGCATCAAAATGATTGTCCAGGATATATTCAGCAGCGTTTTCAGCTGTCATACTCCGTCCCATAAACAGGTCCAGGATACTTCCTGTGGATCCGCTGCTGCTTCCGCCGCTGTAAAGTCCGCCCAGCAGTTCCGTCAGACCGCCGGCTGAATAGGAACCGGAGTATCCGCCGCTCTGTCCCAGCAGGCTGCCAAGCAGGTCCTGTGAGGCATACGCGCCGCTGCCGTAGTTGCTCACAGATGTTCCGGCACTGACCTGTCCGCTGACCTCCAGGCTGGCAAACTCCTGAATGCATCGGGTATATTCCTCATCCATGCCGATTTCCTTATAGGTCGATACCATCTGGCTGACTTTGTTTGCCCGCTGATACGGGAAATAAATGCTCAGTCCGTAGGCATGGCTGATGCTTCCGCCGGTTTTGTTGTACTTAACAGCGCTCTGGAGCGCCTTTGCCAGTGACTTTCCTTCACTTGTCCCCATGTTTTTGGCAAAATCAACCAGGTCGATCTGATCGATTCTGCTGGACTGGGCAAATTCCCTGGTTTTGCTCCTGGCTTTTGAAACCGTCTTATATTCCTTATTCTGGATCAGTTCGTTTGTATCAATGCTGAACTGCTTCAGTTCGTCCGGAATCGTAGCCTGCAGTTCCGCAAGGTCCACTACGCTGAGGGTTGTCGCCTGTCCGCGGCACTGTCTGCTGCAGACTTCCACAAAATCATCAGCAATCTGCTTGCCGATCTGGATCGTCGGCATGCTGGTGTTTTTATTCAGGTTATTCAGCCAGTTGGTATAGTACCAGCCGACCCCCGGTTCTGTTTCCTCACTGGCAATCATGTAATCCGCGTACTGGCTGAGCATGATGCCGTTTTCCACTGTTGCCATCAGGCAGGCATCAAAGCCGATAAAATCAAATTTTACGTTTGCCTGCTTCAGCGCTCTGTTTATGCCTGCCAGGGTCATGGACTGGTTGTGTCCCACTTTTTCATCATAGCCGAAACCGCTTACAGATCCGCCGCCGTGATCCCAGAAGATCAGGCACATCCTGTTCGCGAGGAAGTTTTTCTTTCCGTATTTGATAAATGCGGTCAGCGTATCCGGATTCACCATGCTGGAACTGCCCATATCCTTCTCCAGGCAGGTAAACTGTCCGTTCCGGATCTGGTAGATCTGGTTGACTGAAGAGGAAACCACATTGTTGCGCCATCTTCTGCATCCGCCGGTAAACACCAGCAGGTTGATTTTGTTTCCTACAGAAGCATTGGCCATTTCCTTCAGGTCAGAGGTCGCCATGCCCTGCTGGCTCTCAAGGTCGGTTCCGCACATGTAAACCAGGATGGTAACCTCATCCTGATTGTTTCCGATAATCTCGGTAAACTTGGCCCTGGATCCCTTTGCAACGGTTTCATCAAGCGCAGTGGAGTTTTCACCGCCCGAGGAAGTGAAGTACGGACTGGAAGAAGTTCCCTGGGAGGACGCACCGGTTCCGCCCAGACCGGAAAGCAGACTTCCGGCACTGCCGGTAAAATCGTAAGCTGAACTTCCGGATCCCATCAGGGAACTCAGCAGGTTGGTAATATCCATACCGCCGCCGGAAGAAGCAACCGAACCGGAAGAAGTACCTGCGGACTGTGTTACGGTGTTCAGGACGCCCTGTACGCCGCTGTTTCCGCTTTCACCGCCGAACAGGCCGCTGAGGCCGCCTCCGCCCAGCAAAAGCACAAGCGCCGCTATGATCAGCAGAAGTTTTCCCCCGCCCAGGCCTGATCCGCCGCCGGAGGAACGCTGTGATCCGCCTCCTGTACCATTCTGTTTCACACCGCTGTGATATTGTCTTTGTCCGCCGGCACTGTTTCCTGTTGTTGGACGGGTACCATACATACCCGGCCGGCCGGAGGATTGATTGCCGCTGAAAAGATTCTGGCTGGCACTGTCCGGCCTGTAACCAAAGGGCGTGGATGATCCGGATGCGGGACGGTTTGCTGTGCCAAAAGGACTCTGTGTTCCAGGCCTCTGTCCTCCGTTTCCGAACGGGAAACCGCTGTCTGTTCTTTGCTGAGGACGCTGCTGCCCGAAAGGAGACTGCTGAACCCTTGGATTCTGCGCGCTCTGTCCCTGCGCCGGACGCTGTTGCGGCTGGCTGAAGGAGGCATGCTGCATACTGCCCTGCTGTTCACGGCGGTCTTCATAGTTCCCTGCATTATTGACAGGGCCTGTACCAAGCCCTTCGCCGCGTTTTTCGACGCCTTTGCCTTCACTGACAACCTTCTTCTCACGGGATCTTGGTCTTCTTTGCTCGTCCATGGTTCTGTCTCCTTTCATTTGTTTCAACCGGAATATGCTGAATCAGGGAATCAGTTCCTCTGAGTCGGTTTCTGTCTCCGTTTCCTGCGGCTGTGGCATGGGCGGCAGGCCTTCCAGCCCCTCCAGCCCGAAATGACTCAGGAACTCATCTGTTGTCCGGAAAAGGATCGGCCTTCCGATTGTATCCTTCCTTCCGGCTTCACATATCAGGCCTTTTGTCATCAGGCTCTGAAGACTGTAATCACATTTTACCCCGCGGATCTGTTCTACTTCTGCGCGGGTGACAGGCTGCTTATAAGCCACAACAGCCAGTGTCTCCATTGCGGCCTGGCTCAGGCTTTGCTGCTGTACCGGCTGGAGAAGCCGGACAACATCACCGGAATACAACGGTCTTGTCGCAAGCTGCACATGATCACCAAATCTTTTGATCAGGAATCCCCGCTGTTCATAATCATATTCATCACGCAGGCCCCTGATCGCCTCCCTGGTTTCACTCTCGCTGATCTGAAGGGCTCTTGCCAGATCCCTGATCGGAACGGCTTCTCCCGCAACAAACAGAATAGCCTCAATTCTTCCCTTCAGATTTCCTTCTTCACTGTTCAAGGGTGACCACCTCCCCCGTCATTTCAGCCAGATCTTTCTGTGTTTTTTTCTGCCTGGCTTTTCCGGCAATCAGCTCAATACCACCGTATACCGAATCCTGCCTGACATGCATCTGTCCGAGTTTCAGCAATTCCAGTACCGCCAGGAAGTAGGTCACCACTTCCTCCCTGGTTGGTGCCTCTGAAAAAGCATCCTCAAACCGCATCCGTTTTTTCTTCCTGATCCGGTACATCAGGTTCAGCATACAGTCCTGTACCGTATGGCTGTCACGGTGTATATTCCTTGCCGCATAATGATTGCTCTCAGGATCATCATCCAGCTGCGGCCGGCGCTGCCAGATCCTGAGGAAGGCCTCCCGGAGTCCCTCAAGCGTCAGTCCGGTCAGTTCAACCTCCTGCGGCGGAAGCGGATACTCCTCCGGAAGCTTTGTGAAAACACGCTTGGCAGCATCCTCGAACGCTTTCATACTTTCCGCTGTTTCGCGGAAACGCTTGTATTCTTCAAGACGCCTGATCAGTTCAGCTTCCGGATCGGTCTCATCCTCTGTTTTCGGGGGTCTTGGAAGCATGGCACGGCTTTTTATTTCCAGCAGCGTAGCGGCCATCAGCAGGAAATCGCTTGCTTCATCCATATCCAGGTCGGGAGCGTTCCGGACAATCTCCAGGTACTGGTCTGTAATCTCACTGACAAAGATATCCCGGATGTCGATCTGTGCTTTGCCGATCAATGTCAGGAGCAGGTCCAGCGGGCCGTCATAATCCTTCAGCTTGAATTCTCGGTTGATCATCTTTTGTTCATCTTTCTGACTAAATAATCATTGAGATAACAGATGTAAAAGCTCCCATCACCGCACTGTTCACCGTTGAAAGCAATCCGGTAAGAAGGCCGCTCATGCAGACAAACAGGAAAATGGTATGGATCATCTGCATCATCTGCGGAGTCAGGGCCAGACGGCCTTTGAACACAAACTGATCCACGACCCGGAATCCGTCCAGCGGCGGAACGGGAAGCAGATTGAATACAGCCAGACCGAGATTCATCTGCGCAAGCATCAGAAACAGCCTTTGGACATACAGCAGCCAGGGAACCTGCACCCATCCATTGAGATAGGAAAACTCACCGGCGTACACCACGTTCGCAAAATATCCTTCGTAAACGTTAATGAGAATGGATTTATTCCCAATCTGACCGAGCTCACCGATAAATTCCGGACCCCAGATCAGTTTTGAAAGCAGGGCGGAAATGACCAGGCTGATCAGGCATATGATCAGATTGATCGTTATTCCGGCAATGGACACCAGGATATAGTCCCTCCTGTAATTCCTGAAATTGCGGGGGTTGACGGGAACCGGTTTCGCCCAGCCTACTCTCAGGAATACCATACAGATTGTACCCAGGGGATCCAGGTGCTTTGCCGGATTAAGCGTCAGTCTTCCCAGCCATTTCGCCGTCGGATCCCCGCACCGGAGGGCAACGTAACCATGTGCGCATTCATGGATAATCAGACTGAACAGGATACATACCGCCACATAGATAAATGTGATGATTGTCCCGCCCGGATTGGTTCTCAGTCCTTCCAGAATACTTGTAATACCTGAAAACATTTTGTCTTTCGCTCCTTATGCACCTGCTCTTCTGAGCAGTTCCGCTTCATCAATGATTTCAATTCCGAGAGCCTGCGCTTTTGTCAGCTTACTGCCCGCTTCCTCTCCGGCAACAACAAAAGCGGTTTTTTTACTCACGGATCCGGCGGCGTTTCCGCCGCAGCTGCGAATCAGGTCTTCCGCCTGCTTCCTGCTGAGTGTCGGCAGCGTACCTGTCACAACGATACTCATTCCGGAAAAGGCGCCTTCTCCTGCGGAAGCCATCTCTTTGGGATGCACCCCTGCTGAAAGCAGCCGGTCAATCATCTGGTTGTTTTCCGGAAAACTGAAGTATTCTGTTACGCTGGCGGCTACGATATCACCGATATCCGGAATGGAAGTAAGCGCTTCCTCATCCGCTGCCTTCAGCTTCTCCAGCGTACCGAACCTCTGTGCCAGATCCCTGGCGGTTTTCCGTCCGACATTCGGAATGCCCAGGGCGAAAAGAAAAGCGTCCAGTTCGCAGTGCTTGCTTTTTTCAAGCGCTTCTGCCAGGTTCCCGGCTTTCTTTTCCTTAAAGCCGTCCAGCATCAGGAAATCCATGGGGGTCAGTGCATACAGGTCCGCAGGCTGCCGGATTCCCATCTGGTCATACAGCTGTCCGGCAGTCTTTTCGCTGAACCCGTCTATGTCCATGGCTTCCCGTCCGGCAAAATGCGCCAGCCGCGCCACAGCCTGCGGACGGCAGGTTTCCCGGTTCATGCAGAACAGATGGGCACCGCGTTCGATCAGTTTTGATCCGCAGGCCGGACAGAATTCAGGTTTCAGGATGGGCTTCTCATCTTCCGTTGCGTCTCCGGCGCGTCCCATGATTTCCGGGATGACGTCATTGCTTCTGCGAATCCATACATTGCAGCCGATCGCCACGTCTTTCCGCTGGATATCGCCCAGGTTGTTGAGGGTGGCTTTGCGTACCGTTACGCCGTAAAAATCCACAGGCTCCAGATGAGCAAGGGGGGTCAGTTTGCCGGTCCGTCCAAGCTCCCATGTCACATCCAGGAGTTTTGTCACACATTCTTCCGCTTTGAATTTATACGCGACACCCCATCGCGGGAATTTTTCGGTATATCCCATCCGTTCCCGCAGGGCATAATCACCGACTTTGATCACAACGCCGTCGATCAGCCAGTCCAGCTGGCTCCGGCTCTGTTCTATTTCCCGGATACAGGCTTCCAGTGCCTCTCTGCCCCTGCTGCTTCCGAGATAGGGGCTGACCTGGAAACCGTTTTCCCGCAGGAAGTCAAGCATTCCCGGTTGGCTGTCATAAGGCGGGTTCTCAATCGTACCGACCTGGTAGAAAAAGGCATCCAGGTGACGGGAGGCCGTTACCCTCGGATCAAGGTTGCGCAGTGCTCCCGCGGCAGCGTTTCTTGCGTTCTTGAGGGGTTCCTTTGCTGTCTTGTTGTATTTCTCCAGGGTGCTGAGCCTCATGATGCATTCACCCTGTACCTCCAGCAGGCCTTTATAAGGGATTTTCCTGGGCACACTGTGGATCGTCCTGGCCTGCGGCAGGATGGCTTCTCCGGTAACACCGTTGCCACGGGTGGCAGCCTGTACCAGTTCGCCGTCCCGATAGGTAAGATTCAGCGTTAATCCGTCAAATTTATATTCGACGTAGTACTGGAGGTCTTTTGCTTCCGCTAGTTTCTCCGTACGCTGGATCCAGGCTTCCAGTTCTTCCAGGCTCTGGACCTTGTCCAGCGACCACAGGCGGGTAATATGCCTGTGCTCCTCAAACCCCTTCAGCGGATCGCCGCCGACTTTCTGCGTCGGGGAATCCGGCAGGATGATACCGGTTTCCGCCTCCAGCTTTTTCAGCTCATCATAAAGGTGGTCCCACTGCATGTCGGAAATAACAGGATTGTCCAGCACATAGTAGGCATACGCAGTTTCATTCAGTTTTCTGACAAGTTCCTGCATCCTTTCCTGTGCTTCGTTCATTCCTTTTCCTCCACCTTTACAATCGGGGCCACTGCCAGTGACAGCTCTCTTTCCCCGGCTGTTTCAAACGTGATCCTGATCCTTGCGTCCGAACCGCTGCCGGATACGCTGATCACATTGCCAAAGCCGAATTTGGGATGCCTGACACGGTCTCCGGGACTGAACAGCTTTTGCATGGCTGAGCCCGCGAGCGCATTTGCCGTACTGCCGACAAAGCCTTTCGAAACGCCCGGAATGCTGTTCAGGTTCAGTCCGTTCAGTTTCAGTTTGGGCTTTCCCAGGTTCGAAAGCGGAATGTGCTTTGGGGCTTCCTGTACAAAATCATCACTTTCCCATCCGGTATATTCATCTCTCCGGACAGCACTCCGCTCATTGTTTCTCCTGTATCCGCCGCATGCGGCTGCTGAGAATTCCTCCCTGATGAGTCTCGCCGGAATCTCTTCCAGGAAACGGCTCGGCGGATTATGGCTGTACTGGTTATACAGCATTCTTTCTGAAGCCCGGGACAAATAAAGGCGTTTCCTTGCCCTCGTAATGCCCACATACATCAGTCTTCTTTCCTCTTCGAGCCGGTTGTCTTCTTCCAGGCTTCTGGAAGAAGGAAAAATGCCTTCCTCCATTCCGGGAATAAATACATTGTCAAATTCCAGGCCCTTTGCGGAATGAAGCGTCATCATCGTGACATAGCCGCTCTGGTCTTCAGCCCGGTCCAGGTCCGTCACCAGCGCGACATTTTCCAGATAGGCCTCCAGGGTGGGCTGTTCGCCGAGTGTGGCAAATTCATGCACTGAACCGCGGAATTCCTGAATGTTTTCAATGCGGTTCACGGATTCCTCAGTGTCTTCTTTCCTGTATTGTTCCTCCAGTCCTGTGATGCGGATCATTGTGTCCACAAATTCTTCCAGTTCCATGGTTTCCTTCATGGCACAAAGCATGATCATCATGCGGAAGAATTCAGAAACGCTGTTCCTGGCACGGCTTCCCAATTCTTCAGGAAGATCAGCCAGAACCGCATAAATCGGCACCCCCTGCCTGGCAGCATATTCTGTCAGCGTCTGCACGGTACTGTCGCCGATGGAACGTTTGGGAACATTGATAATCCTTGTCAGGGATATATCGTCCGCGGGATTGGCGATCACACGGAGATAGGCCAGGATATCCTTGATTTCTTTTCTTTCATAGAACTTCTGACCGCCGAAAACGCGGTACGGGATCCCGGCCTGCATCAGTACTTCTTCGGGAATACGGCTCTGGGCGTTTGTCCGGTAGAGCAGAGCGATATCCCCGTACTGTATTCCTGTTTTTTTCAGTTCCTGTATCTGCTGGATGATCCAGGCCGCTTCTTCACGTTCATCCTGCGCGCAGTAACAGGTGATTTTGTCACCTTCCCCGTGTTCAGTCCACAGCGTTTTATCCTTTCGGTCCGCATTGTGGGCGATCACCTGGTTAGCGGCATCCAGTATGTTCCCTGTGGAACGGTAATTCTGCTCCAGTTTGATCACGGTCGCGTCAGGATAATCTTTTTCAAAATCAAGGATATTCCGGATATCCGCGCCGCGCCACCCGTAAATGCTCTGGTCATCGTCACCGACAACGCACAGGTTCCGGCTTTCAGCGGTCAGCAGCCGGATGAGTTCGTACTGTGTCCGGTTCGTATCCTGATACTCGTCCACCATGACATAGCGGAAACGTCTGCGGTACATATCCAGCACAGGCGGGTGATCAGCAAGGAGGATGAGCGTCTTCAGGAGAAGATCATCAAAATCAAGCGCATTCAGTGTTTTCATGCGCTTTTCATATTCTGTCATCACATCATGAATCATGGATGCTCTCCGGTCACGCGCGGATTTGGCGAACCACTCATCCGGCATGAGCATCCTGTTCTTGGCATCACTGATCTTTGAGCGTATTTCCCGTACAGGCAGGAATTTATCATCAATATTCTGCTGCTTCAGGATTTCTTTCAGCACACGCTGCTGGTCATCGTCATCATAGATCGTAAAGGACCGGCTGTATCCGATCTTTTCAATATCCCTGCGCAGGATGCGTGCGCAGGTGGAATGGAAAGTGCTGATCCAGGCGGTCTCAGCCTGCTCTTCGCCAATCAGGCTCTGTACCCTGGATTTCATTTCCCTGGCAGCTTTGTTTGTGAAGGTCAGTGCCAGGATGGAATAAGCCGGTACTCCATGGTCAATCAGATTGGCAACACGGTATGTAAGTGCGCGTGTTTTGCCGCTTCCGGCACCGGCCAGGATCAGTACAGGTCCTTCCAGTGTCTCAGCGGCTCTGCGTTGTTCAGGGTTTAATGCTGTCAGATCCATGCTTATTTTTTCTCTCCCATTGCATCAAGAACACGGCGGTAGCCGTCCGCTCCGTATGAAAGAGAGCGGTTGACCCTGGAGATGGTGGCGCTGGACGCGCCTGTCTCTTCCGCGATCTTCTGGTAAGTTTCCTTCCTGTCAAGCAGGTAGGCCACTTCCAGCCTCTGGCTGATGCTCTTGATCTCGGGAATCGTACAGATATCCTCAAAGAAGCGGTAGGCATCTTCCTCGCTTTTCAGCGTAAGGATTGCTTTCATCAGCAGATCGGTCTGACTGTTTCTGATTTTTGGTTCAAACATAACGTCACTTCCCGCTCAATTTCACACTTTAGCGTGCGACTATATGATACCATAAAACGGGACAAAAAAATATGTATTAATTGTTACGTTTTTCCGGTCTCTTTCCGGCTGTGCACCATATGGCTCTGTTTCTTGAAAATAAACCCTTGACACGCTTCCGTATCTCTTCTAAACTGACATGTATTATTGATGATGAAAGGTGGGATTCCGATGGCGTTTGTGGAAGAGAATTTCGGTATCAATGTGTTTAATGATTCCGTTATGCGCCAGCGTCTTCCCCGGGAGACATACAAAGCCCTCCATAAAACAATTGATGACGGACGCCGTCTGGATCCCCAGCTTGCCAGCATTGTGGCAAACGCCATGAAAGACTGGGCTGTCGAGCGCGGCGCAACACATTATACCCACTGGTTCCAGCCCCTGAATTCCGTCACCGCGGAAAAGCACGACGCTTTCATTACGCCCGTGGACGGCGGCCGCGTGATCCAGGAGTTCTCCGGCAAGGAACTGGTCCGCGGCGAAGCGGACGCTTCCTCCCTGCCCAGCGGCGGCCTGCGCTCCACTTTTGAGGCTCGCGGCTACACTGCCTGGGATCCGACTTCCTATGCCTTCATCAAGGAGCACGTCCTGTGCATCCCCACGGCATACTGCTCCTATGGCGGCGAAGCCCTGGACAAGAAGACTCCCCTGCTCCGCTCCATGGAAGCGCTCAACAAACAGGCTGTCCGCATCCTGAAACTCTTCGGCCGGCTGGATGCCACGCGCGTCACCCCCACCGTCGGTCCTGAGCAGGAGTATTTCCTGATTGAAAAAGAACTGTATGACAAGCGCAGCGACCTGATTTTCGCCGGCCGCACGCTCTTTGGCGCACCTGCCCCCAAAGGACAGGAGCTGGGCGATCACTTCTTCGGCACAATCAAGACCCGGGTCCAGGCGTTCATGACAGAGCTGAATGAAGAACTCTGGAAGGTCGGTGTCCTGTCCAAGACCGAGCATAATGAGACCGCACCGGCCCAGCACGAGATGGCGCCTATCCACTCCATCGTCAACGTGGCCTGCGACCACAACCAGCTGACCATGGAGATCATGAAGAAGGTTGCCCGCCGCCACGGTCTCCACTGTCTCCTGTCCGAGAAGCCTTTCGCCGGCGTCAACGGCAGCGGCAAGCACAACAACTGGTCCATGTCCACCAACACCGGCTACAATCTGCTGGAACCCGGCGACAGTCCCCATGAAAGCGCTCAGTTCCTGCTCTTCCTGACCTCGGTCATCAAAGCCGTGGACGATTATCAGGATCTGCTCCGCGCCTCTGTGGCTTCCGCAGGCAACGACCACCGTCTGGGCGGCTGCGAAGCTCCGCCCGCCATCATCAGCATCTTCCTCGGGGACGAACTCACCGAGATCCTGGAAGCCCTGGAAACCGGTTCCATCTATAACGGCCGTGAGAAGACCGATATGACCATCGGCGTCCATATGCTGCCCAAGTTCCCGAAGGACACCACTGACCGGAACAGGACCTCTCCTTTCGCCTTCACCGGCAACAAATTTGAGTTCCGCTCCCTGGGCTCCTCCGATTCCATTTCCGATGCCAACGTGGTCCTGAACACCATCGTGGCCGAAAGCCTGCGCCAGTTCGCTGACGAGCTGGAAAACGCGTCGGATTTCCGTTCCGCGCTTCACGATCTGATCGTCAGGACAATTCATGATCATAAACGGATTATTTTCAACGGGAACAATTATACTGACGAATGGGTAAAGGAAGCCGAAAGACGCGGACTTTGCAGGCTTGATTCTTCCGTGGATGCTCTGCCCTGCTATACCGACGAAAAGAACATCCGCCTCTTTGAGACCCACAAGGTCCTTTCAGAATCCGAGCTTCGTTCCCGCCGGGATATCGGCCTGGATTCCTACGCCAAGATCATTGCCATCGAAGCCAACACCATGATCATGATGGCCCGCCGCCAGATCCTTCCTGCGGTTCTGCGCTTCACCGGCGATATGGCCGCGGCCTCCCGGAACATCCGGGAAATCGGCGCGGAGTGCACCAGCGGTCCGGCACTGGTGTCCACCCTCAGTGCCACCGTGGATCAGCTGAACGTCGACCTTCTGCGGCTTGAAACCGTCATCCGGGAGCGCCCCGCCGGAGACGATCCCCTTTCCGATGCCCGCTATATGCACGATACCGTGCTGCCCGCCATGGCGGATCTCCGGAAGTCAGCCGATACCCTCGAGACCCTCACGGACCGGAGCTATTGGCCGTTCCCGACCTACGACGAGCTTCTCTTCAGTATCTGATTTTCATAAAACACAAACCCGCTTCGATTTCAATTCATCGAAGCGGGTTTATTTGTATCGTTTTTTTCAGTATAAAACTTTTATTATGCATGATGCATGTTTATCTGATCTTTCCACGATCAAATAACAGCACCCATCCTTCCGGATCCTTCACAATCTGGTGTGTATCGATAGGCGCACCCATATCCACCGCCGGTGCCGCTTTCATCAGTTCATCCGTCATGTACTCCAGGAAGGCTTTCAGCTCTTTTCCGTCACGGGCCTTTGGCTGATGTGAACAGATCACTGTTTTGATTTCCGGTCCGTCGTCTTCCAGCGCCCGGATCAGCGTCTTCATATTCTCCCGCCATCCGGAAGCGTCCATGGAAGTCGGGAACCACATCCAGGTGCAGGGATTCCAGTCATCTCCGGTGAGCAGCAGTCCCCGTGCCGGTATGAAAACCACAATGCTCCCGGGTGTATGGCCCGGCACAAGGATAACACGGATTTTCAGGCCGCCCAGGTCCTCTTCCAGGCTGTCAAAAGTCCCGGTTTTTCCGTTGAAGCATATTGCCTCCGGCAGGCTGATGTTCGCAATCATGAAATCGTCCGGCACCGGCACATCCTGTCCTTCCGCCTGCTTCATGACCTTCCTGCGCTGTCCCTCACCGGTCCTTTCCCGGAATTCGTCCATGTCCGCTTCACCCATCAAGGTCTGCCCAAACCACCTGGCACCCAGCACATGGTCATGGTGTCCGTGGGACAGGTATACCTTCACCGGTTTGTCCGTCAGCGTTCTCACATACGCCTGCACATCTTCCATCCCGTATCCGGTATCAAACAGGATTGCGCGCTTGTCTCCCTCAATCAGTGTAAAGCAGACGCCCATGGCGTCCTGAATGTGTTTCACGCCCGGGGCGATTTCGGTAAAATGAAACATGTTTCCTCCTGAAAAAAGGGACAGCCGCTTATGCAGCTGTCCCCTGTGCTGTTAGTCTTATCCCTTGTATCCGATTTCGTCCGCCAGTTTTTTCTCGATGACAACGGTGGCGTCCCGATGGAGCCGCATGAAGGTGCAGGGGCATTTCGGGTCGATCTTGTCTTCGATCAGCAGCTTGGTGGCTGCTTCCTGCTTGTTGCCGCTGATGATCATGATCAGGCGCTTCGCCCGCATGATGTTGCCCATGCCCATGGTCACAGCGTGGGTCGGCACGTCTTCCTTGCTCGCGAAGAACCGCTTGTTGGCTTCGATGGTGGAATCATCCAGCGTCTCCTCATGCGCGCCGTCGTACAGGGTTTCACCGGGCTCGTTGAAGCCGAGGTGGCCGTCCGGGCCGACGCCCAGCACCTGGATCTCGATCTCGGTCCTGTCCAGAATGTCGTTGAACTCCTTCAGGTTCGCGGCCACATCGCCGGTTCCCTTGGCGACATAGGTGTTGGCTTTGTCGATATTGATGTGGTCAAACAGGTTGGTGTTCATAAAGTACCGGTAGCTCTGGTCATGGGTACCTTCCAGGCCGACATACTCATCCAGGTTCACACTGTGGATTTTGCTGAAATCAAGCCCTTCTTCCCTGCAGCGGCGGGCCAGTTCCTTATACATTCCCACAGGGCTGGATCCGGTTGCGAGTCCCAGTGTGCATTCCGGATTGTCGCGCACAATCTTCTCAATGATGTCTGCCGCTTTGCGGGCGCCGTCTTCGTAGTCCTTTGCGATGATAACCTTCATAGTCATTTCCCCCTTGAAATGATTTTATAGTTTATTATTTTTTGGCAATAACCGTTCCGTTGTTCTTCCAGATGCTCTTTTCAGGAATGGTTCCGCGGACGCAGGATGTCGGGTATACATTGGAGTCCCGTCCGATCACGGTTCCGGGGTTCAGGACACTGTTGCAGCCCACTTCAACCCGGTCGCCGAGCATGGCGCCGATTTTCTTCAGGCCGGTTTCAATTTTCTCATCACCGCACCTGACAACCACAAGCAGTTTGTCGCTCTTGACGTTGGACGTAATGGAACCTGCGCCCATATGACTCTTGTATCCCAGAATGCTGTCGCCGACATAATTGTAGTGCGGAACCTGCACGTTGTCAAAAAGGATTACGTTTTTGAGTTCCGTGCTGTTGCCCACCACGCAGTGATCACCGACCAGGGCGCTGCCGCGGATAAAGGCACCCGGGCGGACTTCGGTTTCATGTCCGATAATGGCCGGAGCACCGATATAGTTGTTGGGATAAATCTTCGCGTCCTTCGCGATCCAGACGTTTTCACTGACTTCGTCAAATTCATCCTTCGGCAGGGTTTTACCCAGTTCAATAATAAATTCCTTGATTTTTCCCAGCGCTTCCCAGGGATATTCCGTATTTTCAAGAATAGCCGCTGCCCGGGTATGGGTCAGGTCATACAGATCTTTTGTTTTCAGCATTACTTCTTCACCTCAATCAGATGTCCGCTTTCCTTCATTGCGTTGATAATATAATCCACATTCTTTTCGCATTCTTCCGTGCTGGTTGCTTCACTCATCACGCGAAGCACAGGTTCCGTGCCGCTCTTGCGCAGCAGCACACGGCCTGTATCACCGAGCTGTTCCGTGCAGTGATTGACCGCATCCATAACCGCCTGCTCAGCCAGTGTTCCGTCTTTATCATCGACAACAACATTTTTCAGCACCTGTGGGTACATCTTGCAGGGCTCAGCCAGGATGGACAGCGGCAGCTGGGTGTCAATCATCACTTCCATCAGCATGATGGCGGTAATCAGGCCGTCGCCTGTACGGGCATGCTTGCGGAAAATGATATGGCCGCTCTGTTCTCCGCCGATCAGGTGATTATAGGCCTTCATGTTTTCATAAACATACCTGTCACCAACCGCTGTTTTCTCATAATTGATTCCGGCATTGTCCAGTGCCTTGTACAGGCCGAAATTGCTCATGATGGTGGTAACGACCGTATTGCTCGGCAGCTGTCCCTTGCTTTTCAGGTATTTGGCGCAGATATACATGATTTTGTCGCCGTTGACTTCATTGCCGTTTTCATCCACCGCCAGGCAGCGGTCCGCATCGCCGTCAAAAGCAAAGCCGACATCCAGCTTGTTTTCCTTCACATATTCCTTCAGGGATTCAATATGGGTGCTGCCGCAGTTTTTATTGATATTGAGCCCGTCCGGTTTGTTATGAATCACATAGGTTTTCGCTCCGAGTGCGTTGAAAACCGCAGGACCGATCATCCAGCTGCTGCCGTTGGAGCAGTCCAGCGCCACCTTATGATCATCAAACGGGCGTGTTGCCAGGTTGGTCAGGTATCCGATGTATCTGTTCCGGCCTGTGTAGAAGTCAACCGTACATCCGATCCTGTCTTCCGCGGCGAAGGGGATTTCTTCCGTCTTACCGTCGATATAGTCCTCGATGGCGTCCTGAAGATCATCATCCATCTTTTCGCCTTTACCGTTCATCAGTTTGATACCGTTGTCGTAAAAAGCGTTATGGCTTGCGGAAATCATGACTCCGCAGTCAAAATCTTCCGTTCTTGTAATATAACTGACGCAGGGGGTCGTGGTAACGTGAAGCAGATAAGCATCCGCACCGGAAGAAGTAATGCCGGCAGCCAATGCGCTTTCATACATATATGAAGAGCGGCGTGTGTCCTTGCCGATCACGATTCTTGCTTTATCGTCCAGATGCTTTTTTCCGTAATACCATCCGAGGTAACGGCCGGTTTTAAAAGCGTGCTCCGCTGTCAGCACAACACCTGCTTTTCCGCGAAATCCGTCTGTTCCGAAATATCTTCCCATATTCATCCTCCTTTTTCAGTACCGGTACAGGTAAAACGTCAGTCTTTTGCTAAAAATCAGATGTATTATAACGTCTTATTTTTCGATTGTCAATACAGGATATGGTGGCTGCACGGGATAAGCCATACTAACAGTCTGCAGCCGTTTCTTTATTACGGTTTGACTTTCCGTTTGCGCCTATGTCATAATGATAGCAATACATTGTTATTCTCTTTTTTCTGAATGCCAGGCATCCTCCGGGAGGTTTTTTCCGATGAAAAAAGGCTTTTCCTTTACGCTCATCGCGATGCTGATTGTGCTGTCAGTTGTCCTAGGCGTTCTTTATCTCACAAACAATCAGGAAAAAAACAGGAAAATCGAAGTTCTCTCCGCTGAACTGGCATTCCGTGACCTGGCTATTCAGGAACTGAACGAATCCGCCGCCCGGCAGTCCTCTGAAATCAATGGTCTGGAGAATAAGCTGTCTGAGGCTGACACCCTGCTTTCAGACCGGGACGAACAGATCCGGCTTCTCAGCGCGGATATTGATTCAAAAGATCAGCAGATTGTTACCCTGACCGGAGATCTGGATGCGCAGTCCGCCAGAATTGAGGAATATACGGCATCCATAGAAAGTAAATCGGCGGAAATCCTGTCAGTTTCCGCCGATGCGGAACAAAAAGCCCTCCTGATCAGCAGCCTGAATACCAGTCTCTCTGAAAAAGAATCACAGATTGCAGCACTGCAGGCCGATGTCAAATCAAAAGAATCCGAAATCCTCAGTCTGTCTGAAGAACTGAATAATCAAAGCACACAAATCGAATCATTTTCCGCCCGGATTGCCGATCTGGCTTCAGCTGCCCTGGAGGCTGAAAGTCTTTCCGCATCACAGAAAGGCCGTATTGAGGAACTGGAAAACACCATTGGAGAAAAGGACGCTGTGATTGCAAAGCAGGAAGCGGCCTTGGCTGAGCAGTCCCGTCAGATAGCAGATCTTCAGGAAACCGTACAGCTGAATGCAGATTCCGATTCAAAAGCAGATTTGAACGAAATCACAGATAATAAATCGGATTCCGATACTGTCAGCAATACAGAAGGCGCATTCATTCCGTCGGCGGAAAATAATCCTTCCCGTATTGAAGAACTGGAATCAGAAGTTTCCGCACAGGCTTCCGAGATTCTTTCCCTCAGCGCTTCCCTGTCTGAAAAAACGCAGGAGCTTGATAAAGCTTCCTCAGAAGCAGAAGGCTATACCCTTCGGATCGGTGAACTCGAGTCCGCCCTTTCTGAAAAGGAAGAGCAGCTTCTGAGCCTGGCCGAAGAAGATTCAGAGAAGGAAACACGTATTCAGGAACTGGAAGCCGTTCTCTCAGAAAGCATCAGTGAAGCAGCAGGCCTGAAGGAGGAATCATCAGGCCTGTCTGCCAGGCTGTCTTCGCTCGCCTCCGATCTGGCAGCGAAAGAAATACAGATTCAGGAGCTCCGAAGCAGTCTTTCTGAGCAGGCTGAACAGAACGAATTGATTCGGAAAGAGCTTTCCGAAAAAGAAGAACAGATTCTTCAGCTGACATCTGATCTTACCTCGAACAGTCAGAAAATAGAGAAGCTTGAAGCAGATGTTACAAACCGGGATTCAAGAATTGATAACCTGAACAATGAGGTCACCAGCAGGGATAACACCATCAAAACCCTTTCAGATGATCTTTCGGATAAAAAAAATGAGGTCAGCCAGCTCAAGGAAGATATCCTCAGCTCTTCCGGTGAAAGCGAAATTCTGAAAAGCGGCATTAGCAGCAGGGATGAGCTGATCAGTTCCCTGCAGGCGGAAAACTCTTCCCTTGAAGAACAGCAGCTTGTCTACTCCGAAAGAATTGAGGGTTTGCAGAACCTCTTCATTGACACCTTCGTTTCCTCTTCAGGCACTTCCCTCTCCCTTTCCGATGATTCCGGAATACAGGTCATCAGAAGATTCAGAATCAGGGATACAGACAGCCCGAATGTTCATAAAACGCCGTCCCTCTCCTCCCGTGTAGTCGGCCATGCAAAATCCTCTGTTGAATATGAGGTTCTGGACATTGCTTCCAACGGCATGTATAAAATCAAACTTGAAAACGGAAAGGAAGGATGGATCCATCCTTCCGTCGGAACACTGAAAATACTAGAGTTTGATTTCAATCAGGAAACTCCCTGAGGAACAGAAAACCCGTACGGATACAAAAAAGCAGCGTGTTCAGCACGCTGCTTTTCTGGTGCGGTTGGCGGGACTCGAACCCGCACGCTTTATGGGCAGGGGATTTTAAGTCCCCGGTGTCTGCCATTCCACCACAACCGCATTGCGGATAGTATACCATCTGAGCGAAATAAGCGTCAAGCCGTTGTTCGGGTTACAAACCCAGCGGTTTGTTTTTCGGAGTTCCCGCTTTTCTCGGGTACTGAGCGGATGTATGCTGGATTTTTCTGACCGGCAGGATCATATGATCCCATTCACGGCCGAAGACAGTACTTTTAACCGGCATTTCCAGACGGCCTCCCAGCAGGTGGGCAGCTTTCCTCCCCGCTTCAGTTTCCTCTTTCAGTGCGGGGCCTTTCCAGCAGAGTGCATAGCCGTCCACTTTCACATAAGGAAGAAGATACTCACATAAAACATTCAGAGGCGCCAGAGCCCTTGCTGCTGCAATATCATACTGTTCTCTCAGTTCTGCTTTCCGGGCGCCGTCCTCTGCCCGGGCATGAATAATGGTGATATTCTCAGATTCTGTTGCTTCAGAAACCGCTTTCAGGAAAGACAGCCGTTTCTGCTGGGCATCAAGCAGCGTAACCTGCAGTTCCGGGCAGGCAAGCGCGAGAACCATGCCGGGAAATCCCGCTCCGGTTCCCACATCAATCAGTTTCATGTTTTCCTTAACCAGTCCGGTTCTGAGCACCGTCAGGCTGTCGATGAAATGCTTGTCAACCGTTTCTTCATCATCCGTTACAGCCGTCAGATCCATCCTGCTGTTCCATTCCCGAAGCAGTTCAAGATAGATTTTCAGTTTTTCCGGAAGGTTCTCCCTGAACGGTATTTCATTCTGTTCAAGGCTTAGCCTGATTTGTCTGATCTCCATATTTCACTCCAGCGGCAGATGCAGGTATTTTACGCCCCAGTATTTACACCATGACAAAGCTTCCCGCGCGTGGTTTCTCAGCCAGTATTCAGGTTTGCAGGGGCTTCCCATTCCGCAGGCGTCAAAACCAAGGTCTTTGGCCAGTGCCATGGCACGCGGAACATGATAATCGCTTGTGACGATCAGCACTTTATGAATTCCCTGCATTCCGTTCAGTAAAGCGGCCGCGTTTTTCAGGTTCTGGTTTGTGTTGAAAGAGTCAGGATCCGTCAGAATATCCTGTTCCTGAACACCTTTCTCCACAAGATAGGTCTTCATGGCTTCCGCCTCCGGAACAGGTTCATCCTTTCCCTGCGCACCACAGACAACCACAGGTACTTTTTTCTGTACATAGGCATCATAAGCCGCGTCCAGCCGCCATCCCAGCTGAACGTTCGGGGTGCCGTCCCGTTTCACCTGGGCACCGAGAACAATTATTGCATCATAACGGTCGGCATCAGGCACTGAAGTCGGCACACTCCCTTCACGAATACAAACATAGGCAACGATCCCCGCATAGGCTATGACTACGGCAGCAGCCAGCAGGATCAGCAGTTTCACAACCTTTGGCAAAGCTTTTTTTCTTTTTTCAGTCATTTTTATTTTCCTTTTATCCTGTAATCAATGTCTCCGTGCTGAATCATACTGTACGTCCTGTCGCCCGCCACAATGATGTGATCAAGCAGGAGAATGCCGACACCGTTCAGCAGCCGCTGAAGCTGCAGCGTGGATGCAATATCCTCCGGTGAAGGCGCGCAGGTGCCGCCGGGATGATTATGGCACAAAAGAACGCTGTGCGCGTTGTAGTTCAGCGCTGTTTCCAGAACCATCCGGGGATAGGCGGATACTTCGCTCAGGGAACCCTCGGATATTTTCCTGCGTCCCAGCACATTGCATTTGGCATTGAGAGAAATCACATAAAAACGTTCGGTCCGCTCGCCGGCCAGAACAGAGAGGCAGTAGTCCTCAGCTTCCCTGCTGTTGCCGATCTTGTCCGGCACCGTCATTGCGCATCTGTGCCACACTCTTGTCAGCGGTACCACCATGCTGATCAGCGTTGCCTGCTGCTGTCCTATCCCATGAACCGTCATCAGTTGTTCCGGCCTTGCCTCCAGAACCCCCTTCAGGCTTCCGAACCTGTCCAGCAGTTCATGGGCCAGCGGATTGGTATCGCCCCTTGTATTGGCATAAAACAGCAGAAGTTCCAGAATCTGATGATCTTCAAAATTTTCAAATCCCTTGTCGCGGATAAAACGTGCCCTCATTTTTTCACGATGGCCCGCATGAATGTTCTCATCCATTCCTTATCCCCTCCCGTAGTATTTCCAGATATCCAGGCACGCCAGCTTTTCATTCTCCCTGAGGGGGGTCATAGCCCTCCGGTACGCGGCTTTGATTTCTTCCTTTGTCATTTTTACCGGATGGTTGTTCAGTCGTTCCACATTGACGGAATCCGCCAGTTCGTCCAGCACTTCGTCATCCGGTACGGGCGGAATGCTCATTTCCAGATCATACAGAATCCCCTTCAGCAGTTTGGGAGCCATCCTCATATCCCCGAGCCGCATTTTTTCGCTTAAATCCCGCAGGGTTTCCTGCATTTCTTCTTTCTCCTGCATCATTTCCCACAGGGTCGGAAGCGTAATCATGCAGGCATGCCCGTGGGCAAGTCCCATCCGTTTGGTCAGCATATAGGACATGGCATGGGCGGCGGTTGTTCTCGTGATCTGTATTGCCTTGCCGCTCTGATAGCTGGCATCCAGCATTTCCTCGGCGGCATGCGGATCCCCGTCCAGATAGTTTTTCAGGTTATCCAGCACACCGATGATGGCAAGATAGGCATGAACCCTGCTGTCATCGTTTGCCCCCCTGCTCCAGTAGCTTTCAATTCCCTGCGCCAGCGCATCCAAAGCACAGGATTTTTTATGATACGGAGGAAGGGAGTCAAGGAGCGACGCATCCAGGATAACTCCATCCGGCTTCAGCATTTCATGATTCAGGCTTACCTTGATCCCATTCACATAGGCAACCGCAATCTGTGTTGCTTCGGATCCCGTTCCGGCGGTTCCCGGAACCGCAATATGGGGACAGGCTATTTTGTTTTTCAGGCAGCTGTGAATAATGTCATCTTCGCATTCAGCGTTCAGCCGTGCCTTTATGGCCTTGGCAGTATCAATACTTGAACCGCCTCCGATGGAGATCAGGCCGTCACAGCCTTCCCGGGCAAAGAGGGCCGCGCCTTCTTCCGTATCAGCAAGATCAGGATTTGCATGAAAATCCGAGAAGACAGGAGATGATAAAAGCCACGGATTCTTTTTCATCAGCGTTCCGGTCAGAGGCTCCATCCCTACAATCATCGGTTTGCGGATTTCCAGCTTTCCGGTCATTTCCGGAAGCCGTTTCAGAGAATCCCGGCCCCGCATTACTTTCTGATAGCCAGCCATATTGCCATCCCTCCGGTCGTTTGTTTATTTGCCAACGCAGAACTGCGCGAAAATCCTGTCAAGCAGTTTCTCATCCGCGCTGTCGCCGGTAATCTCACTCAGCGCTGCTTGCGCTTCCTGCAGGTCTGTTGAAGCCACATCGGGCGTATAATGTTCCAGTGTATTCATCGCGTCCTTCAGATGCTGAACAGCGCGTTTTACAGCATCGAGATGCCTGGGCTGTGTCAGGACCAGCTGGTCAGAAATTTCAACGAAGGCTGCCAGATACTGACGAAGCGGTTTCATGCTTTCAGGATCCTTTGCCGAAACAGTGATACAGCACACGTCCGGCCGTATGGCATGAACGGTTTCTTCTGAAACAGCCTGGGGAAGATCTGTTTTGTTGATGACCACAGCGCCTTTGCCGCTGAAATGTTCCAGCAGTTCCCTGTCATCCCGGTTCAGCGTTTCCGTGCCGTCCAGAATCAGAAGCGTGGCGTCCGCCTCCTGCCTGGCCTTTTCACTGCGCTCCACACCGATTTTTTCCACCGGGTCTTCCGTTTCCCTTATCCCTGCCGTATCGGTAAGGACAATCCTGAAGCCGTTGATACACATCTCACCGGACACCGTGTCCCGTGTTGTTCCGGGAATATTGGTAACAATAGCTCGGTCTTCTCCCAGAAGCGCGTTCAGGATACTGCTTTTCCCCACATTCGGACGGCCGATCAGTGCCACCTGCAGTCCCTGGTAAATCAGGCGGCTGGCGTGCTCGTCAACAGCCGTTTCCAGTTCTGAAATCAACTTCTCAAGGCCCTGTTTCAGTACCCCGGTGCCTTCTTCATCCGAGATTTCTTCCGGGTAGTCAATACAGGCAGCCAGTCCTGCCTGAAGTCCGTACAGTTCATCCGCAAAGGAGCGGACAAAAGAGGATGCGCCGCCGTTCAGCTGCCTTACGGCAGCTTTATGCGCCTGCTCTCCTCCGGCTGAGATCATATCCATCACCGCCTCAGCCCTGCTGAGATCCACACGTCCGTTCAGGAAAGCCCTCCGTGTAAACTCACCGGCCTCCGCCAGCCTGGCGCCTTCTTTCAGGCACAGCTCAAGGACGCGCTGAACCACGTACCTTCCGCCGTGCAGCTGGATTTCCGCAACATCCTCCCTGGTATAACTCCGCGGCGCGCGCATAATCACAGCCATGCACTCGTCCAGGATCCCGTTTCCGTCAGTTATCCAGCCGTAGGTCAGCCTGTGCGATTCCATGACGGCCTGATCCCTGCCGGCAGGACGAAATATCCGCTGCAGGATTTTTTCGGCTTCCGGTCCGCTCATTCTGATGATGCCGATGCCTCCCGATCCCGGTGCGGTGGCAATAGCGGCAATAGTATCTTGTCTGATCATATTCCTTTATGCGCGCTCAGAGCGCCTGCTGTCCGTCTTGGATTTCGTGCAGTCTCCGGACACATTTCTCCATGTTTTTCTGTCCGAAAAGCGCGGTTCCCATTACTGCCACGGAAAGCCCGTTCATCACAAGCATCTCCAGATTGTCCTCACGGATTCCTCCGTCGGCTTCTATTTCTCCTTTGTAGCCCATATCTTTCAGCCCTCGGATCTTGCTGATCACACGGGCGTCCAGTTTCTGGCCTCCGAATCCGGGTTCAACCGTCATCATCAGCACCAGGTCTGTCATTTCCAGATAAGGAAGAACGGTTTCAAGCGGCGTCGCCGGTTTCAGGGCAAGACCGGCCATGCGCCCGCGGCTGCGGATGGCTGTAAGCAGCGAACCGGTATCCGATTCTGTTTCAGCATGAATGGTCAGACATGAAGCGCCGGCGTCCAGGAAGGCATCCACCATGGTTTCCGGATGATCCATCATCAGATGGACATCCAGCGGGAGATCCGTCACCTGGTTCAGACGGCGTACAGTATCAGCGGAATAAGCCAGGTTCGGAACAAAATGAGCATCCATCACATCCACATGAATCCAGTCACAGCCGGCTTTTTCCGCTTTCCGCACAGCCTTCTCCAGATTCAGCGGATCTGCCGCGAGAATGCTCGGCGCAATCTTAATCATATCGTTCCCTCCATATTTCCCTTGCCTCAGCGAGCAGGATCCTGTACCGCTTCAGCCTTTCCATGCTGATTTCACCTTTGTCCGCTGCTTCCTGAACAGCGCATCCGGGTTCCCTGTCATGCAGGCATTCATCAAACCTGCATTTTCCTTCATAAGGTTCAAACTCCGGATAACGTTCTTTCAGGTACGCCGGATCCAGTTCTTTTTCTGCCTCAAGAAGATTGAAACCTGCTGTATCCATTACGCGGATACCGTTTTTTTCGATCAGTTCGGTATGCCTTGTGGTGTTTTTGCCTCTTTCGATCTTTCTGGATATATCGCCTGTTTCCAGTTCAAGTCCGAGCAGGGCATTCAGCAGGGTGCTCTTCCCAGCGCCGCTTTGTCCGGTAAAGCAGCTGAGCTTCCCGTCCGCCAGCGCCTTTTTCAGGATCTCCAGTCCGGTTCCGTCTCTGGCGCTTACGGAAATAACCGGTATGCCGGCTGTTCTGTATTCGTTTTCAATCTGTCCGGGCAGTTCCGGATCAAGATCGTATTTGGTCACCACAAGAAGCACATCCATTCCCTGGTTGTACGCCCTTGAAATCTGGCGGTCCACAAGGATCATGTCCGGCTTTGGAACCGGGGCAATAACGATCACAAGTCTTGTTACGTTCGCTACCGGCGGTCGCAGGCATTCAGTTTTTCGCGGCAGGATTTCTTCAATCCACCCGTGTTCTTCTCCCTGTCCGGATGAAAACAGCACCTCATCCCCGACCATGGGTGAGATTTTCTCCCGTCTGAATTTCTTTTTGCAGCGCACTGTATATTCCCTGTGGTTGTCATCCCGGATTGTGTAAAATCCCCCGATTCCCCGCACCAGCACACCGCGTTCCAGGGAAAGGCCGGCCTCCTGGATTTCCGTCATTTCAGCGTTTTCCCCCATATTATTCCGATAATCCGAATGTGTCTGTCAGAACACCGTTCTGATAGATCCTGCAGGTATAGTTCCTCTCATCGGGTATATTGAAGCTCACAGGCTGAATCCTTTCCTGATCCGCCTGGTAAACATATTCATAGGCATCATATGCCATATCGGATCCTTCAGCCTGAAGCGTTACCCGCAGTGTAATGTTCTCATCAGACTCCTCCAGATTGACCGTAATGGTTTTCTCTGCTCTGTCTGTCGAATATCTGTATATGCGCAGGGTAACCGGTGTGTTCAGCGTAACATCTGAGTCTCCCGTCGGCGACTGCTCTACAATGGTACCATGTTCCCTGGCATTCCTTGTATCGGTATACTCAAGTTTTGGACTGATCGTCAGGAAATTCTGCTTCAGCAGTTCCTCCGCTTGCGCCAGTTTAAGCCCTGTCAGGCCGGGAACCCTGGTTTTTCCGCCGCTGTAGAACAGTTTAACAACGGTATCCTTATTGACCTTTTCTCCGGCTTCGGGAGACTGGGAAACGATCGTATCCTCCTCAAGTTCATTCATAACTGACCGGAGGTCCGGGGTAAGACCGATACTTCTGATAATCGCGGCGGCTTCTTCCTTGTTCTTTCCCAGCAGATCCGGCAGCTGTATCTGTGAAGGTCCGCTGGAAACATTAAGCATCACCGTATCGCCCCTGCGTTTGACCGTGTTTTCCTTCGGACTCTGCATAAAGACGATATTGGCTTTTACGTTTTCATTGATATAGTACTGCTCTATATATTTGAATCCTTCCTTTGTCAGCAGCGCTTTGGCATCCTCCACATCCAGATCTTTGACATTGGGAACCGTCGCTGTGGTGACAACCTGGCGGAATACAGCCCGTGCACCAAAGAACAAACCGGCGCACAAAGCCAGGCCCAGCAGCGTTGCCAGGATGATTTTCCCCGTTTTCCGGTGATGAACGTTTTCCGGATGATTGCGTCCGGTGTCGCTCATCGGTTTTCTGTTTTCCTCCCGGATCTGCGGTTTGGGCTGCTGCACCGTATCAAACTCTTTTTCGGGATAAACGGGTCTTTCCGGCCTGTTTTCCAGGGCGGCTCGGATATCTGCTGCCATATCCCTTGCAGTCTGGTAGCGCTGGGCCGGATTCTTTTCCATGGCCTTCATGCAGACACGCACAAGGGCCGGCGGTACATCCGGAGCCAGATTCTGTATCGGAATCGGTGTGGCATGCAGGTGCTGCATGGCTACAGCCACCGGATTGTCTCCGTCATAGGGAACCCTTCCCGTCAGCATCTCATACAGGACAATACCGGTGGAATAGATGTCGCTTGTGGCATTGGCTCCTTCTCCCCTTGCCTGCTCAGGTGAGAAGTAATGAACGGATCCCATGACATTGTCACCCTTGGTCAGGGTTGAACTGTTGGCAATGCGGGCGATTCCGAAATCCGCCACTTTAATGTGCCCGTCAGCATGAACCAGAATATTCTGGGGTTTAATATCCCTGTGTACAATGCCGTTCCGGTGGGCATGTTCCAATGCACTGAGGATGCGTATGGCGATCTGTCCTGCCAGTGCCGGACTCAGTTTTCCCCTTTCCTGGATAACGCTTTTCAGGGTTTTCCCCTGAACATATTCCATCACCAGATAACGGTTGTCACCGTCCATACCCACGTCCAGCAGGTTGACAATATTATGGTGGGTCATTTTGCTGGCAGCTTCCGCTTCCCGCTGAAAACGGCTGATAAATTCGGTGTCTTCATTGTACTCGGGCCGCAGCACTTTGACCGCGACGTTATGACCCGTTCTCAGGTCCACGGCGCGGTAAACAATAGCCATACCGCCCATGCCGATCTGTTCTGTCAGCCTGTAGCGGTTCGCAAGGATTTTCTCCTTCACGGACAATTCACCTCCTCATCAGAGGCTTCTTCATCCGGGGAAGCTGCTGTTTCAGGTTCTTCAGTTTCCTTTTCTTCAGGATCCGTATACTCCGTATCGTCATGAAGCAGAATCAGGGAGATATTGTCTTTTCCGCCGCCCGCAAGGGCTGCCTGCAGCATCTGTTCCGCTGCGTCTTCCAGGTTCTCAAGGGACATCAGTCTGATCAGTTCCTCACCGAATACCGTTCCATGAAGCCCGTCGGAACAGATCAGCCAGCGGTCTCCCTGTTTACGGTCATGGACGGAAAGATCCACCTCTATCACAGCTTCTGTACCGACAGCCCTTGTAATATAATTGCGCATCGGATGGCACGCCGCCTGTTCCTCTGTCAGAACGCCCTTGCGTACCATATCCGCAACCATGGAATGGTCATTCGTAACCTGTATCAGTTTTCCGTCCCGCAGCAGGTATGCCCGGCTGTCGCCCACCTGGCCGATAATCATCTCTTTTTCTTTCGGCCAGATCACAGTCAGTGTCGTTCCCATACCGGAGAGGGATGCGTCGTTTTTCTGCCGTTCCCACAGTTCCGTGTTAACCTTCTGTACCGCTTTTTCAAGGGTTTGAACATCCGGTTCGGCGTCCTTCGTTTCACGAAGCAGTCCGTCCCTCAGCCCGGCGGAAGCGATTTCTCCGCCTTTATGTCCTCCCATTCCGTCAGCGACACCGGCAAGGCCGTTTCCCAGGATTACTGCGTCCTGATTGTTTTTCCGGAGCCTTCCGACGTCCGTGCGCCAGGCATAGGTCAGCACGCCCTGTCCGGAAGTAAAGCCGGCAGACATTTCCGGATTCCCGTTCTGCTGTTCTTTTTCATCCTCCGGAGCCTTCGGGGTTTCTCTCTCTATTCCCTTCATCCGCTGGATGACTGTACCCTTCAGGTTAAATTTGCGCATCTTCTTCTTACTCTCCCTCTGAGCATTTGATCGTTTTCCTGCGCAGTTGGCCGCAGGCGCCTTCGATATCATCACCCATTTCCCGCCTTCTTGTGGCGGAAATGTGGTTGTCCTGAAGTATTTTCAGGAACTTCTGGACGTTTTTCTCCGTAACGCCCCTCATGTCTCTTTCTTCCACAATATTCAGCGGAATCAGGTTAACATGGCACTGCATTCCCCGCAGAAGCGCCGCCAGTTCCCTGGCCTGTTCCTCGCCTGCGTTGATGCCGTCTGACAATGCGTATTCGAAAATGACACGCCTGCCGGTCTTCCTGATATAATTCCTGCAGGCTTCCAGGATTTCTCTGATGGACCAGGTATAGGCAATCGGCATGGTTTCCCGCCGGATATCATCATTCGGCGCGTGAAGGGAAACACACAGGGTTACCGGAAGATTCTCGTCTGCCAGTGCGTACATCTTCGGCACAATCCCGCAGGTGGAAAGTGATACATTTCTCAGGCTGAGCCTGATTCCTTCCTCTTCTCTGAGCAGCCTCAGGAACCGGATGACATTCTCATAATTATCCAGCGGTTCTCCGCTTCCCATCAGCACAACATGGCTGACTTTCACGCCTTCCCCAGCCAGGTAGCGGTTGGCGCACAGAATTTCTCCCAGCATTTCCCCGGCTGTCAGATCCCGGACCCGTCCCTCCAGCGTGGATGCACAGAAACGGCAGCCCATCCGGCAGCCCACCTGTGTGGAAATACACAGGCTGACACCGAACTTATAGCGCATCAGAACGCCTTCAACACAGTTTCCGTCCTTCAGTTCATACAGAAATTTTACCGTGCCGTCCAGTTCGCTTTTCCGTTCCAGGCGGATTCTCACAGGCTGGGCTGTCGCCGTCTGTTTCAGCTTTTCCCTGAATTCCTTCGGAAGATTCGTCATTTCATCAAAATCCGCGCTTTGGTGGATCCAGTGAAAAATCTGTTTCCCCCGGAATGCAGGATACCCCTGTCCTTTGACCCAGTCTGTCAGTTCAGCGCAGGTCATGCCGGTCAGTTCAGTCATGTTTTCTCCTCATTCTGATCAGATAGAACCCTTCCATTCCGTCCCGGTGTTCCAGAAGCTGCAGTCCTGTCTTTTGCATCCGGCGGTATTTTTGCGGAATGCTGTCAGGAAGTTCCGCTTCCTCAAACTCCGGATGTCTTTCCAGGAAAGCTGCTGCCTGCCGTTCATTTTCATCCTTCAGAATGGAACAGGTTGAATAAACAAGCGTGCCGCCGGGTTTGACATATTCGCATACCGTATCAAGCAGTCCGGCCTGCAGCTCCGTTAACTCCCGGACGCTTTCCTCTGTCACCCTCAGCTTTATATCAGGCTTCTGCGCCATAAAGCCAAGTCCTGAACACGGAGCGTCCAGCAGAACGCCGTCCATTGTCCTGTAGAGGTCCTCGCGTTTTTTTGCCGCGTCACGCACCATCGGCCGGATATTTTCAAGACCCAGCCTCTGCGCCTGTGCCTCAATGAGTTTTACCCGGTGATCGTGTATGTCCCAGGCCTGTATGCGTCCCGTTCCGCCCATCAATTCTGCCATATAACAGGTTTTTCCGCCCGGAGCCGCACAGCAGTCCAGGATCTGCTGTCCCCGCCTGACATTCATGGCCAGACAGGCCAGCATGCTGCCTCCGCTCTGGATGGAATAGTTGCCCGAAAGATAATCGACATCCCTGGAAATATCCATTGCGCCGGTAATACGCCAGGCGTGGGGAATTTCTGTTTTCTCTTTTTTCCAGACCTTTTTGGCAAGCAGCTGTTCAAACCCCGCATCATCCAGTTTCAGCAGGTTCGGCCGCAGCATCCACCCTTCATCATGGTTCCGGAACGCAAGAATCCGGTCTGTTTCTTCACCGTAATCCTCATAAAGCCTGGTATAAATCCATTCCGGTACGCTGTATTTCAATGCTGCCGCTTTGACCGGCTCTTTTCCGGCATCCGGCAGAACCAGCTCGTCTTTTTTCCGGACCAGGTTGCGCAGGATTCCGTTGCATACCCCTTTCAGTCCGGGCATGCCAAGCTCGGTGCACAGCTGTACACAGATATTCGTTGCCGCGCTTTCCGGAATCCTGTCTTCCAGCAGGATCTGGCATGCTCCGAGCCGCAGGATGTTCTTCAGCTTGATATCCGTATCCGGTTTGGCCATCACCTGACTCAGCGCCCAGTCAAGCTGGATCAGATGATCCAGCGTATCATATGTCAGGCGGGATACAAGCCTGCGGTCTGCACCTGACAGTCCGCAGTTTTTCAGGGCAGCGTCCAGGGCAAGCGCCGCGTACGCGCCTTCCTCCGTCACCTGCCTGATTACCTTCAGGGCTGTCCGTCTGGCAGCAATGCCTTCCATGCTTTTCTGCTCTCTCATTTATGCTTCCTCTCTCATGGATGTTCCTTCCGGAATCCCGTGTCCTCTCAGCCAGTCCTCCGCCTTCATTCTTTTACCGCCGGGAGCCTGTACTTCCAGGATCCTTACCGCACCGGAACCGCATGCGATTTTCAGGCCGTTCTTCGGATCCGCGGAGATAACATTCCCTGCTTCGCCGTTTCCGTCGCACGCCACTGCCCTCAGAAGCTTCAGCCGTTCTCCCTGCAGCGGTACTGTAACGCAGGGCCAGGGATTCAGTCCGTTGATCTTTCCCCTCACAGCGTCTGCGTTCATCGTGAAATCAGCAATTCCCATCCCTTTTCCCAGCATCGGATCATAGGTCATCTCCGCTTCATTCTGCGGATAACGCACCAGCGTTCCCGTTTCAAGCGCCTTCACCGTACGGATCAGCAGCTCCGCGCCGAGCATGCTCAGCCTTTCCGTCAGTTCAGCGCAGGTTTCATCACAGCCGATATCCGTTGCTTCCTGCAGCAGCATATCGCCTGTATCGATTCCCGCATCCATGAACATGGTGGTAACCCCTGCTTTTGTGTCTCCCGCCATGATCGCGTATGCAATGGGAGCCGCTCCGCGGTGTTTCGGCAGCAGGGAGGCATGCACATTGATATTCCCGAGCGGCGGGATGTCAAGGATCTCCTGGCTCAGGATCTGGCCGAACGCTGCGGTCACACACAGATCCGGTTTCAGGTTCCGCAGATCATCCACGCCGGTTTTCCGGATTTTCTCCGGCTGGAAAACAGGAATACCCGCTTCCTCCGCGGCGGTTTTGACCGGGCTGGGCGCGGGCTTTTTCCCCCGGCCTTTCGGTCGGTCCGGCTGGGTAAATACACCGGCAATTTCATATCCTTCGCGGATCAGTGCTTTCAGAGAGGGCACCGCGAATTCGGGGGTGCCCATAAAAACAATCCTCATTGTTCCTCGTCCTCCGGAATATGTCCATGGATTTCCTCTTCGTTCAGTTCCCTGTCCATCACGTCTATATACAGGGTTCCGTCCAGATGATCGAGTTCGTGGCAGATCGCCCTGGCTTCAAAGCCTTCTGTCTCGATTTCATAGGTATCCCCGTTCCGGTCCTGGAACCTTGCCTTGATTCTCATCGGCCGGGTAACAACTCCCTGCCTGCCGGGAACGCTCAGGCAGCCTTCCCGTCCGGTTTGCTGTCCTTCCCGTTCAATAATCTCGGGATTGACCATCTCCAGCAGGCCGCTGTGGTCTTCGGTCACATCAACAACCGCCAGCCGCCTGAGAATGCCGACCTGCGGAGCAGCCAGTCCTACGCCTTCAGCTTTATACATGGTATCCGCCATGTCCTTCAGCAGCGTAGCCAGCCGTTTGTCAAATTTCTCCTGCGGCTTGCAGTGTTTCCGCAGGGTTTCATCCCCTAAAGTAACAATCTTTCTGATAGCCATGTTCTGATTCCTCTTCCCTGTATCCGTCATACATCATAACGGACCGTATTGCGTTTCCCGTCCCTTTTTTCTGCCTTCCCGTTTCAGCGGCCCGTCCTGTCCGGGGCCATGCTTCGGCAGTTCAGATCATCGTAGTCGGGTTGATTTCGAACCATACCTCAGTTTCTTCAAAGGGTTCCCGCGCCATTTCTGTCATTGCCGCGATCATTTCATCTGTTTCCGGACTGACAAGCAGCTTCATCAGCACGTGGCGCCTGCTTTTTCCCCGCAGCACTTTAACCCCCGGTGTGTCATTCGTGACATGCAGAATCTTTTTCTGCCAGACCGGATGCTTTTCCATCATCTCCCGGATTTCCCGCTCAAGATGATTTGCTGCGTGCTCAGCGGCTGTTTCGCTCCTGCTTTCCGTCAGGAAACGGGCAAGCAGCGTAAACGGAGGATAGAGCCCGCGCCTGCGTCTGCGGAATTCATCCTCAAAGAAGGACCTGTAATCCTGCGACGCGGCGTATCCGATCACCGGATCCTCCGGCTTATAGGTCTGGATAATCACCTTTCCGGGCTTTTCTCCCCGTCCGGCACGGCCCGCCACCTGCGTCAGCAGCTGGAATGTCCGCTCCCTGCTCCTGTAATCCGGCAGGTTCAGGGTCATATCTGCCGCGATCACGCCCACCAGCGTTACCTGCGGAAAATCAAGTCCCTTCGCAATCATCTGCGTACCGATCAGGATCCGCGCGCGTCCGCTGCGGAATTCCTCCAGGATTTTTCCGTGTCCGTCCTTTCCGCCGGTCGTATCATAATCCATCCTGACCGTTGAAACACCCGGAAGGAGTTTCGCAACTTCCTCCTCCACTTTCTGAGTACCCGCTCCGAAATACCGGATGTATCTTCCTCCGCATTCCGGGCAGGTTTCAGGCGGCCGCATGGCATGTCCGCAGTAATGGCACCGGAGCAGGCCGTCATTGTCTGCCACATGATAGGTCATGCTGATATCACAGTTCGGACACTTCACAACATAACCGCATGACCTGCAGCTGACAAAAGAATTGTAGCCCCTCCGGTTCATCAGAAGCATGGCCTGTTCGCCCCGCGACACGCATTCTTTCAGCGTTTTTCGCAGTGCCGAGCTCAGAACAGTACGGTTGCCGTTTTCCAGCTCTTTCCTCATATCGACGATCTCGACTTCCGGAAGCGGACGGTCCTTGACGCGTCTGGGCATTTCCAGAAGCATATAATCGCCTCTCCGTGCCCTGGCAAAGCTCAGGATGCTGGGCGTGGCACTGGCAAGGATCAGCGTTGCATTCTCACGTTCGCACCGTTGAATCGCCACTTCCCTTGCGTCATACCTGGGATGGTGGTCGCTCATGTAGGTGCTTTCGTGCTCCTCGTCCACCACAATAAGCCCCAGTTCCCTCGCCGGCGAAAAGACAGCGCTGCGGGCACCGATGACAACCCTTGCTTCTCCCCGCCGGATCCGCCGCCATTCATCAAAGCGTTCCCCCGGACTGAGCCTGGAATGAATGACAGCCGCAACAGGTCCGAACCTGCCCCTGAACCAGGAAACCATCTGCGGAGTCAGGGCAATTTCAGGGACAAGGATGATGGCGCTTTTCCCCAGCGATAGTGTTTCATGAACAGCCGCCATAAAAACTTCTGTTTTCCCGCTGCCTGTAACACCATGCAGGAGGAATCTTCCGCCTTTTCCCGTCAGGCACGGAAGGATCTCATCCAGTGCCTCCCGCTGTCCCGCCGTCAGTGTAAACCCCGGATCCGTACAGTTTTCAAACGTGATGCCGGGAATACGGAGAGTTTCCTCTTCCGATAACCGGATCGATCCGTCTGCCGAAAGTTTCTTCAGTGCAGATGCAGGGTCCTTTACCATTCCCGCCAGTTCCCTGACTGTATGCGCTTTTCCGTCAGCAAGCGCCCGCAGAAGTGCCGCCCGTTTCGGGCTTCTTTTTTCTGCCTCTGCCAGTTTCAGGGCATCTTCGCAGGGAATATTCAGCACCGCTGTCTTTTCTGTTTTGACGTGTACCCTGCCGCCCCTCATCTGGGCCGGAAGCATCAGGCGGAGGGTTTCCGCCAGGGGACAATGGGCATCCTGTGCCATCTGCCTTGCCAGCTCCATCAGTTCAGCCGGAACGGCAGCGTAATCCTCCAGCGGCCGCAGGACATCCCTGACCCTGCTTTCAGCAAGATCGCTGGTTTCGGACAGGCTGAGGACAATTCCTTCCTTTTCGCGTCTCCCGAAAGGAACCGCCACACGCTGTCCCGGTTCAAGGTTCATTCCCTCAGGAATTCGGTAGGTAAAAGGGCTTGCCACGTTTTCGTGAACGATGTCGATGATCACCTGACAATACACCCTTTTCCCTCCTTTTGGGGTAAAATATACCATCTTTTATTATAACTTTTTCATTCTGTCGTGACAAGTTAAAAATGCCGTGCCAAAAAGGCACGGCATAGGAAATATATAGGTTTTTCAGGCTTCGTTTATGTTCTTTCCGGCTTTGTCGATACGCCTCCAGAGCATCACAGCCCCAACCAGAACAACACCGATCACATCTGTCGCAATACCGGGATAGATCAGGAGCAGTCCGCCTGCTATTGAAACAAACCGCTGGATATATCCGATCACCTGTTTTGAACCGTTCAGTTCAAAGCTGCTGAATCCGCTCAGTCCGAACGTAACGCCGTACATTCCGATAATGGATGTCACTGTAATCAGGAGCACATCCTGCCATGTTGTATTGATCAGCAGCATATCAGGGCTGAGGGCGAAAATAAAGGGAATTATAAAGCCGGCAATTGCCAGGCGGGTCGCGTTCACACCTGTTTTCATCGGACTTCCGCCTGAAATGGCAGATCCGGCATAGGCAGCCAGCGCAACCGGTGGCGTAATGTCCGCTACGATACCGTAATAGAAAACGAAGAAATGGGCAGCCAGCAGCGGCACGTTCATCTTGAAAAGAATCGGTGCGCAGGTGGATGCCATAATGCAGTAGGTAGCTGTGGTAGGCAGTCCCATCCCCAGGATAATGCAGCAGATCATTGTCAGCAGGAGACCCAGGAAAAGTTTGCCCTGGGATACCGTAACAATGGCATTGATCACTGTGGAAGCAAGGCCGGTTACTGTCAGGCATCCGCAGATCAGGCCGGCAACTCCGCAGGCAACCGCGACGGAAATACAGCTCCGTCCGCCGTTTTCGAGGGCTTCAAACACGTTCACCGGCCTGAACCGCTGATTATGGGTTCCCTCTCCTGTCTGCAGAGGCTTTCCGTGACGGATATTCCTGTGGATATTGCTGATCACACCTACAGCGATGGTCGCAAGGATGGAGATGGCAGCGGAAAACTGCATCGTTTTTGTATTGGAGCATACCAGGTAAATCAGGATCGCCAGGGGAAGAAGGAGATAGCTTTCCTTCATCAGTTCCCTGATCCGCGGAAGCTGTTCTTTGCTCAGTCCTTTGAGTCCGAGCCGTTTTGCCTCCAGATGGACGGACAGGAATACGCCGAGGAAATACAGGCAGGCAGGGAGGATGGCCCTCACAATAATATCAGAGTACGGTACTCCCAGGTAATCCGCCATCAGGAATGCGGCAGCGCCCATGATCGGCGGCATGATCTGGCCGCCGGTGGAGGCAGCTGCTTCCACAGCGCCGGAAAAATTCTTGTCATAGCCGGTTTTCTTCATCATCGGAATCGTAATGGAACCGGTGGTGACGGTATTGCCGACAGAAGACCCTGAAACCATGCCGCATAAAGCACTGGAGATAACAGCCACCTTGGCAGGGCCGCCGGCGAAGCGCCCGGTCAGTCCGTTTGCAAGGGCAATGAAAAACTCGGATATACCGGTTTTCTCCAGAAATGCGCCGAAGATAATGAACACCACGATATATTTGGAGCATACGTTCAGGGGCGTGGACAGCAGACCGTTCTCATTGTAGAACAGTTCGTGAACCACATTGGAAAGCAGCTTCCCGTCCTTGACATAGAAATAGATCGTATAGGAAAGGAACAAGCCGGCAACGCAGAGAATCGGCAGGCCCACGCTGCGCCTGCACAGCTCACACAGCACAACAATACCCGCAATGCCCGCCGCGATGTATACGGGATCGGTCAGTTTCGTCTTGATCCTTGTAGTCATCAGTGCCGGCGCCCGGAAGGTGTAATAGAAAAAAGCTGCCGCTCCGATTACCATCAGCAGGATGTCATACCAGGGCATATGATTGACTTTGACATGTCCCTTTTTGGCGGGATATGTCAGGTATCCCATAATAACAACCAGCCCCAGGAACGAACTGAGCCGTACCTGGTCCAGGAAATTCGCAAACAGGGTAACATACATGCAGTACAGGGAAAAGGCTGCCAGGATAATCCCGACAAAAACCTTTGGTTTTCCCTCCCAGACCCGGACATTGCTTTCCCGGTCATATTTCCGCATAATCGCGTCAAGATCGGCTGCAGACGCCTGTGTACCGGCTTCCGCGGATTCAGGCATGATGTTCTTGTCCTTTTCTTTCACAAATAACGCTCCCTCGGCTAAACAATGCAAAATGATAAAAGAAAACAGGAATCCGCATATGCATCAGATATGCGGATCCCCGTTTATTCTGTTTCAGGGGTTAACGACATCCACTGTGATGCCCTGCTCCGCAAAATACTTGGCAGCGCCCGGATGATATGGCAGTCCGCAGGTGGAAGCATACTCAAGATCCAGTTCCTTGGCCTTGTCATGCGCGATGCTGTCCTTGCCTTCAAAGATGGTCTTTACGATGGTGTAAGCTTCATCTTCAGTCACCTGGTCATTGGCAATGATTGTGGCTTTTACGCCGACCGTAACCACATCGGTTTCCTGCTTGGCATAGGTGCCGGCAGCGATAATGCTCTTGGTATAGGCGCCGGAAATCTCCTGAAGTTTCGCAACATGCTCATCATCCAGGGAAACCAGGTACATGTCCTTGCTGGTCGCCAGGTCTGTAACGGCAGGGGTAGGCGCACCGGCCACAACGAAGGCGGCATCAATTTTGCCGTCTTTCAGAGCTTCGGCGGAATCCGCGAAGCTCTGGTAGGTAGGTGTGATATCCGCTTCCGTCATATCATAGGCTGCCAGGAAGTCCATGGCGTTGAAGTACACACCGGAACCCTGGGAACCGATGGAAACGTTCTTTCCCTTCAGGTCGGCAACGCTCTTGATCTCGGGGTTGCAGGTAATCAGCTGTACGGTTTCAGTGTACAGGGCCGCGATGGCGGTGAAGGAATCCACAGGATCTCCTTCATAAATCCGGATGCCGTTGTACGCATAGTAGGCAACGTCATTCTGCACAAAGCCCAGCTGGGCAACCTGCATATCGAGCTTGTCGATATTGTCAGCAGATCCGTTTCCGGCAACGGCAGTCACAGCCACATCGGTATTTCCGGCAACATACTGAGCCAGCACATTACCGTAAGCATAATAGGTGCCGGCTGTTCCGCCGGTTGTAAAGGTCAGTCCGTCTGCCAGTGCGGCAGTCGCGGCCAGAACCATCATCAGGCTCAGCAGCAGCGCGATCAGTTTTTTCATTTGGGTATAATCCTCCTGTCATAGAATAAAAAAAGAATCCGTTGCAGATATGATACAACAGATTCCGTAAACCCTTGTGTCTTTTTCGTGTTTTCGTTTCAGCCGTGATACATGAGTCGAAGATCCTCAACGATTTCGCTGAGAATCCTGATGGATTCGTCTATTTCCTCTTCCGTATTGTCTGCTCCGGTTGTCAGGCGCAGGCTTCCCCGTGCTTCTTTTTCCGTAAGCCCGACAGCCCGCAGCACATGACTTATCTCCTGGCTTCCCGCCGTACAGGCACTTCCGCTGGATGCGGCAATTCCGGCCAGGTCAAGGCGCAGCAGCAACGCTTCTCCGTCAATCCTGTCGAAGCAGATACTGCAGTTATTCGGCAGCCGGCCGGCTTCCGGCCCGTTGAGTTTCACATCCGGAATATGATCCAGGATCCCGTGCAGCAGCCTGTCACGAAGGTATGCGTTTTTTTTCGCGTTCTCTTCCAGGTGGGCAGTCGCTTCTTCGATGGCTCTGCCCAGGCCGGCAATGCCCGCAACATTTTCCGTTCCGGCCCGCAGTCCGCGTTCCTGTTCTCCGCCGTGAATCAGGTTATCGATTCTCGTGCCGCGCCGGATAAAAAGGACGCCGGTTCCTTTGGGGCCATAGAATTTATGGGCGCTGATGCTCAGAAGGTCAGCATTCCATTCATTCACGTTCACCGGTATGGAACCGACAGCCTGCACCGCATCCGTATGGAACAGGATTCCTTTTTCATGCGCGATCGCACCAATGTCCGCAACAGGCTCTATTGTTCCGATTTCGTTGTTGGCTGCCATTACGCTGATCAGGATGGTGTCATTCCTGACAGCATCCCTGACTTTATCCGGGCTGATCATGCCCTTGCTGTCCGGCTGTATGTAGGTAACATCAAATCCCTGTTTCTCAAGCCATCTGCAGGTATTCAGCACAGCGGGATGTTCAATGGCGGATGTAATGAGGTGCCTGCCCCTGTCTTTCAACGCAAAAGCTGTCCCCTTCAGGGCCAGATTGTCGCTTTCGCTGCCGCCTGAAGTAAAAAGGATCTCCCGCGGTTCCGCTCCGATTGCGTCCGCCGCCTGCTTCCTGGCCTTTTCCACGGCTTTTCTTGCTTCCCTGCCCGCACCGTACACGGCAGACGCGTTTCCGGCGCAGTCTGAAAAATAGGGCAGCATAGCCTCCAGAACAGACCGGCTGACCGGAGTCGTTGCGGCATGATCGAGATAGATCGTCTTCTTCATATCAGAAATTCGTGCTGAACAGCGAAAAATTCCTGTTCATATCGTTAATCACATAATGCGCCATACTGAAAATCATGGTTAAAAGCAGCAGGATCAGAACAGCGCCGCCGATCACCGCCACAAGATTCCCCGCACCGACAGCCAGCCTGAAATGGTTTTCCTTGCGTTCCTCCATCTCATCTTCCGTCAGTTCGGGTTCCTCTTCCGTCAGGTCATCAAACCCGTCATCATATTCTTCTTCGTCCTCTTCCTCGGAATAAGGCTCATCGGAATAGGGTTCATTGTTTTTAAAATATGCCATCTTACACCTCTGCCTTCCCGTTCAGTGTATCCGGGTTGTTTACTTTCCGGTTTATTCTGCGGATAAACATCGTTCCCAGCAGTACGCCGGTCAGTACTCCGCTTCCATCCACCAGTACATCCGTCCACTGTCCGCTTCGTCCGTCAATCAGCAGTTGATGCATCTCATCGGTACATGCATACGCCGTACCAGCCGCGAGTCCGATCAGCGGAAGCGCAAAGAGCTTTTTCATCCGGTTGCCGAACCAGCTTTCCAGGCACAGCCTGATCATAAATCCCAGCAGCAGGTATTCGGTAAAATGCGCGCTTTTGCGTACCAGGTGCTGAATACTGTCGTAAATCGTTTTCTGCTGTTCCGGAGCCATTCTGTTGTAATCCGGATGGATAATGCTGATGACTGTCCTGGAAAACACGCCGCTCCTGAGGTCGGACTGTTCTGCGTTTTCCATGGAAAAAGCGAAGATCATGATCATGATTCCGACGGTGAGAATTGTTGTCAGAATTCTGATCCAGGGTTTCTGCCACATGGTTTGAGTCATCCGGGGTACCATCCTTTCGCTTTGCGTTATCATTTTACTTGTGCAGTAATCCCCCGTCAAGCGAAACGGATGCATACCGGCTCCGGCAGTCATGTCTTTTCAGGCCTGAAATAAAAAAGGGTTGTTTCAGTGATCAGAGATCACTGAAACAACTCCTTCACACGATCCATGAAAGATTTGCGGTTCTCATATTCACGGTCGCCTGTTGTTGCGTCAAACTCGCGTAGCAGGTCTTTCTGCTTGTTGGTCAGCCGTCTCGGGATTTCCACCTTCACCCTGAGGATAAGATCTCCTTTTCCGTTTCCTCTCAGCTGCTGTATGCCGGCGCCTTTGATCCTGAATTCCGTTCCCGGCTGCGTGCCTTCAGGAATCCGGTATTTCACCGGGCCGCTCAGTGTAGGCACCTGAACGTCTCCGCCCAGGGCTGCCGTGGCAAAGCTGATCGGGAAATCAAGCAGCAGATTGTATCCATCCCGTTTGAACAGGTTATGCGGCTTCACGTTGACCACAATGTACAGATCGCCGTTCGGGCCGCCCCGCAGACCGGGCTCACCCTGTGCGTTCATGATGATGGTCTGTCCGTGATCAATACCCGCGGGCACTTTTACGGTAACTGTCCGTTTTTTCCGGACGCGTCCTGTACCGCCGCAGGAACCGCACTTTTCCTTGATCATTTTGCCGGTTCCGCCGCACACAGGGCAGGTTCTGACTGTCGTCATCCAGCCCCCGCTCTGGCGGATCTGTCCCGTTCCCTTACAGTTTGTACAGGTTACCGGACTCGTACCGGGTTTCGCGCCGCTTCCCTTACAGGTTTCGCAGAGTTCGTTGCGGTATATTTCGAAGCTCTTTTCACAACCTTTGGCTGCTTCCTCAAAGGTAATCCTCAGCTCATATCTGAGATCGTTTCCCTGAACAGGCCCCTGGTTCCGGGTACTTCTGCCCATGCCGCCGTTAAACAGCTGATCAAAGATATCACCCATGCCGAAATCGAATCCGCCGCCGAAGGGATTTCCAGCGCCGCCCATACCGGCCATCGGATCCTCAAACCCGTACCGGTCATACCGCGCCCGCTTATCAGCGTCAGACAGCACTTCATTGGCTTCATTCAGTTCCTTGAAGCGTTCAACCGCTTCCTTGTCATCCGGGTGAAGGTCCGGATGACACTCCTTGGCTTTTTTACGATAAGCACGTTTAATCTCGTCGTCCGTCGCGTTCTTGGAGACGCCGAGCACCTCGTAATAGTCACGCTTATTCGCCATAAAGCCTTCTCACCTTCTTCCTCAAAGCAAGCCCACCCCTCTTGCCGGGGGCGGGCTTGCCTGTCAAAGATCTCTCTCCTGGGATGTTTTTACTCAACGCTGCCGTCCGCGTTCACGCTGCCGTCATCGTTGGTTGTGCCTGCCTGGGGACCGGCGCCGTTCATCGGATCGCCTTCTCCGCCGGCCTGCTGCTGATACAGTTTGCCGAAAACAGCGTACACTTTCTGGGTGAAGTTTTCCATAGCGCCCTTGATTTCATCCGCGTTGTTGCCTTCGCGAACCTTCTTGAAAGCGTCAATTTCGCTCTGCACCGCGTTCTTGTCCTCATCGGAAAGCTTGTCTCCGTTTTCACGCAGGGTCTTTTCCGTCTCATAGATCAGGCTGTCCGCGTGATTCAGGGTTTCCACTTCCTCACGGCGCTTCTTGTCCTGCTCCGCATACTGTTCAGCTTCCTTGACGCGCTGGTTGATCTCTTCCTCGGACAGGTTTGTGCTGGCGGTAATGGTAATCTGCTGTTCGTTGTTGGTCGCCTTGTCCTTCGCGCTGACATTCACGATACCGTTATTGTCAATGCTGAACGTCACTTCAATCTGCGGTACGCCTCTGGGAGCAGGCGCAATACCGGTCAGCTGGAAGCGGCCCAGGGTCTTGTTGTCATATGCCATCTGGCGTTCGCCCTGAAGCACATGAATTTCAACGGTGGTCTGTCCGTCAGCAGCAGTGGAGAAAACCTGGCTCTTGCTGGTCGGAATGGTGGTATTCCGTTCAATCAGCTTCGTAAAGATGTGGCCTTCTGTTTCGAGGCCCAGGCTCAGCGGGGTCACGTCCAGCAGCAGGACATCTTTCACTTCTCCGCCGAGAACACCGCCCTGGATAGCAGCGCCGATGGCAACGCACTCATCCGGATTGATGCCCTTGAAAGGCTCTTTGCCCGTGATTTTCTTGACGGCTTCCTGCACAGCGGGAATACGCGTGCTGCCGCCCACAAGGATCACTTTGTTGATCTGTTCAACCGTCAGGCCGGCGTCCTTCAGTGCCTTCCGCATGGGCTCTATGGTGGCTTCCACCAGGTCCGCGGTCAGTTCATTGAACTTCGCCTGGGTGAGGGTCACATCCAGGTGCTTCGGGCCGGTGGCGTCCGCGGTAATGAAGGGCAGGTTGATATTGGCGGTGGTTGTTCCGCTCAGCTCAATCTTGGCTTTTTCAGCAGCTTCCTTCAGCCGCTGCGCCGCAATCTTGTCCTGCTTCAGATCAATACCGTTTTCCTTCTTGAACTGTTCGGCGACATAATCAATGATCCTCTGGTCAAAATCGTCGCCGCCCAGACGGGTATTACCGTTGGTGCTCAGCACTTCGAAAACACCGTCGCCGATGTCCAGGATGCTGACGTCGAAGGTTCCGCCGCCCAGGTCATATACCAGAATCTTCTGGTTTTCTTCCTTGTCCAGGCCGTAAGCCAGCGAAGCGGCTGTCGGCTCGTTGATAATACGCAGCACTTCCAGTCCGGCGATCCGGCCTGCGTCCTTGGTCGCCTGGCGCTGGCTGTCATTGAAATAGGCGGGAACTGTGATAACCGCCTGGCTGACTTTTTCGCCCAGGTAGCTCTCAGCGGTCTCTTTCATCTTTGTCAGAATCATTGCGCTGATATCCTGGGGAGTATACTGTTTGCCGTCAATATTTACTTTATAGCTGGTACCCATCTCACGTTTGATGGAAATCACGGTACGGTCCGGATTGGTGACCGCCTGGCGCTTGGCGACCTGGCCGATCAGCCGTTCGCCGTCCTTAGTGAAAGCGACGACCGAAGGCGTGGTGCGGCTGCCTTCCGCATTCGCGATAACAGTGGGCTGTCCGCCCTCCATCACAGCTACACAGCTGTTTGTGGTTCCAAGGTCAATACCGATAATCTTGCTCATAATGATCCCTCCGTCTTATCTTCATCCTGTAGGATTGAAAGCTTTTTCAATCTATTTCCGAAAACGCATTCGCGTTATTCCGGCACAACTTTTACCATGGCATGTCTCAGCACTTTATCACCGATCATATAGCCCTTCTGCAGTACCTGGCAGACCGTACCGGGTTCTCCTTCATCCGCCGTTCCCTGGAGAATCGCATTTTCCAGGTTTGGATCAAACTTTTCGCCAAGCCGGTCGATCGGTTTTACTTCCAGTTTTCCGTACGCATCCGTCATTTGCTTCAGCACCATTTCCACGCCGTTTTTCAGCGCGTCATCCGGGCTTCCCGCAGCGGCATCCACAGCCCGTTCCAGGTTATCGAGCACAGGAAGCATCAGCGCTGCCGTATCTTTGCGGCCGTCCGCATAGGCATCCGCCCTCACGCTTTCATTCCGCCGGCGGAAATTTTCAAAATCCGCCTGTACACGCTGTGCCAGCGCGAGATACTCCGCAGCCTTTGCGTTCGCCTCATCGAGTGCCTTCTGGACCGGATCTTCTTTTACAGCCTCTTCCGGCTGAGTTTCCTCAGAGGAAACGGCTTCGTTCGTTTCTTCTTCCGTGTTCCCGGTCTTCAGTTCTTCCGGGGTTTCGAATGCTTCGTTTTTCTTCCTGCTCATGTTTCTGCCTTTCATCCTTTATTGCCGTCCGGATGTTCCTCGTCCTCGCCGGTAAACATATCCGTCAGTTGATGCCCCATCATGTTGAGGATCGAAATAACCCTGGAGTAACGCATCCGTGTCGGGCCGATCACCCCGATGGTTCCCTGCTGTCCGCCCCGTGTGGAATAGGAAGCTGTAACAATGGAACAGTCCGCCATCTCGGGAACACCTGTCTCCGGTCCGATCCTGACCGTGAAAGCAAGTTCGCCGTTTCCCCGTACAATCTCCGCCAGCTTGTCCCGTGTTTCCATCAGGCTGAGGAAGTTCCTGGCCTTATCCACATCGCTGTATTCCGGATAGTTCAGCATATTGCTTGTCCCGCCGATGGCAACATGGGTGCTCCTCGGTGTCTGCTGTCCTTCGGTGAAGTATCCGTACAGGCCCCGAAGCACTTCATCATTGCCTTCCATCCGGCGGATCAGTTCCGGAAGCATTCTGCATGCCTCGCTGAGCGTACAGCCCCTCAGCTCATTGGTAAGCGTCCGTGATATCGCGTAAAGCGTATCCCCGTCCACATCCGGACTGATACGGATCACGCTGTCACGGATGACACCCTGATCAGTTACAATGACCACCAGGGCGCTTCCCATGGAGATCTGAACCAGCTGAATCGTCTGCAGACGCGGCTCCATGCCTTTCGGGGAAAGCACAACCGCTGTATACTGGGTCAAGCTGGAAAGAACACGTGCCGCGTGATCGATCACGTCTTCCATCTGATGAATTCTTCCGCTGAAATGGCCCAGCACGCTTTCGGCGCTGTCGTCCGGAATAACCCCGCTCTGAAGAAGCGAGTCCACATACAGCCGATAAGCCTTGGCGGAAGGAATGCGGCCCGCTGAAACATGGGGCTGGTCCAGGAAACCCAGTTCCTCCAGATCGCTCATCTCGTTCCTGATGGTAGCGGAGGACAGTCCTGTTTCGTATTTCTTGCTGATCGTCCGGGACCCGACCGGAACGCCGGTCAGGATATAATCGTCAATGATAGCGCGTAAAATACGTCTTTTACGTTCATCCATCTGCATCCGACCGTCTCCTTTCCGGGTGGTTGTTAGCACTCTTCCTGTGCGAGTGCTAACCACAGGCATAATGTAACACCACGCCTGTTCTTTGTCAATAGTTTCCATTCCTTTTTTCAGTGAATTCTTTGTGTGGAAATGTGAACGGACTGTGAATGATCACAGTCCGTTTGTCTGGTAAACCCGGCTCCCCAGTTCCGGGGAAACATACATGATTGCGAAGGCGTCAGCCGCGTAATAAAACAGGTAAATCGTCGTTCCGTCAGGGGCCGACCATACGCCGGATTCCCTGATCTGGTCTGTCTGGTAGTGATATGGATTCACAACATCCATCAGTGCCTTGATCTTCATCGGCTCCGCCGGGGTTTTCACCCCGTACAGGGAGCTGAGGGCTTCAGACAGATAATTGAAATCATCCGTTCCGGACATGTTCCGGAATTCATAGCTGATCATCAGCAGGCGGTTTTCCCGGAACATGAAGATCAGGTCGGCGGTAAAGCGGCTCACCGCCACTTTTTCATCTGTCCGCAGAATGGATAGGTTATCCTTGACCTGTACCGTCATTTTTGTGCTTTCAAGGGCCTGTACCTGCTGCTGATTCATCCCCCAGCGGATCCCCTCACGGAAACGAAAAGCATCCGGTGCCGGCGTCGCTGTGGGCGTGTTGAACCAGTCACCGTTGTCAGGAACCGTTTCAGCACATACGATACCCGGCAGGGCAGCGAGCATTGCAGCGGCGAGTAACACCGCAGCCAGTCTTCTCATTGATCATCCGCCTCCCTTGCCTGAGTTCCTGAAAATATGTCCTTTAAGGATTAATCCTCCCCGTCCGGATCGATTCCGGCCATCCGGAGAATCTGGTCCCTTGATTCCTTCAGAATGCGTTTCTGTTCGGAAGCGTAGCCGTTTTCGGGTTCATAGACTATCTCGTTTCCGAATGTGAATGTCCGTTCTTCCCGGTTGGCGTATACCGGCATGATCCGCATTTTTTTACCGTTTTTTTTCCACCAGGCTTCCGCCAGCATCACAAAACCGGGAGAGAATTCACTGACTCCGCCCTTCTCATACTTTCCGTCCGGGTGTTCCGGGAAAATCATCAGGTTATCCCCGTTTTCCAACGCTTCCACACTTTTGCGCAGCGTGGTCCTCAGTTTCATGGGGGAATCGCGGTATACCGGGATGGAATTGAGACCGCACATGATATTGGCGCTGAGCCAGCCCATCAGCCACGCCAGTATTCTGCGGACAAAAACGGGCAGAAATGTCTTTTTGCTGAATGTGTTTTCATAAAGATACTGCTTCACATCCTGCCTTCGGCCCATCATTTTGTAAATCACCCAGAACCTGACGGGAACCGGAAAGCATAAAGCGCTTGCAATCGGTCCGTATATTTCAGCATGATTCCCGAGAAAAACAATCGGATTGTCAGGGTCTGTATGCACATGATCCAGATTCACCATCTGATGGCGGTTAAAAGGCTTCAGGATACCGATGACAATACGTGTCACCAGTTTTTCCTTCAGTCCCGCTTTTTTTTCAATCAGTGAATCATGTCTGTTCGTACGTTCCTCACTCACTCTGCATCGTTTCCTTCATTGATGTTTTTCAGCAGTTTCATTCCGAGGGCAGCCGGAACGGATACAGTGATAATCATCCCGGCATAGATCAGCAGCTTGTTCCACATCGTCCGGTCAAGCGCAAACTCCAGTCCGATCACAATTCCGACCATCAGCACCAGGCTGACCACAGCACCGACAGCTAAAGCGGATCTGGGCTTTTTGCTGCGCCTGACAGCCAGGACCACACCTGCCGCAAGCATACAGGCCGCTGCAATCTGCTGCAGACCCACAAAGGAGATGCTCAGATACCGGTCATAGCGCAGGCTTTCCGTAATGATGGATGCAGCTCCGAAAAGCATAAGGAACGCATTGGCCAGATTGCCTTTTCTTTCCTTTCTGGTCAGGCGGAGTGCCAGGACAGCAAACAGGATGATGGCAACAGCCGCTGCCACATAATAGGTGGCCAGGCAGGGCTCATCCTCGCCTACAGCCAGGAACGTACCGTTCAGAAAAGTGCTGTCCAGCGGTCTGCTGATATCAAAATCCTCAATCCGGCTTTCGCCGATCCGCTCCGCCGCGATCATCGGCAGAAGGGAAAGGCTGACAGCGTCGAGAACAGTGCCGGTTTTCTCTTTCATCAGCAGTGCGCTGATGATTCCGCCGGCAAGGGCGCCGCCGATCAGCCCGAACATGCTCCATCCGCCTCCGTATACCTGCGGCCAGAAGAACAGCGGCGTGGTATGGCCCAGCTCCCGGTTCAGCAAGCAGAAGGCCACCCGTGCGCCTAAAAAAGCGCACAGGATTGTCAGACAGGCCGTCAGCGGCACCGTTCCCTTTTTCAGGGAAAGCATCCGGCCGGCAACAGCAAGAACAATCACCGAAAACAAAGCTCCAAGCGCTACATAAACGCCGAAAGCATACATCCGGATGCCGAACAGCTCAATAATGACTGCTTCCTCGATCAGACGATTCATACCGTCAATCCTTCCTCAGGGCTGTATTGTCGCGAAATAGATAATATCGCTCAGCGTGCGGTCGTCGCCGCCTGCCATGCCCTTGTAAACCTGCTGCCCGAATACCATCTCCGCACTGTTGCCGCCGTCCAGGTTGAAAGCCTGCACACAGCCCAGGTTATACATGAACTCAGCCAGTCTGCCCTGGGACATGCCGGTTTTGCCGTCCCGGTCCTTCGTCTGGACAAGGACCATCACATAGCTGAGCGGACCGGTCTGTCCGATAGCCGCCCGGGGATCGCGTCCGTTGGGATTATATCCGTAGTTTTCATCCAGCTCCAGCAGTTTACCGTCCTTCACCAGGGCCGGACCGAAGGTAAAAGCATTCACCAGCTTCCGGCCTTCCTTTTTCAGCTGGGCCGGGAATTCCTTGATTCCCTCGGATTTGATGAACAGATGGAAATCCCCCTGGTCATCAATGATCAGGATATCTTTCAGCTTGTTTGATGAACTGCGGATTTTCTGGGTCATCCGGTATTCGAAGGTGGTCTTTTTCGGATTATCCACGTAGTTGTCACCGCTCAGGGCAATCACGGCGTTATAGTTTTTTGCCATGGCCTTCACGGTTTTTGTCCGGGTGGAACTGGGTTTGTCCGGATTGGCTACCCCCGTACGCAGCTGGGAAGGATCAGCAATCTGCACATAGGCAACGAATATCTTTGTTCCGTCTTCCATGGACTGCTCTTCCAGCTTCACGCGGATGGAGTCATCCTCATAGGTATTCTCGCTGAATGCATCTGCCTTCGGTTCCTGTCCGGGAGTAAAATCCAGCGGAAGAGCCCATTCCGGACTGACCGAGAGTTCACCCTCGATCACTTCCTCCACTTCCAGGGTATCCTCTTCGCTTTCCTCCGCTTTGGCGGTGGAAAACAGGAGTCTGCCGAAATCGATGACTTCCGTCCCGTCGTTCATCAGCTCCATTTTGACGTCATTGAGCAGATTTGGAGAGGAGATCGTAAAAGGCAGCAGCAGTATCATCGCGGCGCACAGCAGAATCAGCAGGATTCTTACAGGCAGTTTCATCATCATTCGTCCTCTTCCTCTTCTTCAGCCATCTTGGTATTGAAAATCTCCACCAGTTTCTGGCCGAGGGCATCATCCTCCACCAGGTCAAAGCTTTCTGTTTCTTCACCGTCTTCATCGGTTTCTGCTACGATCCTGCAAACAATGCATTCCTGCTTTTCATCCTCCGGTTCCTCATCGGTCACCTCAGTCAGCAGGGCATATTCATCTCCGTTGTAGAACAGGTAATCCACCACGGCATAATTGTATTCATTGCCGTCCTCATCCTCGAAAACAATAATATCCTCTTCCATGTTGTTCATTTCGTTATCAGCCATTGTAATTGCCTTCCTTTCATTTCGAAATCATGTTGCGGTTATTTCTGAAAACAACAAAAGATTATATCCGAACGGGAAACCTTTGACAAGTTGACTTTCATGCCTGCGGGCCGTATCATTGAACGGCCGGATTGTCTTTTTGCTTCAGGGCATGGCGCGTTCCGTCCTGCTCCTGGATCACAAGGCTGTCAAGCATGGCTTTCATATTTTCCCGGTATTCGGCAAGGTATTCGCGCCTGAGCGCTGCCTGCTCCTCCGTTTCCTCCGCGGTCAGTCCGCCGGCCTTTTTCTTTCTGGCCAGCTCGTTGATCCGTTCGATTTTTATCTTATCCATCTGTCTTTTATCCCTCCTGTCCGTTATTCAGGTCAGAAACTTATCATTTTAAGGAGTATTGGTATGGTACAGGGTAAATGGTTAGCTCCCGGTGAAGATCTCTCGCTCCTTCTTCCGGTTCGTGAGGCCGTTTTCGGCCGCGGAACGGATGTGCGGGATGCTGAAAGCTGGAACGTTCTGGTCCTTTCGGATTCCGTTCCGGCCGCCACCGGTCGTATCTGGTGGCAGGACGGCGCCTTCTGGCTCGGCGATCTGGCTGTCCTGGAGGAATACCGCCGCAGGCATCTGGGAGATCTGGTGCTCCGGCTTCTGCTCTATAAGGCGCAAAGCCATTCTGCCCGCGAAGTCCGCCTCATCAGTCCTGCGGACCTGACCGGCTTCTTTTCCCGCCTGGGGTTACAGGAACAGCCAGGCGGTAATCCGAGGTTTATCGAAATGATGATCCCGGGCGATCAGATCGATCTGGATACCTGCAGCCGCTGTCCGAAAACAAACTGTCCGAACCGTCAGCCTGGCTGATCAGCGCGCTGTTTCAGTTTCCGTACGTCTCCGCCCACGATCAGCGTCAGGATCAGTGCCAGCAAGGCACTGCCGGTCTTGACCGCAAAGTCGGCGATGCCGCTTCCTGCGGTGAGTGTTCCGGTTGCTGTAAGGAGATTGACCGCAATGCAAAGGCTGACCGCTGTCAGGTCGGCAGCCGTACGCAGTGGCATCCTGCAGATCTTTGATCTCCTGATAATCCACACGATCAGGCAGAACAGCATGGTCACACAGGAAGTGATGTGAAAGAGGATCTGCGGTTCCAGCCTGAAATCCTCCGTCACCAGCCGGATGGCGGACCACATGCATACCGTAATCATCAGCAGGTCTCCATTATCCGGGAACTCTTCCTTCCGCAGGATCAGCCACAGGCACAGCAGCGCAAACAGGCCGATTGCCGCCGTTGTTTCGATCCGCATCGGCCGGTAACATCCGTCTTCAGTCAGCCACCGGATCAGCGGAAGCGGATCTGTCACCTTTGCTCCCTTACCGGTTGTAATATCCTGGAATGCTTTCAGAAAAGCAAGGGCCGGAAGCAGTCCGAAGCCGATCCCGTTCATCACCTGCCCCGCGAAAACCGGCTGGCCGGTTCTTTTTTTTCTGTTCAGCAGCCACCATGTCATGAAAAGGAGCAGCACTATCACCGACAGGGTACCATATACGCCTGTCACGGTTACCGTCACGCCGGAAAACTCAAAGAGTTTTTCACTCATGCGTCACGTCCTCCTTAAACACCCACTCTTTCTGCACGCGGAAGCTCACAAAGTACAGGGCAAAATCCGTAATCAGTTTGGCCACCGTGCTGCTCATACCGGTCTGGCCGAGAAGCCATGTGCCGCACGCGCTCAGCAGCATGATACCCGCACATACAACGATATACCGCAGGAAAGACTTCCCGGCGTCCCCTCTTCCGTTGAAAACAATATTCCGGTTGATGAGATAATTCATCGTCGCGCTGATGACGCGCGCAATCACCGTGCAGAGCAGGGTAATGGATGCGCTTTTCCTGATTTCGTTATCAAACACGATAACATTCAGCAGATTGAAAATTCCCTGGTCCACGGCAAAACAGCTCAGGCTGGATGCCATAAACTTGAAGAAGCTTCCGAATATCACCTTATAAATCCGCCAGCTGTCACGGATCGGATGGAAGTGCGTTCCTTCATTATTGTTTTCATAGATTGTCTCAATGCCCACCGGGATCATCGGAATCCTTGCCCGGGAGCAGGCAATCAGCACCTTCATCTCGTATTCATACCGCTCGCCTTCCACATCCATCATAAAAGGAAGCTCTTCCCTGCGGAAAGCCCGCAGGCCGGTCTGGGTATCCGGCAGATACTGTCCGTACAGCAGCTGGAAGATCCGGGAGGTGATTTTGTTGCCGCTCCTGCTTTTGGGCGGAATGCAGTCCAGGTTAAAATCCCGGCTGCCGAGATACAGAGCCCTTTTCCCCTGCTTCAGTTCCTCCGCCAGGTGAAGGCAGTCCTTCACTGTATGCTGTCCGTCTGCATCCGCCGTGATAATCCCTGTAATATCCGGCAGGTTTTCCAGTATATACCGGTATCCTGTTTTCAGGGCTACGCCTTTGCCCTGATTCACCTCATGGCGAAGGATCACCGTGTCCTCCACCGCGTCAACGGAATCAAAGATGGAACGGTATGCTTCTCCCGATCCGTCATCCACCACCACGATATGGGCGAATCCGCCTTCCTTCAGTTCCCGGATATAAGCCGGAAGCCTCTCATCCGGTTCCAGCGAAGGAATCAGAATGACCGCCTGCTCCGCTGCGCGATGATTCATCTGCCTGTTCATCCTTTCACAACCGCCGGCCTGTATAACAGATGCGGTATGTCCTGAAATCGTTGTGATTATTTCTTCATTATACATTCACAACTGATTTATTATACCCCAGTTCTGCTAAAAGCACAATATATACCGCGTATCTCCGCATTGACATACTATAGCTATGTAACTATAATGAATTACTGGATTCAAAACATGTTCGGAGGTGTCGATTTATGGGCATCATTCCTTCCAGGAACCTGGATGATCAGCGTCGTGAAAAAGACGGGATTGTCTATTTTGACCGCGGAACCCTGACGGGGAAAAACGGCCGTCGGTATGACCGCTTTGCCATCCAGACCCATTTTGTCGAAGTGGGTGAAGATCAGGCGGAACTGGTCCGCCGGTATGTGCTGCCCCTTGCGCAGGACGGGGATGTTCTTTCCTTCGGCGCCAAGGTCATGGCCATGTGTACAAAGAATGTCAAAACCAAAGAGGAAGTCCATCCGGGCTTCTGGGCCAGGAAGCTCGCCCCCTTCGCCGGCATCAATGAAACCGGTGTGGGAATGCATGAACCCTACAAGCTTCAGCTGGTGATTGATATGTGCGGCCTGCCCCGGGTGCTCTTCGCCGCGGTTGTCAGCGCCGTAACCCGGCCTTTCGGTGTGCACGGCCTTTTCTATAAGATCTGCGGTAAGGGCGTTGCCGGAATTGACGGCTTCTATTTCCGTTCCAGTTTTGACCGGTACAAGGAGCTTGCCCTCATCAATCCTCCGAACCCGGTGGAACTCTGCAACCGTCTCGAAAAGGGCACCGGGATTCCCGTTGTTCTGATGGACGCCAATGATATCGACCAGAACCAGCTCGGTAAATGTGATGATTTCCCGCTGACCGATGATGAGATTCAGGACGCCATGGCAGACAATCCTTCCGGTCAGGGGGATGAACTCACGCCCCTGATTCTGATCCGGCCTCTTTCCTGATTATGCGTCACATCCCGTCATCTGATACAGCACATGCCGGAGTGCTCCCTTTTGAGGAAGCACTCATTCCCACTGCCGCGGATTTTGACCGCGGCCGTTGGATATATGTACCCGATCACTACAGCGAATACCGGTATATTCTCGGTACCAGGGGCTCTCATCCGCTTGTCTGCATCGGGATCAACCCCTCCACTGCCATTCCGGACCGGCTTGACAACACCCTGAAATCCGCCGAACGTATCGCCCTGCATAACGGCTATGATTCCTTTATCATGTTCAACGTTTATGCCCAGCGTGCCACCGATCCGGATGATATGGAAAAAGAGCTCAACCCCGTACTGCACAGGGAAAACATGAAGGCCTTTGACTGGCTTCTCTCTCAGTTTTCCTCGCCGCCCGATCTATGGGCCGCCTGGGGATCCATCATCGAAAAGCGTCCTTATCTTCCCGGCTGTGTACTGGATATGGCTTCTGTAGGCCGGCGTTTCGGCGCCAGGTGGTACACAGCCGGTCCGCGCAGCAAGGCAGGCCACCCGCACCATCCTCTTTACCTGAAAAAAGATTCCCCCCTGGATCCGTTTACGGATCTGACGGATTATCTTTACTCCCTTGAAAAGGGTGTCCGGAGGTAACCACCATGTATAACACCTATGATGAAACCTTTACCCTGCGGCCCAGGGACTGCGACCTGAATGAAAAATGGCGTCCCAGTGCTATCCTCGAAACCATGCAGGATGCGGCAGGCGCCCACAGTATTCTTCTCGGCTGCGGCCGTGACGAGCTGATCCGGAAGAATACGGTCTGGGTCATCGCCCGCTGTGAGCTCCATATGGACCGCTATCCCGCAGTCGGCGAGCAGATTACCGTTCACACCTTCCCGACTCCGACCCGTATCTGCTTTTTCCCGCGGTATTATGTCTTTACGGATGCCCATGGTGAAATGATCGGAAAAGCCGGTACCCTCTGGCTGCTGCTGGATATGACCACCCGCCGGATGCTGCCGCCCGGCGAAATCGGTAAGCTGATTCCTGACAACAAGGACCTGTCTGTCCCTATGAATCTCCCGGCCACGGTCGGCAATCTCCAGGGGGAGGAATTTGTCAGTGAATACCGTCCCGTTTACACCGACCTGGATGTTAACGGTCATGTCAACAACACCCGCTACGCTGACTGGCTCTGCAATACGCTGGGTGTGGATATTATGACGGAATATGAACCGGAACACATCATTCTGAACTATAACCACGAAGTGCTTCCCGGTCATGTCGTCACCCTGCGCCGCATCCTGAAGGATAATGAATACCGTCTCAGCGGGAAGGTCGGCGACACCACCGCCTTTGAAATCGGTGGAACCCTTCGCAAACGCTTATAAGATCCCTTGTGCCCCGTTATTACTGGATTTTCCTGAAAACCAAGCCTTGACAATCTGTCCCGAAAAGGATAAAATATCCCGCGTTGAGTGCCCGTAGCTCAGTTGGATAGAGTGTCAGACTCCGACTCTGAAGGTCACAGGTTCGAATCCTGCCGGGCATACCAAAAGCCCCCGCAAAAGCGGGGGCTTTTCTCATGGCTTTTTTTCAGTACAGGATTTTTTCCGCTTCGTCGGCACTTGCGAAAGGTCCCGGAATGGTTTCCGTTCCGCGGTGGCTGCCGAAGTAGTCCCGGTCGAACACGATATCTGTTCCGTCCGGATTCTCAAACCGCTGTTCCGGCTCGAAGGCTTTGCCCAGTATCTCCGTGCAGATGATCCCGTCCTTAAAGTCTTTCAGCTTTGTATACACGTTGGTCTTCAGGCTGTACTTGCCGTCTTTCTCCTCCAGCGCGATGGTGACTTTGGACCGCTTGTCTGACAGCTTGTGTTTCTCATGCTTGCAGACAGTCGCGCCGTTGAAGTAGGCATTACCGTCAACCCATACGGGCAGGTGGCCGAAATGCACATTGGCCAGCGCGCCCATGTCAGGCTTTGCCCCGGGAACAAAAGGCGCGAACCACTCTTCATAGGTCGGGAAGATATCAAAGGGAGCGGTACCCACAGTCTGGTATTCAGCGTCCGTGGGTTTTCTCTCCTTATCCTGGATCGGATAGGCCTGGATAAACAGGTTGTTGTAGATCCGGTCATCACCGTGCAGGATCGTCATGAAGCCGGCCACCTCTGTCCTGTGGCGGATATGATAAGGTGTGTACCGGGGTTCCCGCTGGCCGTTTACCACGCTGTCCACACCGCTGTTGATCAGGCTGAATCCGCCCAGGATCAGGTTGTGGACGCAGGCAATACCTTCAGAAGGAATGGTGATGCTGACCGGGCTCATCAGCACATTATTGTCAATCAGCGTGGGGCCGTGGCCGACTTCAATGAAGATATCGGTGGAGAACATCGCCCCGCGGGCCTGTTCCCTGCCCTCCGGTCTGCAGTTGTCATGCATCAGGTTCTGGCTGATCCGCGCGCCCTGGGCTTCCCAGTCCAGCCACACGCCCATAATGCAGTGATGGATATGATTGCGGCGGATCGTCACGTCGATTGCCGCGTGCAGCTTGATACCGGCGGTTTCCGCACCGCCAAGCTGCTGGCTGTTGCAGATGTGGTGAATATGGCAGTCTTCAATCGTGGAGAACACGCCGCCCATACGGCCGACAATACCCGTCTGTTCGCAGTGATGCACATTGCAGCGCCGGATGATATGGCCGCCCACCTTCTCCTTCAGCCAGCCGTGATACTGTCCGCGGCAGACCGCGTCACGCTCCATCTGGGTTGGGCTCTTGACTTTCTTGTGGAAGAAATACATGTCATTTTCAGGATCCAGATATTTACCGAGGGATATGCCGCAGCAGCGGCTGTTACTGACTTCACAGTCTTCAATGATCCATCCCCGGGACCAGTGCGGTCCGATCATACCGTCCTGGTATGCGGCTGGAGGCGCCCAGGTCGTGGCTGCCTTGGTGATCAGGAACCCGCTGACCGTAATATAACCGACGCCGGTTTTATCGGGCATGAAGCAGTTCCGGCGGACGCTGATCTCCACCTTCTGTTTGTTCGGATCCTTTCCGTGGAAGTTTGCATACAGTACAGTTTCGTCGCCGTCCTGCTCCGTATACCACAGGTATTTTGCTTCCTCCTGTGTCCAGGCATGGGGATCCGGTTTCCCGGCTTCGCATTCCTCCAGGGAAGAACACTCATACATCGCCAGGTCGTTCAGGTATACAGAACCTGTATGACGGATCACGGGAGAAAAATACCAGTCTCCGCATACAACTTCCTTATAGGGATTATAGGCTCCGAAGATTCCGTTGTTCACCCGGGCAGTCCAGGTGGTTCCCCTGACCTTCTTCCATCCGGTCAGCAGTTCCGCTCCCGTAATCACGGCTCCCAGCGGCTTTTCACTCCGGTAGGTGATCCTTGCTTCCTCCGTTCCGGCGTAAACGGGATTGACATATTCACGGTATATACCGGGAGCAACAACCACTTCATCTCCGGGCCGGGCTGTTTTTGCCGCGTCATTGATCCGGCGGAATGGTCTTTCCTTGGAGCCATCGCCTTCCCTGGGGGCGTTTGCATTGACGTAATAGATCATAGGGGACCTCCTCAAAGATAGATTTTATAGTTGCCTGTCAGCATCAGCAGACAGAAGAAATACAGGCAGTTATCGTAATACCGCCGGACACCTTTGCGCATCGGAAGCTCCGCGAACTCCTTCAGGAAGCGCAGCCGGCTGCCGGATTGACTGGCTATGGATGCCGCGCCGAGCACCGCCCGGATGGCCGTAGGATGCATGGCCGGTTCACTCTGGGCTTTTCCGTCCAGTTCATAGGCGCGAAGGTCATTCATATCCTGCGTGGCAAAAAAGTCCTGGATATGTGTTTCAATTTCGGCCAGGGTTTCATTTTTCCCGAACCATACACAGTCCAGCGCGATGTTTTCAGCCACCCGGTACGCATCGGAATAATAAACCCACGGTTTCCGGAAAAGCAGTACGGTTTTCCCTTCATAGTCGGCATATTCCGGACTTAACCCCGTAACCGGTTCAGCGGAAAGGGCTATGTATTTCCGGCTCTGTTCCGCCGCGTATTTCCAGAACGGTCTGTCCGCCTCATCCGCTTTCAGGGCAAACAGTTCATAAAAATGCGGCAGATGATAACTGGGATCGGAAATCTTCATTCCGGGCACAAAACGGATATATCCGTTTTCCGGTTCCCACATGGGCTCCCCGCCTTCGGCAAGCTCATGCTGATGAACAGCATGCCGGAGGATTTCCCGTGCCCGGGCGGTATAGTTGAAACTGCCTTCTCCGTCGCCCCAGCGGGCCGCTGCCATAAACAGTGCCATCGCAAAGTATTCCTCTCCGTCCGGGGCGGGACCGTCGGAGTTGGAAGAGCCGTCAATATGGACCGACCAGCGGAAATAGCCGGCGTGGGGGCCGTCTTTCAGCAGCATATACCGTTCTGAAAAGGTCCACAGTTTGTCAAATATATCTTTCCGGTCCATCTGCACGCACATCATCATGCCGTAGCTCATGCCTTCGGTCCGGGCATCGATGTTCCCGGTATCCACCATGCACCAGGCATCTTCATCTGTATGATGGCAGAAGTTTTCTTCAGGATCAAAAAAGATCGTGTCAAAAGCCTGCCTGACTTTTTCCGCCGCTTTTTCATCGCTTATTCCTGCTTCTGCCAGGTAATTCGGATATATTCCGGTTACAAAGGCACCTGTTTTCATCGCAGTTCCTCCGGTTGTACGTACTAATATTATGATAAATCTAAGGAATCTGTGCTGTCAAGAATTTTCCGTCAGGCACCCGGGCCCCTTTCAGTTCCCGGCAGAGGAAGATCCTTCTTTATTTTCACGGCATCCTGTACCGGGCATTTCTTCTTTTTGCCTCAGGAGGCGTTCCTTTATTCGGAAAGGGGGCCGCTTTTCCCGGTGCCCCCTTGTTTCACCCTTTTATATCATTTTCAGCGCGGGAAAGGATAAAACCATCATCAGGAAACCGGGACTGTCCTCCTGTTCAAAAAAACGGGTCTGAAAGGCCGGCTCTGTCTGCAGTGCTGACGGCGGAACCCAGTCGGTTTCAGTGATTCTTTCCGTAATGGCTGAAACCGGCATACCGCTTCTGCCAAATATATACATTCCGTTCCGTTCCTCGACTGTCATGGACCAGCCTCCTGTGTCCGTACGGGCGGAAAACTCATAGAGCCCGGGCTGCCAGAAAATAATCCTGTACAGTTCCTCTCCTGTCAGGTTGTCCTTAATCCGCCTGCTGACTCCCGGTACAATGTCCGTATCAATCTTGAACTGGCTGTACCAGGCGATGTCCTCACCGGTCACCCGCACCGTGGAGGAAGTGCTGATCAGGCATGTTGTCTCACCGATTTTTTCGCTGCCCAGATAGTAGGAATATCCCCACAGGCCTTCAGCAGAAAGGCGGTAGGAAATAATATCCGTCATTCCCTGCCGCCCCCTTTCATGCTGTGTCTGCATTTTCCTTTTTTATTCCCTGTCCGGTTTCTTTTTTCCTTCTGCTGTGCCGGTAATCAGCTTCAGTTTTTGTTCGCGGCTCATCCGCTTCAGATGCCATTCCCGGCTCAGGGCTTCATGCCTGTCTTCATACGTTTCATACCAGACCAGCCGGACAGGCAGCCTGGACCTGGTATACTTTGCACCGCGCCCGAGATTGTGCTGTTCCACCCGCGCTTCCAGGTCCGTGGTCCACCCGCAGTAGAGGCTGTCATCTCCGCAGCGCAGCAGGTATACGTAATTCATTGCGGTTTCTCATCTTTCTCTTCCCGGTTTCTTCGTTCCGCATCGGCCCGGTTCTGCCTGGCCTTGTTCAGTGCATGCATGGCTTCAAAGGGGCCGACAATGGCGGACAGAATGATCAGGATCCAGTACCATGGCATGAATATCACACTCCGGAATAGATTGTTTTTATCATTATCCGGCCTGTTCCCACCGCATCCGGGTCAGGCAGTTCCTGACAATGGCTTCCGGTTCTTTTTCCGGATTAATCCACTGTCCGACCTCCTCATCGGGCAGCATGAGAGGCATCCGGTCATGCATCCAGGCCAGTGAAGCGTCTGCGGGCCGGGTCAGGATCACAAACGCAGGGATACCCTCTTCCATTCTGTACAGTCCGGCCAGCCAGACACGTTCCTTTCCTTCCGGCCGGATCACATACTTCTTCCCCGGCTTTTTTTCCGCATCGTGTTCCCATTCGAAATATCCGGATGCGGGAACCGCACACCGGTGTTTTTGCCAGGCTTCCCTGAAAGTCTGCTTCTCCGCGGCTGTCTCAGCCCTGGCATTGATCAGCAGCGTCCCCCGGCGTCCGGCTCCGGAGTTTCGGCTGAATCCCCACTTCATCGGAAAAACGCGCTTTTCACCGGTTTTGCTGCTGGCGACCACCGGAACCACATTCGACGGAAGAATCTCTCCGCCCCCGGCAATCGGAGGCTGTTTTGCCGCGGTAAACATCTCCGCAAGTTTTGTCCTGTTGATTTCCCGGATCATTTCAACAATGGCAGGATCCACTGGTTCGATCACATAACGTCCGCACATACCGTTCTCCGGATCAGATGATTCCAAGCGGAATCAGGATAATGAGCAGCAGGCCGACAAGTCCCCAGAGGCCTGCGAGGAATCCCGCGCGTTTCCGCGGTTCCATGTCCGGAACATAGTTGCTTGCGATAAAGAAAGGAATATAGGTGGTAATGAATACCGGAATCACTCCCCACCATTTGTAAACCCAGATGAAGGAATGATTGCTTGTTGCCGCAAGGAAGGACTCCACCAGTGCAAACAGCAGGGCCATCTCCAGTGCACCTGCCAGTTTGCAGGATATGCCGCCTTTGCCGTTCCGCGCGAAATACCGTTTTGTCCGGTCCTGGGGCAGCATCTTGAAGGAGATCATGCCAGCGATGGAAAACATCATGGAAAGCTCCCAGCACACACCGATCAGGAGGATAAACGTGGTGGATTCATTGCTGACAGACCAGAGCGGATAACCGGTGATCCTTCCGATGACCGCATTGCAGATCTCATACAGCCAGTGCACCCCGTAAAGGGCCAGGCCGGCGCAGACCACCTCGGTGTGCTTCCTGTGGATTTCTGTCCAATAGACGTAAAAAACCACTGACAGGATAAAGATGAAAGTCCAGTTGAAGTTTTCTGTGCTGCGGACCCGGATGGCATTCACCAGATCCATGGCTTCCTGAGAGCCGTCTCCCCAGAATTTGAACACTTGCTTTCACTCCTTTATGGTTGATTGGCTGCTGTCTGCAGACTCTTCCTGTTCAGCTTCCCGATTCCTTCCCGAGGCAAAGCGTCTCCAGCTTTTCCATATTCGTCAGGATGCTTACGGCCGGCTGGACCACATTGTCCACGAGCTTGTAGTCATATCCGTTCATGATCAGTGCCATGGTGATACCGGTTTCCCGCTGATAATAGACATTGGAGGATAACCCGCTGTATCTGCCCTGATGGCCGTACCAGGTTCCCCGGTCAAATCCGGTCAGCCGGGCCGTGCTTAATCCGTACCTGCTTTCTGCCGGCAGCGGCTGATCCGCTTCCATCAGTTTCACGGTATTCTCCTTCAGGATACGGACACCGTTCAGTTCACCGCCGTTGAGCATCATCTGCGCCAGTTTTGTCAGTGAATCCGCGTTGATATATAGTTTCCCGACGGTATATCCGTTGTTGCCCTTCGGATCCGCCTTGTTGTTATAGGCGCGGTTCCTGTCTTTCTGCACAGAGATCTGAACCCTCCCGTTCGGATTCAGAAGATCCCGGGAAACAGTGCCTGAGGGCAGGAATTTGGGAGAATATGCCGCAGTCAGACCGAGAGGTTTGAAGACGGTCCGGCTCAGATAATTCTGTACGCTTTGCTTTGAAATGGCCTCAATCAGGCATCCGAAAAGCGCGCCGTTATAATCCGCATATACATAAACCGTTCCCGGCTCTATGGATTCATCGAAAATCGGATCATATCCCTTTTTCCCGATTCTGGCCCAGTCCGGATGATAGTTCGATGCGTCCGCTGACAGGGATGAGGTGTGGCTCAGCAGCATCCTGGCAGTAATCGGCGTATCCGGAAATGCCGGATTCCGGACCTTAAAGCCCAGGTATGTACTGATATCCTTATCCAGATCCAGCTTTCCCTGGTCAAAGAGGGTCATCAGGCCGATGGCCGTCACCCATTTTGTAATCGATGCGATCCTGAAACAGGTATTCTCGTCCGCACCTCCGAAAGACCAGGTAAGAAAGGTTTTCCCTTCCCGGGAAAGAACAAGTGTACCGCATATTGCTCCGCTGCTTTTTTTCAGGGATTGCAGGAAAGCATTCACTTCATCCGGTAAGATTACGCTGCCTGCTGCCGGATCTGTTCCAGACGGCGAATCTGTACCTGATGCCGGAGTGTCCCCCGGATCACCGTCTTCCGCTTTGGCATACAGCTTTCCGAGGGTCTTCGGCCCCGCAACACCGTCCGTCTTCAGGCCGTTTTTCCGCTGATAGGCTTTTACGGCATTCCGGGTTCCGTTTCCGAAAATACCGTCTATTTTCCCCTTATAGAAGCCAAGGTCCTTCAGTGCCGTCTGCAGCGTTTTCACCGCGGCGCCTCGTGAACCTTTTTTGAGCGTCTGAACCTTTTCCGCCCGGACAATCTGCATACAGGAAAACAGCAGAACCAGCACCAGCAGAAATGCCGTCAGTCGTTTCAGCACGGGAGTTCCCTCCATTATGAACGGGTCGGCACATGATGTTTTACACTATCCTGATTATTATATGATACATATGATTAACCCGTCAACCGATACCGAAACCGCTGTGTTTTGTCTTTCGTTTGTCTTGCGCGCATCTGTCGGAACAGCTACAATAGGACTCACCTGAAATGATCAACCGGAAGGTCGTGTTTTTGTCTTGCGTATACTCCTGATCCGACATGCTGAACCTGATTACACCGTGGACTCTCTCACACCGAAGGGCCGTGTGGAAGCGGAACTCCTGAGCCGGCGTCTTGTTCAATACAATATCCGTGATTTCTTTGTCTCCCCCCTGGGCCGTGCCAGGGATACAGCAGCTTACACACTGCAGAAGCTTCACCGTCAGGCTGAAGTGCTTCCCTGGCTTCATGAGTTCATGGGTTCCTACCCGGATCCGGAAACCGGCCGGCGCAGGATTGTTGCCTGGGATGTCAAGCCCCGTATCTGGACCGCTTTCCCCGGCGTAACAGATATCCGCACCTGGTGCGACGCACCCGTATTCTCCGGCGGAGACGTTCGGGAAATCTGGAAACAGACTACGGACGGCGTGGACGAACTGCTCGGCCGTTACGGATATGTCAAGGACGGTCCTGTCTGGCGCTGTGAACAGAACGGGGATTTCTCCCTTGCCCTCTTCTGCCACTTCGGTATTTCCATGGCCGTCCTTGCCTATCTCACGGATATCTCTCCCATGGTGCTCTGGCACAAGACGCTCTGCCTTCCCTCTTCCGTAACGGAGATCGTTACCGAAGAAAGAATCCGCGGCGAGGTATCCTTCCGGATGACAAAACTAGGGGACCTAACCCACCTGGAGGCAGCCGGTAAAAAAAGAAGCACCGCCGGTTTATTTCCGGAGTGCTTCACAGGAATTGACTCAACGGATCCCGCGGTGAACGGAACCCTGAAATGATATGAAAAAAGCGCCTGTACAGGCGCTTTTTTATTGCATTATTGCTTGGCGATCTCAACGAGCTTGGCAAAGCCGGCGGCATCGTTCACAGCCAGGTCGGCCAGCATCTTGCGGTTCACTTCGATGTTCTGCTTCTTCAGGCCGTTGATGAACGTGGAATAGCTCATGCCGTTCAGACGGGCAGCAGCGTTGATACGGGTGATCCACAGACGGCGGAAATCGCGCTTGCGGAGTTTACGTCCGATGAACGCGTAACGCAGGCTGCGGGCAACCTGTTCTTTCGCGGCGCGGTACTGTTTGGATTTAGCTCCCCAGTAGCCTTTCGCCAGCTTCATAACCTTGCGGCGACTCTTATGGGCGTTAACGGCCCTCTTAATGCGTGCCATGTTTGTTTTCCTCCTTGCCGGTGAATTGGCTTATTTGTAAGGCAGTAACTTGTGAATGGTCCGGGCTTCAGCAGCGTTGTCAACAACACCGGC